>JBLFWU010000024.1:0-40577 GCA_047610985.1 Nitrospinales bacterium | reverse complement strand
TCTGTGCCAAAGCGCGCAAAGAGATATAGAAGATAGGAGATCCCATATTCAAATGCTTGGCAATCAAATAAAGCAGCACCGGCTTCAAAATATATGGGTTGAAGTATTTCTCTCTTTTTTTGTTCAAATTCGTCCATCTTTTTTGCCTAACTTTTCCCTACGGATTGCGAAAAACTGTGTAGGAAGTTTAAAAATGATTCTCTTGGTTCATAAAAAGGATTAATGACCGCTTTGGGTCGGGAGCGATCTTAGAAAAAGCTCCAAACAGTTTATTTTAAATAAATCCCATACTAAATATCAATTTATAATAAATTTTAGGCCGGGCGCATTGCATACGTACTTTCCCTCGCTCTCTCCTTCGGTCTAACGCTAATAACACTGCACTGCGTTTGCGTTATTAGCTTACTTAGCCCTCAGTCAATCCCTCAGTCGGTACTGCTGCATGCTCCCTGGAGCAGGGTAGGTTGAGTATTTATTTCTAAAGAAAGGCAAGAAGGCATAAAACTTAGATCCTATTTGTACCCCAGTTTAACCCTCATAAACCCTCATCTGTTTGAAGCCTCTTGCCTACACTGTGCCTACACAAACAAAAAGGGCTATGAGACGAATCTCATAACCCCTTGTATTATTTGGTGGGCCGTCTCGGGGTCGAACCGAGGACCTACTGATTAAGAGTCAGTTGCTCTGCCAATTGAGCTAACGGCCCACCTTATATATAGATTTTGTTTGTGATCTTTCTGGAAAGTGCATTCTACCCAATCCCAACCCGTCTAGCAAGCTGGGTTATCCTCCCAACATCCAAACCCATGCATGGTACTGCATTGCGCTGATGGTTGCTGAAACTCCGCCGAGTAATAAAGATAAAAGTAAAAATCGATAAGCTTTATTCTTATCTACCCGCATTTCCACAATATCAACCAAAAATGAAACAAACATCAACGCAAAAAATAGGAGTTTGGCAATATCCGGCAAAATTTCTTCCGAAGCCTCCAAGGTCTGCTGCACCAACATCTTCTCGTGCAGAAAGCCAACTCCATACAGCCCCATCAAAAGAACCGACCATACTTTGAGTAGCAACTCCCTTGTTTCTTCAACCTTATAGCTAGACACTGCAGATTTTTCCTCTGTTTATTAAATTAATTTGCACCCCAGAAACCTGCAAATCATCTAATATTTACATTATTATATAGGTGTGTATCAATTTTGGGTAGGTTTGAGGGAAGTTTTCCCAAACCGGACCTTATGGTATAATTCTAACTGAATATCGATCACCCCCTTACATTTTCTTATTGAAAGCCCGCGCTTTCTTGGACGGGTCATTCGGACAAAATTAAGGTTTTTTCCAATTTTTAACTTTTATCAAGAGGCAAACAAATCATGGCAATAAGATTAGGAGATATCGCGCCGGACTTTACGGCAGACACTAGCGAAGGCACTATCGAATTTCATAAATACCTTGGAGACGGATGGGGAGTTTTATTTTCACATCCCAAAGATTACACACCGGTTTGCACAACTGAACTGGGCCGTGTTGCCAGCTTGAAAAGTGAGTTCGACAAACGCAATGTAAAAGTTATCGCATTGAGCGTAGACCCCGTTGACTCCCATAAAGGCTGGATCAAAGACATCAACGAAACGCAAAATTGTTCAGTCAATTACCCCATCATTGCTGACCCCGAAAAAAAGATTTCAGAAATGTATGACATGATTCACCCCAACGCTTTGAACAACCTAACGGTTCGTTCCGTGTTTGTCATTGGTCCGGATAAAACAGTCAAGCTCACACTCACCTACCCTGCATCCACAGGAAGAAATTTTGACGAGATACTGCGCGTTATTGATTCGCTTCAGCTCACTGCCAATTACCAAGTTGCAACTCCGGTTGATTGGAAACATGGTGATGATTGCGTGGTGGTACCGGCTATCAAAACCGAAGACATTCCGGCGAAATTTCCAAAAGGACATAAGGTCATCAAGCCTTATTTGCGTACTACACCACAACCAGACTTATAAAATTTTCCCAAAAGCCTGTACGGGCGGCGAACCGTCGCCTGTACCGGGCTTTTTTATTTAATTCCAATGGAACATAACAAAGGCTTAGGTCAGATTTCCTCCCTCATTAAGTTATTGACTGACCGTGATGAGTTTGTCAGGAGCAGCGTTCGCGATCAACTGGTCGAGTTGGGTGAAGATGCCCTGCCCTTCTTGGAGATAGCCACTCGCGGCGACGATGATGCCTTGCGCATCCAAGCTAATATCGCAATCCAAAATATTCTTCCGCAAAAGCTTGCTGAAAAATTCAGGCAACTTGCACGAAAAGGATTAGGACAAGACATAGATCTGGAAACCGGAATGATGCTGATCATGGAGTTCGGCTACCCAGATACATCCCACGAAGAGTGCTGTCAAAAGCTCGATGATCTAGCCCATAAATTCGCTGACACTTTAAATCCTGAAGCCGAACCGCCCGAAATCGTTGCTGCCTTCACACATTTTCTTTTCCAACAAAAAGGGTTCAAAGGCAACAAAGACAATTACCAGAATCCAGACAATAGCTTCATCAATAAAGTTTTAGATAATAAAACGGGATTACCCATTACCCTTTCAGCAATATGCGTTTTACTGGCAAAGCGATTGAATTTACCAATCGTTGGCGTAGGAATGCCCGGCCACTATATTGTGAAATACAGTTTACCTATAGAACCGATCTATTTTGACCCTTTCCATCAAGGCCGTCTCTTGACTAAAAAACAATGTATTCAGATTGTTGAACAATTCGGTCATTCTTTTGAAGAACATTTTTTATCGCAATCAACACATCGAGAAACCCTTATCCGCATGCTCAACAACCTGATACAGGTTTATAAAAATTCAAATGAAACAAAAAAAGCTGAGATACTCACTGAGTATATAAAAATTCTGCTGAATCCATCCAGAAACCAACAATCAGAAAGAACCCGTTAAAAACTTCTCATGTCAAAATTTGTTCTTATTACAGGAGCTGGTACAGGAATCGGTCGCAGCATCGCTGAAACGCTTGCAAGTCAAGGGTATGCCCTGATCCTCTGTGGTCGCAACCTCGACAAATTGGAAGAAACAAAAGCCAACTTGCAAAATTCTTCCAACCATTCAACGCATTCCTGCGATATACGCAAAGTCGGGGATGTGCAATCTGCTTTAGAAAAAAATAATGTGGAATCCTTATACGGTCTGGTAGCCAATGCCGGGATCGGCGGTGAAAATACTTATGGAGAAAATGACCGCTGGCGGGAAGTCATCGATACTAATCTAACTGGAACCTATCAAACAGTTCAAGAATGCCTGCCTTACCTTAAAAAAGATGCCGCTTCTTTTAAAAAAGTGGTGATCCTTTCATCCATTCTGGCAAGGCTGGGCGTGCCAGGCTATTCAGCATATTGCGCTTCTAAGGCGGGGCTACTCGGGCTTACCCGATCCTTTGCCGCCGAGTACAGTGGCGATAAAATTCTGGTCAACGCGCTTTGTCCCGGCTGGGTCAACACTGATATGGCTCAGGAAGGAATAGAAGGTTTCGCCGATGCATTGAAAATCACCAAAGAACAGGCGTATCAGGAAGCGATGAAGCCGGTACCGCTAGGTAAGATGTCAGAGCCGGAGGAAATCGCACAGTTCGTAGGTTACCTATTTTCCGAACAACAAACTTCCTTAACCGGACAAACTATAGACCTCAATAATGGCGCCCTCATGCCCTAATCGGCGAACCAATGATGGCAACACAGGTTGATGTCCATCAAGTAAAATGACACTGATTATCACCTCAACAAAAATTACCAATCCTTATCAAGAACTATACGATACCGGGCTTTTCCCTGACGCAGATGTTCCATTGCATCGTTGACCTTGCTCATTGGAAAATGTTCGGTGACCGGATCAATACCATGCCGGGATGAAAACTCCAGCATTTTTCTGATCGTTCCCGGACTGCCAACCGGAGAGGAGCCTACCGAACGTTGTCCAAACAACATAGGCGCGACACGTATACCTAACGGTTCAGAAACCACACCCAGCATATGTAAACGACCTCTTGGCTTTAGAGCTTCCATATAAGTATTCCAATCCAATTGCACATTCACAGTCGATAAAAGTAAATCGAATTGACCTGCAACAGCCTTTATCGCTTCTGGGTCTCGCGAGTTAATAGTTTCAGTCGCTCCCAGTTCTAGAGCTTCTTTTTCTTTTGATTCACTTGAGGTGAATGCAGTCACATGACATCCCCATGCTCGCGCGAATTTTAAAGCCAGATGCCCCAGCCCACCAATCCCTATGACTCCGACACTTGCCGTTGGCGAAACGTTGAGCTGCACGAAAGAATTAAACATAGTGACTCCCCCACAAAGAAGGGGGCCCGCTGCTTGTAGACTTAATCCATCTGGAATTTTAAAAACACTGGGTCCCTGAGCACGCACCGTATCAGCAAAACCGCCATGCCTTCCTACAATGGTAGCCGAAGCATCCGCACACATATTATGATGACCATCTAAACATTGATCACAGGTCATACAATATCCCGCATGCCAGCCCAATCCCACCCGATCACCTACTGCAATATGAGAAACATATTCTCCAATGGAAGCAACTTTCCCTATTACTTCATGCCCCGGAACAAAAGGGTATTGCGTCATACCCCAATCATTATTGAGCATGCTTAGATCACTGTGGCAGATACCGCATGACTCTACAGAGATATCAACATCAGTTGGGCCCAATGCCTCCAACTCATACTCGAAAGATTCTAAAATGCCACTGGCTTTATTGGCAGCATATGCGTGAACAAGGGTCATATTTTTTCTCCTGCATGAATTATAGCTAATATTTTTTTCAGATACTGTTTTCGCAATCAAACCCTAATCTGTAGAGATTAAGAAATCTTTATCTGTATTCTAATGTTTTCCATCAAAAACTATTTTCAACTACAACCTCACTTAAGGGTAATTGGCCCGGCTTTGGCCACGGTTTTTTTGTCCCCTTGCCTATAGCCACCATCGGCCCCATAACATGATCTTCAGGTAAATTGATTAGCTCCGCAACTTTTTCAATGTCGAAACCTATCATCGGGCAAGATTCATAACCCATCGACTTTGCTGCCAACATCAAAGTTTGCATCGCCATACCAATTGATCGTTGCGCCTCATCGCGTTGCAACCATTCACGTCCCTCGTGGAAAGGTGCCATCCAGTTTACAAGCAAGTCCGCAACATCTTTTGGAGCATTTTTCCAATAGCGCTCAGGTTTTTTCTTCCACGCATTGGTATCTGCAGTCATGATAATAAGCAGAGAAGCGTCTGTCATTTGAGCTTGATCGTTGCCAAAATCCTTTCGAATTTTTTGACGAAGCTCAGGATTGCGCACAATAACAAAACGCCAGTGTTGGATATTGAAACTGGTAGGAGCCTGTATTGCTGCTTCAAGAAGCTTTGTTTCTTCTTCAGGCGATAGTTTATGCTCCGTATCATACTCCTTGATTGAGCGGCGCTGGTAAATCGCGTCTAACGTTTCCATAAATTATCCTCTATATTGATTAATCTGTGGTGGAGCTAAATCATTAATTTTTATAATCACTATTTTACCACCATCCATTTTCACAAACCTAATGCACTAAGAGATGGATAATCATCGGGTCTGCGACCTTGCGGCCAAAGGAATTTGCGTTCGGATTGTTTGATAGGTAAATCATTGATACAAGCATAACGGTTTTTCATGAGGCCATGCTCATCAAATTCCCAGTTCTCATTGCCGTAAGATCGAGACCAGTTTCCGCTATCACTATGCCATTCGTAAGCATAACGTACGCCAATACGATTTCCCTCAAACGCCCATAGCTCTTTTATCAAACGGTATTCAAGTTCCTTTTCCCACTTAGCCCTCAAGAATTTTACCACTTCATCGCGTCCGTTAACAAAAGTAGATCGGTTCCGCCATTTGGTGTCCGGGGTATAGGCTAAAGATACTTTCTCAGAATTGCGGCTATTCCAACCATCTTCTGCAAGGCGGACTTTTTCCTCCGCACTCTCAGCCGTATAGGGTGGTAATGGTAATCGGTCAGTCATCATAACTTCCCTCCTATATAATTTATAGTTAAAATTTATAGATAGGTTTTAGTTTCATGCAGCCTTAATATTCATAGCTGCCTGAATAGCGGCAAGTGGAAATATTTGTCCGGAACCCGCCCAACTTCCCTCATTAAGTTCATGAAGCATGGTCCAATGGTTTAGTCTTCCCTCAAATGGCCCAACAATATCGTCTACAATCTGACCAACTTCCTCTACGAGAGATTTTCGCGTTGAGTGATTAAGGGCTCCCTCAGGTGTTGTAATAGCGATAACCAAAGGGGATCTGTCTAAAGCTTTTCCACCGACATAACTAGTACCCTCAGGTTTTTCATCATAAAATGCCCATACTAAAGATTGTGCTCCAGGATCATTGATCGGCGCTCCTTCCGATTTCAATACTGCATTGGATAACCGCGACATAAACGTATCCTGATTCTTTTTGCTCAATACAACTTGTGAAGCGGTAACGTGAATTAATGGCATAACTTTTCTCCTTTATTTTTTGAATTTCAATTTAAGTGATTTCAATAAGGTTCTGATCTAAATTGACCAGACCCTTTTCAATTTCTTCTTTTGTGTAACGTGGTGTTATATGCTGCGGGCAGTTCCAATCGAATGCATGAACTTTGAATATAAAAATTCGTTCCACCGTTGCTTCGTAATCTGGCATTTCAAGCTTTTTCAACAACTCAGGATGATCGGCAGCGTGAAGCACTTCAGCTTCTGCCCAGACTTTCAATCTTTGTTGTTGCGTGTAATCCATAAGAAACAGAACCGTCTTTTTAGTGGCATTAATATTTCCGGTGCTGATGTATTGTCCATTTCCTCGAAAATCCGCGTAAGCCAAAACATTCTCGTCGATGACTTTTAAAAATCCTTTCGGTCCCCCGCGAAACTGCATATAAGGCCAACCGTTTTCTCCGACCGAAGAGATATAAAAACTGTCCCTGTTTTTGATATAACTTTTTTCCTGCCAGGTGAGCTTGTTCCGAAACTCTTCTTTGCTTTCCATCTTTTGATAGGGATCCCGGGTTCCATATTGCTCCTGAACTTTTCTGACACTATCGTTGAATGCGAATTCCATAAAATGTTTTGCCATGACCGGTTCTCCCTTTTCAAAAGTTGAAAAATTTACCCCCATTTATAGGTAGGCCGTTTTAGAATGTGAGGATGTTAAATCCCTGTTCCTGTAGTTTGACAAAACTCGTCACGCCAGTTGTTTTCGGGACAGAGTTATCTTTAATCAAGTCGTAACCCGAAGTATTCGCGCCGAAAACATCTGCACAGGCACATGAAATTCCCTTGATCTTGTCTGACACCGCTTCAAACAGTTCATGCGCAGGATGATCTTCAGCTTCCAGAACTTCTGGCCATCTCGTTCCTGCTCCTTGAAAGAAAATTGAAACTTCCTGACCAGCATTTTTGAAATCATATGCAGCGGCCAAAGCGTTAAAAACGCGCCCTAAAGATTCTTCTGATCCGTTTTTTGGGTCTGACATGATTGCGATTGCAGTTTTCATTTTATTTCCTTTGGTTTTTGGTTTTAAATTTACCCGACTAACCTATCGGCTTTTACAGGTATATAGAGCAGGTTCTATGCCAAACAGATTTAACCACCCTAAACCATTACTTTTAAACAGTTATATACCGCTCAACAATTTAACAATTAATAACGAAATTTCGCTAATAACTTAATTTCGTGGCGATAATTCGTTAAAACTGATATCATAGGTTTATGAAATCGGACTCAAATAAAAATTTCGTCCCCCAAAAATCAAGTGACACACAAAACCTGAATAAGTTGATATTGGAATCCGTTGGGGATGGAATCTATGGTCTCGACACAGAAGGGAGAACAACCTTTGTAAATAAAGCGGCTGAACGGATGACCGGATTCACAGCCGAGGAGATGATAGGAAAACCACAACATAAATTGGTGCACCATTCAAAACCGGATGGAAAAGATTATCCCCGAGAACAGTGTCCAATTTATTCAGCATTCACTGATGGCAAAGTCCATCGGATTTCTAACGAAGTTTTTTGGCGAAAAGATGGCACTCCTTTTCCAGTGGAGTATGTCAGCACCCCTATTCGTGAACACGGGAAATTAGTAGGTGCAGTCGTTGTTTTCAAAGATATCACCGAGCGAAAACAAACCGAGCATGCTCTTTATCTGAATAAGTTGGTCCTAGATTCAGCGGGGGAAGGTGTTTTAGGCCTTTGCCTTAAAGGCACGACAACTTTTGTCAATCATGCCGCAGAGAAAATGACAGGTTATAGCGCTCAGGAAATCATTGGGAAGCCTCAACATAAATTACTACACCATACGAAACCAGATGGATCGGATTATCCAAGAGAAGAGTGCCCCATTTATGCGGCATTCAATGATGGAAAAGTCCATAAGGTTTCTAATGAGGTTTTTTGGAAGAAAGATGGCACTTCATTTCCCGTTGAATATACGAGCACTCCCATTCGTGAAAACTTAAAACTGCTGGGAGCAGTGGTGGTTTTTAGAGATATCACTGAACGAATACAGGCTGAAGAGGAAATTCAAGATCTACGTAACCAATTAGAATTGGAAAATGCTTATCTCAATGAAGAGTTTCTGCATGCCCAAGCCTATGGAGATATTATTGGTAACAGCCCAGCGTTGGAAACCATCTTAAGACAAATAGAAATGGTCGGCCCTACAGATGCAAATGTTCTTATTACTGGTGAATCTGGAACAGGAAAAGAACTGGTAGCTCGAGAAATTCACAATCGAAGTTCACGCAGGAAGCGTACGATGATTAAAGTGAATTGTTCTTCCATCCCAAAGGAACTCTATGAGAGTGAATTTTTTGGGCACGTGAAAGGCGCATTTACAGGGGCTATCCAAGACCGGGCGGGCAGGTTCTCGTTGGCTGATGGAGGCACACTATTTCTAGATGAGATTGGCGAGGTTCCTTTGGATCTTCAAAGCAAGCTTCTTCGAGTATTGCAGGAGGGAACTTTTGAAAGAATCGGTGACGAAAAAACACTTCATGCAGACGTTCGCATCATTGCCGCGACGAACCGTTCTTTAAAAGAGGAGGTAGAATCAAAAAATTTCCGCCAAGACCTTTACTACCGCCTGAATGTCTTTCCTATAGAAGTCCCTCCCCTCCGCGACCGAAAAGAAGATATTCCTTTACTGGCTTCTAACTTTATTAAGCTAATAGCTAAAAAACTAAACCGACCTCTGCCAAAAATTACTCAGGCAAACATGATGCAGCTAAAAGGTTACGATTGGCCTGGAAATATTCGGGAACTACAAAATGTTATCGAACGTGCAATGATCACATCTAGATCAGGAAAACTTTTATTCAATCTATCGAACACGGTACAAATTATTAAGAGGAAGGGCTTAGAGATTAACCCAAAAGAGTGGGATACAAATATCAGTATTCTTACAGAAGAAGAAATGAAGTTGCATGACAGACAAAACATATTAAATGCCTTGAATCAATGCGGATGGAAAATTACCGGCTCCAATGGAGCAGCAGAAATTTTAGGAATGAGACCCACTACCCTGCATTCAAAAATAAAAAAATTGGGGATCAAAAGACCTGATTAAACAGTTGGTGTTAAAGAAATTTTAAAACCGAAGTCTAACTGGAATTAAAAAAGGCTGGATTATCAGGCAGATTCTGGAGAAGTAGGCTCTACCGCATCGACCACACCATCACTGGGGATCGGAGCTTGCGGAAGAAGTTCAGCATTTTCAGAACCAAAAGTTTTTCCCAAACGCTGACGAATAAAATCTAAGAGATCATTTAAAGAACGTAGGATAGAATCAGCCTCAGGAAGCTTTGCTGCTTCTGCTTCGAAGACCGCATCAAATGTAGCCTGCACCAAAGCTGGGAAGTCACGAATGCCCTCCGTATCTAATGCAGAAGCCGGATTATTCAAGGCCGCGTCCACATCCTGTGGAGCTACGCCACCTTCGCCTTCCGGCAATTGAGTGAATGTGCTTGTTGAAAAAGCGGCAACAATAATACGCTCCAATGAAATTTCCACCTCCTGAAGCACGCCCAAGTTAGCAGCCAAAACATCACCAGATTCATCGAAATCAAATTCACCGCTACTAAAAAACTCACTCGCTATTGGCGAAATTTCTGCCGCCAGCTTGTTAATTGCCGCCAACTCCTCTTCATTTAAATCTCCTTGCACAGAGATCGAGTAACTAGAAGCAGCTTTCGCCTCAGTACTGATTTCTTGAAACGAGCCAAATTCTTTGGATTGAGTTTGCGTGCGAGATTCTGAAAGGGACTGCTCGCTTGAAAACGAAAGGCTTACCAGATCCCCTTCCTGAGTTCGGATATTCAACTCGCTTGCAACGGAAAACCCCACAGCAGCACTGCTGTTGCGTTGTTGTATTCCCTGTAAATTTGATTCGGCTATTTCAAGTGTCATAATGAAGGTTCGTTTTAATTGCTAATAAGATTTTTTCTCTCTATATATTTGTATCGGACAAAATTACCGCTAACATAAGAAAAAACCACATCAACACTCACAACCTTAAAGCCCATTGTTTTAATGGGTGTTATTTAATAATATTTGTTGGATTTTTTATTTCTTGAAAATCATAATACGACTTTAAAAGCTGTCGAATTGAATCAGGGACTAAATTGCCGCAAATATTTCTATCTACAAACATCGATATTCCGTACTATAATCGTTAAAAACACTTGAACAGCTAAACCAAAGAGTTCCCGATGAGCGATACATTAAGACAAGACATTATTTTTAAAATTTTAAAAATCGCATCGGATAATTCCGATCTCGGCTCCGATGAGCAATTTAATCTCGCCGATTCTGGAACCAAGGCTATGTTCGCGCAACTAATGAATGAAGGAGTGTCGTCTTCTGCAGGAGAAGATCCTGACCGAGAAAAAGCCAGAACCAAGCGGCGGATGAAAAAGAAGGATAGGAACCAAAGAAAAGAACATGTTGGGAGATTTTTTCTGAGGTTAATAGAGAAGAATATAAGAAAACCCGAGTTACCCGATTGCCTGCTTCCTGTGTTCGCCAACTCGGTGCAATCTACAATTGGTGTGGAGCAATACGAACAAATGTCCGGCAAAATCAGCCGACTGCTTGAGTTTGGCGAAAAGAAGGGTTTCGACTACGACCAGATTCTCGACAGCAAACCGGGTATATCCATCGCCGGAGAAATTTTAACGCTCTATAAGAATGGAATGGGATCGGGTAGTTTTGAGAAGCTGCTTAAAAACAGTTTGGATGAAACTTTAGTGAAAAATATTTCAACCATAGAAAATGGGCCAGATATGAATATTGAAGATACGGTAAACCTGGCTTATAAAGAATTCAGCAAATACCTTTCCGGGAAAACTTCCTGAGTCATCTGCCCTACCCCCTTACTAGATATCTTTTAATGCGGGATTGGTTTTATCCTTTTCCGAGAGAACCGGGTTCGAAGTCGGCCATTTGATGCCAATACCTGGGTCATTCCACATAATCCCCTTTTCTTTTTCTGCAGAATAATATTCGGAAACTTTGTATAAAAACTCAGCTGTCTCACTGAGAACACAAAATCCGTGTGCAAACCCAACAGGGATATATATTTGCAGGTAATTGGAATCCGACAAGGTATAACCTCTCCACTGACCAAAAGTGGGTGACTGTCTACGAATGTCCACCACCACGTCAAACACCTCTCCTTTAATCACCCGTACCAGTTTCGCTTGCTCCGGAGCAGCCCGATAGTGGAGGCCGCGAAGGGTATTCTTCTGGGAAACAGACTGGTTGTCCTGAACAAACTCCTCCTCTATTCCTATTTCTTTATATCTTTCTTTTTGAAAACTCTCAAAAAATCTGCCGCGAGAATCGGAATGGACAGCCGGCTGAATTAACAACACCCCTTCTAAATCCGATTTTTCAACCTTAAAAGTCATATTAAATATCCAGGCTTAAATAAGAAGATGGGGGTGTTAGAGGAAAATCCACATCAAGAAAGGAGATTATATAACGCAAAGGGTAAAATTGGCAATCAAGCAAGCGCAATTAAATCCAGTTTATCTACCCAACTGGGTGAAGGTTCAACGACTAGAATTATTCGAGGTTATCTATAAAATTTGTTAATATCTGCCTACACAAAAATTAACCCATAAGAGCTCCAATGAAAATCATACCTGCAGTGGACATTAAAAATGGGAAATGCGTACGCCTTTCCCAGGGAAAAGCCGATCAGGAAACAATTTATTCAGATCATCCTCAAGAAATGGCAGATCATTGGGATGAAGAAGGTGCCAAACTCATTCACGTTGTCGATCTGGACGGAGCATTTGAAGGCTCCCCTAAAAACTCTAAAATTGTTAAAGAAATCATATACAGCAGTTCCGTTGACATTCAGGTCGGGGGCGGCATTCGAACTCTTTCTGCAATCGAAGAATATGTCAACGCAGGGGTCTATAGAATTATTTTAGGAACGATTGCCCAAAAAGAACCCGAGTTTGTTGAACAGGCGTGCAAAAAATTCCCAGGAAAAATAATTGTCGGCATCGATGCTAAAGATGGCATGGTCGCAGTTAAAGGCTGGGTCGAAGTTTCTGACCAGAAAGCCACCGACCTTGCTGGCAAAATGCGAGGTTACGGTATTGCCGGATTCATCTTTACAGATATTAGTCGCGATGGAATGCTTCAAGGCCCCAACCTTGAAAGCATAAAAGAGTTTGCAGAAGCGGCTCAATTACCCGTCATTGCATCGGGGGGCGTCAGCCGTCTTGAAGACATCCAAAACTTAATGAAGCTGGAATCCTCCGGTGTCGAAGGTGTAATTATTGGAAAAGCACTTTATGACAAAACCCTGTCTTATGCTGACGCAAAAAATCTAGGCTAATACTTATGCTGGTTAAACGCATCATACCCTGTCTTGACGTTAAAGATGGCCGCGTGGTCAAAGGGGTGAACTTTGTCAACCTGCGTGATGCAGGCGACCCCGTTGAGGTTGCTGCAGCGTATGAAAAAGAAGGTGCTGATGAACTCACCTTTCTGGATATTACCGCCTCGCATGAAAAACGCGACATCATTCTGGATGTCGTAGCACGAACCGCAGAAAAAGTTTTTATGCCTCTTACCGTAGGGGGGGGCGTTCGCACTTTAGACGATATCCGAAACCTCTTAAAAGCCGGGGCCGACAAAGTAGCCATAAATTCAGCTGCCGTTAAAGACCCCGCCTTTGTGCAAAAAGCAGCGCAACGTTTTGGAAGCCAATGCATAGTAGTCGCCATCGATGCCAAGCAGACTAAATCTGCGGCCGACGACCCGTCCATTCCAAGTTGGGCTGTAGAACACCCTAATTTACTTTTGGATAAAAACAATTCATCCCCTACCTGGGAGGTTTATATTCACGGGGGCAGAACAGCCACAGCTATAAATGTAGTCAAATGGGCTCGGCAAATGCAAGACTACGGTGCCGGTGAAATTTTGCTCACCAGTATGGATAGAGATGGGACAAAGTCGGGTTATGATCTCGAATTAAATCGTTCGGTTTCCGAATCCCTAACCATTCCGGTGATCGCATCAGGCGGGGCCGGAACACTGGAGCATTTATATAAAGGGATTACCGAGGGAAAAGCCGATGCCGTACTGGCCGCTTCCATTTTTCATTTCAAAGAATTCACCATCGACGAAACCAAACGCTACCTGAAAGAAAAAGGCGTTTGCGTACGCCTCACTTAACGCCACAATTTTTCAGTTCAAGGGATTTTGTAGAAGCATCTAGAGTTGCCTGAGTTTCAAAGGGGAGGGTCCAGATTTCCTTACTATGCCCTATCGGACAATGGGTTAGAATTGGAATGTCAGATTTTGGAAATAAATCGGCAAGAACATCTTCCAGTTTTCCATCTCCAGGTTTTTGTGGGTTGCAGTTGACCATCTCTCCAAAAATAATTCCACGCACGCCTTTAAACTTTCCCGCAGCTTTCAACTGCCATAACATACCATCTAGTTTGTATAAAGGTTCGCTCACATCTTCTATAAATAGAATCCGATTGCGGGTTTGTATTTCATAAGGCGTCCCAAGAGAACGGCAAAGCAGCGTCAAGCACCCCCCTGTAATTTTTCCCGTAGCGATCCCTTTTGAAAACACTTTAGCCTTTCGGCAATGAAGTGATGATGTTTCTCCCATCAAAATATTTTTGAACTGCTTGCGTGACTGATTCATAGGAGCCCGGCCAAAACTACCCGCAACCATCGGACCATGAAACCCCACCACACCGCAATGAAGATACAAATAATGAAGTAGTAACGTGATATCACTGGACCCGACAAAAATTTTTGCATTGGCCCGAATCACTTTTGCATCCAAATGTTGAAGAACCCGATTCGTTCCGTAGCCGCCGCGCGCGCAAAAAACTGCTTTAATCTCGGGATTGCGTACCATATCCATTATGTCTTGCGCCCTTTGCAAATCGTCACCCGCAAAATAGCGTGAGCGAAAATATATTTTCCTACCGAGCACCGGCTGGAATCCCATTTTAGAAATCACATCCAACCCGTTTTGCAATTGTTGTTTATCGACGGGCCCTGCTGGGGCCACCACGCCGATTTTATCTCCTGGGTTGAGTTTTGGTGGTCGTATCAATGACAGAGTTTTTTTCGACATTACAAATAACTTTCAAAAGGTTACAATAATCGCTTCCAATAAAATTTAATTTCAAGAATCATGGTTGCAGCAATTATTCAGGCCAGAATGGGGTCAACACGTTTTCCAGGAAAAAGCGTCCGACTGCTTAAGGGGCTTTCTATACTTGAGCATATCATCATTCGATTGCAGCAGGTTCCAGAAATCGACCAAATTCAATTGGCCACAACCGAGGCTGAAACCGAAGCTCCTCTCATCAAAATAGCCAAAAAGCATAATATCGCTGTGTTTCAAGGTTCTGAAGAGGATGTTTTGAAAAGGTTCATACAAGCCGGAGAAACCATCGAAGCCCAACATCTCGTCCGCATCTGTGGTGACAACCCTCTTATAGATATCCCTCTTTTACGATCTTTAATAAAAGCACATCTCCAATCTCATTCCGACTATACGATATCGGCTAATCCGATTCCCCTTGGAACCGGTTGCGAAGTCGTTTGCTTGAAAACGCTTAAAAAAATTGAGGAACAAGCTCACGAGCTAAAGTATCGCGAACATGTTACTACTTGGTTTCATGACCATACTGATAAGTTTACAATTACCCGGATCGAGGCACCTTCTTATTTAAGAAACCGCAATTTTCGATTGACTGTAGATACCCCACAAGATTTTGCATTAATGGAAAAGATTTTCTCAGAATTCAATCCACACTCCACCATTGATCTGGAAGACGTAATAACGTTTCTGGAAACCCACCCTGAAGCCGTTTCTTTAAACTCAGAAGTCGTTCAAAAAAATTGGCGCACAAAAAATCAATAATTCTTCACCTTTTGTTAAAGTTCTTAATCTTTCTACCGATAACCCTAATTGAGGCGGGAAGTAACCTGAATTTGGAAAAAAATTTCCCCTCTCAAATAGTTTTTAGGAAACGGTGGAAAGCTGAAAGGAAGCCACCTTAAATAAAATCCTTCAGGGGCACGGTGGAAAGCTGAAAGGAAGCCACCTTAAATAAAAATCCTTCAGGGGCAGCAGTACTAGTTAAACAAAAAATATTAATGCAGTAATAATCTAACTCATGGTGGAGGATTAGGGATATGCCAGTACGAATTTTTAATAACATAACTTCTCTTAATGCCCAACGGATTCTGGGCAACAACAACGATAACCTATCAAAATCTATTGAACGTATCTCATCCGGTATCCGGATTAACAAAGGTGCGGATGACGCAGCTGGATTAGCTATTTCAGAAGCATTACGTTCTGATATCCGAGCACTGCGTCAAGCAGTACGAAACGCAAACGACGGAATCTCTCTCATTAACGTTACAGAAGGTGCACTCAACGAACAATCGAGTATTCTTATTCGACTTCGTGAGCTGGCTTCACAGGCCGCAACCGGTACCGTTGGTTCAACAGAACGCCAAACAGTTCAATTAGAGTTCGACGCACTCAGAAGTGAGGTCGACCGTATCGCAGCAACCACGCAATTTAATGGTCAAGGACTGGTTGACGGATCTTTGGCATCTGGTGTTTCTTCAACAAACCAGGTTCTCATTCAGGTTGGAATTGACAGCGGCGCAAATAGTCGAATCAATTTGAACACAGAGGTAAATCTTGCTGCAGTAACAGCTTCCAGTCTTTCTATTGACACACTTTCCGTTACCAGTGCGGCGGGTGCTTTGACCGCTTTGGATACTATTAACGGTGCTATTTCTATTGTTACGCAGGGTCGAGGTAAGGTCGGTGCGGTACAGAACAGACTGACTCGTTCTGTGGCAAACCTTTCAGTTACCATTGAAAACTTGCAGGCTGCTGAATCTTCTATTCGTGATGCAGATATCGCCGAAGAAATTGCAACTCTGACAAGAAACCAGATTCTCGTACAGGCTTCAACCGCGATGGTGGGACAGGCGAATTTGATACCCCAGTCTATCTTGCAGTTATTGGGTTAATCGAATCATTATTCACCGATCTAACCAGCTTATTGCGAGGAGTCCGTCATGGATCAGAAAACGGTACCGTTTAAAATAGATTTTATAGATCCCTTCACCGAGAACCTGGATAACGATTTTTTTCAATCCGGGACTCGGGTGACAGATCTGAAAAGCTTGGATCAAGCACTCCATAATATTAGTTTAGCTATGGAGTTGCTTGAAGAAGCAGATGTGGCTTACGAAAAGATTGAAGCCCATCTGGCCGAAATCAAACAGTTGGCAACACCCAGTCTTGCTTCAAATTTTGACCTTTCTAAGTTGCCAACACTGGAAGTCAAAATTTCTCTTAATAAAAAAGAATTGGATAAGCTATCCGCTTTGATCCAATTCAAGGGAAAACGAATTCTCGATGGGTCTTTATCGGCCTCAAGAGATACAGAACAACATCTATATCTGATGGCGGGCGTAACAGGGTCCCCTGAAAATCGGATTAATTTAAACACCGGTTTGAATATACCCAAAATCTCTTGCAAGACTTTGGGTTTGGGGACAACGTTTTACAACACACCTGAAGAAGGTTTCAAAACAATGATGATGGTTGAGAATGCCCTGGGTATTGTTACCCGATTAAAAGGCCGTTCTCAAGCTTTAAACAACCTTCTTCATAGAATTAAAAGAAGTATTGATGTTTCCATTGCGAATCACCAGGCGGCTGAATCTACACCTGTCTCTGTGGCAAAAGCAGAAGAAATTTTTCGGGCAATACATTCCTATAACCCGAAACATTAGGGAACTATCATGGCAATTAACAGCATTGCCAACAATTCATTATCTCAGACAGCCCAAAGGTTTTTGGGAGTCAATAATGAACGTGTGTGAAGATCCATTGAAAAAATGACTTTCGGGACGCGTATCAATAAAGGATCGCATGATATTGCCGGTCTAGCGATTTCTGACTCACTTCGTTAAAATATACAAGCACTGAGACAAGCAGAATGAAACACTAACGATTGAATTTCTCTTGTTAACGTAGCTGAAGGTGCACTCAGTGAGCAGGCCAGCATTCTTATTCGCTTCAGGGAATTGGCCACACAATCTGCATCAGGGCCCCTTGGGCAAGTCGAATGACAAACTCTGAAACTGGAATTTTCCGCTCTACGAGAAGAATTTGACCGTATTTCAACCACTACCGAGTTCTATGGGAAAAACCTTATCGAGCTTCTTTGGCAGCCTCTGCTCAAGAGTCTCAACAGGTTGCTATTCAAACCAATTATCGAAAAAAATTGGGGACCTTGCAAAATCGCCTACAGAGAACTTTGGGAAACCTAGAGGTATCAATCGAAAACCTGTCGGCAGCAGACTCTACGATCAGAAATGCAGACCTGACAGAAGAAATAACCCTTTTGACCCGAAACCAGGTTTTATCTAACACCGCAGTTTCTATGGTCGAACAAACAAACCTCTCTGAGAAAAACTTATTGAATCTTATCTAATAAAAAAATCTACTCAAGTTCTTGCCCAGATCCAGCAACCGATTGTTTTTAATTGATTTAAAGATACCCCCCTCCTCTCTTCCCTTAGTATTCCCCTCCTGACTTAACTAAAATTCAGTCCTTAAAAAAAATAATTTACTAAAGATCTATCCAGTTTCTCCGATAGGCCTCATTGAGCATGTTTATATCCTGAATCAAGAAATAAATTTTTCAATTCAACTATCAGGAGGTAGCAAATTTTCAAAGGTGTAGAAATGGATTCTTCACCTAAGGGTTAAAAGCTTGGAGGCTTGTTTTGGAACGGAGTCCAGAACAGTAACCCGCACTTATAATCATGGAGGATTACAATGCCAGTTCGAATCTTTAACAACATCCCCTCATTGAACGCTCAGAGAATTTTGGGCGTCAACAACGACCGGCTAGCACAGTCGGTTGAACGAATTTCATCAGGTATCCGTATTAACAGGGGTGCCGATGATGCAGCAGGTCTAGCAATTTCGGAAGCCTTGCGTTCAGATATTCGAGCGCTGCGACAGGCTGTACGAAACGCGAACGACGGAATTTCCCTTATCAACGTAGCTGAAGGTGCGCTCAACGAGCAGGCCAGTATTCTCATTCGTCTTAGAGAATTGGCTTCTCAGGCATCAACGGGTACTGTTGGTTCGACGGAACGCCAAACAGTTCAATTAGAGTTTGACGCACTTCGTCTTGAAATTGACCGTATCGCGAACACCACCGCTTTCAATGGTCAAAATTTAGTTGACGGATCTTTGTCATCTGGTATTGATCCAACAAGCCAAATCCTAATCCAGGTCGGTATCGATAGTAGTCCTGATAGTCGAATTAACCTTAACGAGCAGATTGATCTCGCTGCGGTCACCGCATCCAGTCTCGCGATTGACATCTTGAGTGTAACAACGGCAGCGGGCGCTTTGACAGCTCTAGACCAAATCAACACTGCTATTTCTACTGTTACGCAGGGTCGAGGTAAGGTTGGGGCAGTACAGAACAGACTGGTAAGAACTATTTCTAACCTATCGATCTCTGTAGAAAACCTGCAGGCTGCTGAATCTGCTATTCGAGATGCCGACATCGCCGAAGAAGTAGCGTTGTTGACTCGAAATCAGATTCTGGTACAGGCTTCAACCGCGATGGTGGGACAGGCAAACTTGATCCCGCAGTCCGTTTTGCAGCTCCTCGGTTAATTTATAGATCGAGGATACGGATAAATGTCATTGTTCTTTGACTCACTAAACAGGAGGTAATAGATATGGAAATAGATATTTCCTCCTTGACGGGTAGGTTAAAAAGCCCCAGCCAACCGGGGCAAACCTCAAAACCCGAAAGGGAGAGTAACCAAGGCGAGAAGATAAGTGATTTACCTGAATCCATTCCGGCTTCTCCAAGCTCAGAAACACAGGTAGATCTCAATTCTCTGGATAATCATCAGGTGAGTTATCAGGTTAATCAAGAAACAGATGAATTAGTAATCCGTATTGTGGATAAAGAATCGGGTGAAGTGGTCCGACAGATTCCCGGCGAGGAGTTTCTCCGGTTGACCAGTCGTATCACAGAATTCAACAATAAACTTTTAGATGAGTCTGCATGAAATTTTGACTCGTTTATAACATAGATGGCTTCTCCGGCCGCGCTCTCAGAGCCGGTAATGCGTCCCCGATTTATCTGGGGGACGCATTTTTTTTTACCCTCTCCCCAAAACCCCTAAAGCTTAAAACATAAAGAGTTACGTCCCTACCCAAAAATAATTTCCCCTTTTTTCAAGTCTGACGCAAAAAAAACTATAAAGCATTTTTTTTTATTTCCCGATACACATTCTAAGTTTGATATTCCTGGAGGGGATAGATCGAACTGGCATTGAAGTCCCAAGTAAATTTTTATGTAGAATTAATTAGGAATGGCAGCAAAGGTTACAACAATTTAAATTTCAGCAAGGATGCTGAAACCAGGGAATTCTAAAATCCCATATTATCAAGGAGGATAATAAACATGCCCATTAGAATTTTTAATAATATCCCGTCATTGAATGCCCAGAGAATTTTAGGTATCAATAATGACCGCCTCGCACAATCGGTGGAAAGGATCTCCTCCGGGATCCGGATCAACCGTGGCGCAGACGATGCAGCCGGACTTGCGATTTCCGAGGCATTAAGGTCTGACATCCGAGCACTTCGCCAAGCAGTAAGAAACGCCAATGACGGTATCTCTCTCATCAATGTTACAGAGGGTGCCCTCAACGAGCAATCCGGAATCCTCATTCGACTCAGAGAACTGGCCTCGCAAGCGGCGACAGGTACTGTCGGCTCCACCGAACGCCAAACCATCCAATTGGAATTCGATGCACTACGACTCGAAATTGATCGTATCGCCGCCACAACTGAGTTTAACGGACAGCGGTTGGTCGATGGGTCATTGTCTTCAGGTGTTACTTCGGCAAACCAGATACTCATTCAGGTCGGCATCAATAGCAACTCGGAAAGCCGTATCAATCTGAACGAGCAAGTTAATCTGGATGCAGTTACAGCATCCAGTCTGTCTATAGACTCGTTAAGCTTAACTACAGCTGGCGCGGCTTTGACGGCTCTGGATCAGATGAACTCATCCATTTCAGTTGTGACACAAGGTAGAGGTAAAGTCGGTGCAGTTCAAAACCGGTTGGTCAGGACCATTTCGAATCTTTCTATTACTATTGAAAATCTGCAAGCTGCTGAATCAGCCATCCGTGATGCGGATATCGCCGAAGAAGTAGCCCTATTAACGCGAAATCAGATTCTGGTACAGGCTTCAACTGCCATGGTGGGCCAGGCTAATCTGATTCCGCAGTCGGTCTTGCAGCTTCTCCAGTAATGGAAAAATGATCTCGGATAAAAATTTATAGCCGAGTTTATAAGCAAGGATGCTTTAACTAAACTTAAGAAACACCAGACCTTTTCAGGGAGGAAAAGAATATGGTTGCATTAGTACTAAACACAAATTTATCTTCATTGAATGCCCAAAGGCATCTTGAAAATAATAGATCACAATTAGGAGGTTCGATTACCCGCATCTCGTCAGGCGTCCGAATTGAAGGTGCTGCAGATGGTGGCGCGGAACTGACTCTCACAGAAAACCTGAGAGCAGACGTTTTAGCTCTGCAACAGGGGTCTCGAAACGTGAGCGATGGAACGGCTTTAGTCAAAACTGCCGAAGGTGCCTTGAATGAAATATCCAGCATATTAATACGCCTTCGGTCTCTCGCATCACAGTCTGCGAATGGAACCATCGGCGATACAGAAAGAATATCAACCGACCTCGAGTACCAAGCCTCTCTTCGAGAATTAGACAGAATTGTTGCCACTACCGAGTTCAATGGAACAACTCTTCTGGATGGAACTTTGGCTGCAAATCAACCTGCCACAGCCCATAATGTTCTTCAGTTGGGAGTGGATTCTTCTGCTGACAACCAGATAGACCTAAATAACATACTCAATCTCACCAATGTCGATACCAATTCATTGAACCTGACTGGCTCCAATATCACCACCCAAGGAAGCGCGTTTCAAGCTCTTAATGATATTACGGTATCAATTAATGATTTGATCCAAGTTCGCGGTCGGGTAGGAACGACTCAGATTCGCATGTTACACGCGTTTGACCATCTGACCGTGCAAGCAGAAAACCTGAACGCTGCGGTATCCACCATCCGTGATGCCGATTTGGCAGAAGAGCTTACCACTCTAACAAAAAATCAGCTTCTCGTTCAAGCAGGCGTAGCAATGGTTGGACAGGCGAATTTAAATCCGCAAGCGGCTTTAACCCTGCTCGAAGGAGTTTAATTTTTTAAAACTTACCGGCTCGCCGGTCTAATAATAAAAATTAACAGGAGAATAAAAATGTCATTAACAATTTTTCCGCAGGCGTTTTCAGTAGGTTTTGCGCCTCAGTTTAACGCCGTACCTTCCAAAGCACCAGGAACTGCCGACCCAATACAGGACAGCCTTCTCGGCAGTGCGGATGAGGATTTCACGGAACTCTCAACTGTAAAAGTTATCTCTGCTGATAACGATGTCTCAGCAGAAAATCAGGAGTTCACAAACCCGGATCATAAAACACAGGTGCGCATAGACCCCACTTCGAAAAAAGTAATCATTGAAGTTGTGAATGATAAAACCGGAAAAGAAGTACGTCAGATTCCAGGAGAACAACAGTTACGTTTGAATGAAGGCATTACTGAATACAACGATATTGCATTTCGACAAAACAGCGACATCTCAATTGAATAAAATAGTTTCGATTCTCATGAACAAAACCATTCAGAATAATCGCTTCATAAAATGAATTCCGGGACCTTTTCACTTAGGTCCCGGATTACAAAAGCACCTCTGCTTCGGTAGGGGTGCTTTTTTATTTTGCAGTCTCTTTTCCAATCAAACCTGCAAAGTAGCGATGATATAATAAATGGATTACTTTTTACGCACCCAAACTTTTACAAATGAAAATTTTCAAAACCGGAATCATTGGCTGTGGCCGCATTGGAAGTCAATTGGAAGAAGACCCCTTGCGCGGCAAACCCTGCACTCACACTGGCGGATTCTCAGCGCTGCCAAATATAAAAATAGTTGCCGGGTGCGACATCGATGAAAATCGACTGAAAAAGTTCGGACAAAAATGGAAAGTAAAAAACCTTTACACCGACTATCACGACATGCTTCGCGATAACACATTAGACATATTATGCATCGCAACATGGACAAATCAACACGCTACAATAGCGTTAGACGGTGTCCGTGCTGGAGTAAAAGGAATCTTTTGCGAAAAACCCATCGATGTCGACATCAAACTAGCACGCAAATTAGTACGTACCTGCAAACAAAAGAATATTCCCCTACTCATCAACCATGAAAGAAGATGGGATGCCTATTACCAGAAAGCTCACAAACTAATTCAGGCCGGAAAAATTGGTGAAATAAGAACCATAATCGGTAACTCTTTGAGTTGGAAACCCGGCACCTTACCTGTATCCCAATATGGTGGTGGCCCCTTATTTCACGACGGTACACATTTGATCGATCTTCTTTTATATTTTGGCGGCCCTATTGACTGGGTTTCGGGACACGAAACAAGACCCAAGGGAAAACGCTATATAGAAGAAACCGCATGCGCTATGATCGGGTTTCAAAATAACGCAATAGGCTTTATTGAAGGCGGAGGAGCTCGGAAATATTTTAATTTTGAGTTAGACATCCAGGGATCGGAAGGCCGCCTGCTAATCGGAAACGCAGGAAGAGAACTTTATGTAACACAAAAAAGCAAACGCTTTAAAGGCTTTCAAGAACTAGAGAAAATCCCTTTCCCCGAACCCAAACACTATGAGACGCCTTTTGTAGGCGGTGCCAGGGAAATGGTAAAAAGCATCCGCAAACCCGGCAATTCCACAGGCGAAGATGCTCTAAAGACATTGGAAACCATTTACACTATATATAAATCAGCGCAACAAAAGGGCAAACGTCTGAGAATAAAATGAAAAAAAATGTCTTAAATATTCTCGCGGGGTTTGTGATTTTAACTCTTCTAACGTTCCTGAAAATTTATCTCAATGGAAACGAGGAGTTCTCCATCGCCGAAGAATTATTCAGCAAAAACAATTACACCGAGGCAACAACTCATTACGAACGTGCGATTCAATGGCATCTTCCAGGATCATCAACCCCTGCCCTTGCCGCGGAAAAACTCTGGCGCATTAGTCTTCTTTATGAGTCTAAAAATCTAACAGACGAGGCACTGAAAACTTGCCGCCTTCTTCGGGGAGCATTTTATTCCACCCGCAGCCTTTTTACTCCTGGGAAAAAATGGATAAACCTTTGCAACGAAAAAATTGCTCATTGGATGGCCAGCAAGCCAGACCTGACAAATAAAACTCCTCTTTCTTTTGAAAACCGGAAAAACAAATTCCTCAAGAATTTGCAAGCCGACAGACCCCCCTCAACCTTCGGATCCATACTAACCGAGGTCGGGTTCTTCGGTTGGGTAGCTTGCGCCGCTCTTTTTTTACTTAAAGCCATTACCCCGACAGCAGGTCTAAAACCCAGACCAGCCATCATTTATTCCGCAGCATTTCTTATATTCTATGTAATATGGATTCTGGGAATGTTCACCGTATAGCGGCGAGTCGCCACAGTCAATAATGTCGATGCCCATATCGCAAACAAATACCATCAAGCTTTTCACCTTAAATTCGTTGGTATAAACCCAAGGCGCAGCTTTGTTAAAATTTTTTAATTGGAAATCATAAGTTCACTGTGCTAATTTTTCCTTTATTCTTATTGCCTTTCCCTATTTGTTCTATCTAACAAAAATTTTAAAGAAAATTTTCCCGATGCCTAAGAGTTGTTATGGAGTTCTAGAATGATCAAGGTTGAAAACCTGAGCCGATATTACGGATCGCGTCGCGCCATAAACAATCTTTCATTTCAAATTGAAAAAGGTGAAGTGGTCGGTTTTCTTGGACCCAATGGTGCCGGCAAAAGCACAACCATGAATATTATTTCCTGTATTCTTCCGGCTTCAAGTGGCACTGTCAAAATAAATGGATTCGATACTTTTGAGCAGTCTCTTGAAATAAGAAAAATCATTGGATATCTTCCAGAAACGCCCCCGCTTTACCCTGACATGACGGTTTCCAAATATTTAGATTTCGCCGCCGGTATTCGTGGAGTTGCCGCTAAAAAAATTCATGCGTCAGTTGAAAGAGTTCTTGATAAATGTTCGCTCAAAGATGTAGGCCATCGAATCATTGGACGACTCTCTAAAGGTTACCAGCAAAGGGTCGGCCTGGCGCAGGCCATGGTCCATGACCCAGAAATACTTATTCTTGACGAACCCACCATCGGATTAGACCCCATCCAGATCATTGAAATCCGGAAATTGATTCAGGAACTTGCAGCAGAACACACCATCATTCTTAGCTCGCATATCCTCCCCGAAATCACGCAGATCTGCAAACGCGTGATAATAATAAATGAAGGTGCAATTGCAGCCGTGGATTCTCTGGGAGGGTTGACCGCTTCTTTAAGGAAAAGCGAGCGCATTTCCTTAACCGTGAGGAATTCTGAAGACACTATCATTGAAAAACTAAATAGCATGGATCAGGTTCTTTCCGTTTCATCCGAAGAAGAAGATCAATTCTTTATTGAATGTGCGTTACGGTCAAACCTTCAAGACGACATTGCAAAGCTAGCCCTTGAAAACCACTGGGGCATTATTGAGCTCAAACCCGTCTCCATGACACTCGAAGACATATTCCTCAAGCTCACTCTTGAAGAAAAGGAACCCTCCACATGAACAACAGCTGGATCGTAGCTAAAAGAGACCTGGGTTCATTTTTCAATTCGCCCATTTTCTATGTGGTCACCACCGTTTTTTTAATTCTCTACAGTTTTATTTTTATCAATATACTCAATTTTTTCAGCATGCAGAGTATGCAATCGGGACAATTTCAGCAAATGGGCATGGGCCTGAATATAAATGAAATGGTCATTGAACCGAGTTTTCAAAATATGGCGGTGATTTTACTGTTAATAATTCCCATCATCACCATGCGCAGTTTTGCAGAAGAAAAAAAATCAAAAACCTTTCGTTTACTACTTTCTTCACCCGTACATTTAAAAGAAATCGTTTTCGGAAAATTTCTTGCCTGCATGGTAGTGGTGACATTGATGGTTCTCTTGTCCAGTTACTCTATCGGATTTTTGTTCTTTATTAGCGAACCTGATATCGGACCCGTACTGACTGGTTACCTGGGCATACTACTCATGGCGGGGTGTTATGTGTCGGTGGGCGTATTCGCATCTTCATTGACTGAAAATCAGATCGTTGCTGCGGTAATCACCTTCGGCTTTTCTCTTTTCATGTGGGTAATCGGATGGGGTGCTCAGACGGCTGATTCCGCAACCGGACAAATTCTCGAATACCTTTCCATCATTGAGCATTTGGATCGGTTTTTAAAAGGCATAATAGAAACCAGCGATATCGCTTATTACCTGTCCTTCATTATTTTTGGACTTTTCCTTTGCCATCGCGCTCTGGATTCGAATCGCTGGAGATGATTTTATGAAAAAATTTATACCGATAGCGGGTTGGTTGTGTCTACTGATGGGATTTGCGGCACTGTTTTTTTATATTGTGCTCCCAGATCTTAAAGCCGTAATTCTGTCATTAACTGCAGTCTCCATTTCTAATGGAATATTTTTTCTGATCTCAGAAGGATCGACTCTAAAGAAATTCTTTTCTTCCCGGTCGGCACTTCATGGCACCAATGCCATTATCCTGACATCCGTATTTCTTGGCATTCTTATATTCGCTAACCTTCTTATTCATCGACACAAGCAACGGTTCGATCTCACCGAAGGAAACTTGTTTACTCTGGCTCCTCAGACTAAAAAATTTGTAGCCGATCTTCCACGCGAAGTTAAATTAACCGCTTTTTTCCAACTCGAAACAGCAGAAAAAATTGCGTTCACGAATCTGATTGCCGGATATCTTGAAGAAACCGATAAAATTGAAATCACTTATATTGACCCAGACAAAAACCCCGCAGTCACAAAACAATATGGCGTGACCACATATGGCACCCTCGTATTGGAAAGCGGCACCAAAGAAACTAAAATTCAAAACCCCAACGAAGAGAACCTGACCAACGCTCTTTTAAAAGTCACTCGCGATGATCAAAAAATAATCTATTTCCTTGAAGGTCACGGCGAAAACCAAATCAGCAGCCTGGAAAATGAAGGTTATCAAACCGCCAAAATAAATCTTGAACAAGATGGTTTCATAGTGAAACCCTTACTACTCCTTAAAACCGGAGAAGTTCCAGAAGACGCGTCCGTACTGGTCGTGGCCGGGCCTAAAAAACCAATTCAAGTAGAAGAGCAAAACGCCATCCAGTCTTACCTTGATAAAGGCGGAGCGGTTATGATGCTTGTCGACCCGAAATCAAAATTTGGTATGGAGTCGTTCTTAAAAAATTGGGGCATTTTGCTCGGTGGTGACATCGTTATCGATCCCATGTCCAAATTATTTGGTGGCGATTTTGCGGCCCCTGTTGTCAACCAGTACACTGTCCACGATATTACCAGTGAATTTGTTCTCGCAACTATTTTCCCTATTATCCAATCTGTTCGTGGTATCCCAGGAGCCAAAATTGAAACAGTAGAATTGCTAAAGACCAGCGAAAATAGTTGGGGAGAATCGGACTTTGAATCAGGTACTGTAAAATTCGATGCAGGGTCCGACATAAAAGGTCCTGTCTCCGTTGCAGTGGTAGCAACGAAACTCCTCGGATTAGAAAAATCTCACAATGAGAATGAAGAACCCCATGAGCATGAAGAGCCGAAAGCTACCCTGGTCGTAATTGGTGACTCAGATTTCTCTAACAACCGATACAGCAATTTTTCCGGCAATGGTGACTTTTTTCTCAATACGGTTTCTTGGCTGGCGGAGGAAGAAAACCTGATTTCAATTCGCCCAAAAGAAAGAAAAAACACCCCTGTTCATATAACCCGGGCATGGGGTACTGCCATATTTATTTTGGGTCTCATGGTATTTCCAGGGCTGGTAGCGGGAATCGGCATACGCGTCTGGTGGAAGCGACGGAGCTTATGAAGTTTAAAGGAACGGCTGCGATGATGGCCGCTTTCTTCAGTCTAGGAATTTATTACTTCCTCGTCGACCTGCCTGCTGAAAAAAAGAAAGAACAAGAAAAGGAAATTGCTGGAAAAGTCCTTCCCCTGAAAATCACAAATGTAAGCGAATTTTCTTTAATCAAAAACGATCAGACCATCACACTCCAACAAAACGCTAACAACGTATGGAACCTTTCCCAACCTCTTAAAGCTGCTGGAGATAACCCTGAAGCAGAATCCTTCCTGTCAGCAATTGCAGTATTGGAAAAGTCGCGGGTTGTTGAAATCAATCCAAAAGATCTTTCACAGTACGGTCTCGACGCCCCCGCTTTCAAGATTTATATTAAATTTAAAGGCGATAGAGAAGAGACCCTACTTCTTGGCGATGACAGCCCGATGGGAGGCAAAATATACCTCAAGCTAAAAAGCGACCCGGCCGTACTTCTTGCCGCAACCTCAAAAGCAGCTTTTAACAAATCGGTCTATCACTTTCGGGATAAATCAATCTTCAATTTCAGTTCCGCCTCCATCACTCAAATTCAAATTAAAAGAAACAAGCATCCACTGAATTTGATCCGCGAAAAAGAAGAATGGCAAGTTTCCGGGGAGGTGCGTGCCAAGGCAGATAAGGATGCAGTATTGTCTTTTCTACAGGCGATTCAGTTTTCACGGGTAAAAGAGTTTGTTAATGAAAATCCCGATTCACTGGAACCCTTCGGCCTGGGAAAACCCACCACAACCCTTACCCTGAAAGACGATAACAAGAAAAGTTACTCCATTCATTTCGGAGTCACAGAAAATGGCTCCTATGCAAAAAAAGAAGGTACGCCAGGAGTTTTTCGAGTCGCTGCTAAATTTCATCACACACTTGAAAAAAGAAACGTAGATTTTCTTTTAAAAACTTTGATCGAATTTGAAGAAAAAGATGTGACGGGAATAAACATACAATCTCGAAAAGAAAACGTTCAGGCAATACGTCTTGAAAAAGATAACTGGGTTATCAAGAGCCCCAAAGAAACCCCTGCCGACATAGCTACAGTAAGGAGTCTATTATTCGACTTGAAGGAAGCAAAGCTCACTGAGTTTATCAAGCTATCCACCGATGCCACAGAGGCGTTTGGACTCGACAAACCTAAACGATCGTTTTCATTAAGTACGGGGGATGGGAAAACAATAGACCTTCAGTTTGGCAACACCAACCTCAATGGGGAACAGGTCTTCGCAAAACGAACAGGCGAATCCGCTGTATTTTCGGTTTCCAAAGAAACAACGAAAAAATTATTTCGCACCTTCCATGAATTACGGAATAAAAAACTTTTCAAATTTGAATCGGAAGATATAAATAAAATTGTTATAGAAACGCAACAGACTCTTTTCGAAATACAAAAATCCGGCTCCACCTGGAACTTATTCAAACCAGAAAAAATGAAAATAAAAGAGTTCCTTGGGAACGATCTACTTTGGGCGATGAAGGGAATGGAATTCGAATCATTTGTCGAAACGGATACAGCTCCCGAAATTGCCGGGCTAGTTCCCCCTTCCTATAAAGTTAGCCTCTGGAAAGACAAATCGGAAAAGTTCACAGAACTACAAGTAGGCAATTTGGACAGAAATAGCCAGAAATACTACGCCCATATTGACGGCAAAAATGGTTATTTCCAGATCAAAAAGAAGTATCTAGACTCAATTCCATTGGAGCTGGACACTTTTAAACTGCAGTAAAAAGCATTCGGATAATCCCCACCCCGCTCTAGGACGATACCCCCACATGTTGTCATATTCAAATTCTGGACATACTTCATATTGCGTCAAGAGAAAAAAAATAGAAAATAACAGGTTTTTTGACGCCCATAAACCACTATATAATAAGGGGTATATCATTTTTTAGCAATTTCTTTCAAATAACCGCTTGACAGATACTATATGTAGTGTTATTTTTTGCAAAGTATACAATATAAAGCAAATAAAGATTTACTTGGGAGCTGCAAAACAGCCCCATTTAGAGTGTCGTTTTTTGGAAGGCTAAGAAATTGAGAAACAGAGCCAAAGATCTTCCAGCGGCGGGTTACTAGAAAAGAGGATTCCATTGTAATGAATGAGATACATCCCAAATTTATAGTTTTTACAGCAACCAGTGGGATGTATAGCAGTCACAAATCCCTTCCCAAACCCCCAAACGTTTTGAGCGCCAGCCGAACTCTACGATACATCTCGGCAGATGATATCTATCCAATTGGCGTCAAGTGGAGTCCCTTTTTTACCCCGGGTATATCTCGGACAAATAGTAGCCCGCCTCCTTTCTTTAAAAGGAAGCGCCCCGTCTTTACTGGAGTCGCAGCTTAGTTTTCCTCCTATGTCAAGGACGGTTTTAAAATAGCATTTTCAAAAAAATCCGGGAAAAGGCGGGGCGTTTAACCCTCTTTCCCGGTTTTTCTTTTTTTAGTCCCTCTGATATAATTCTAAAAAATAACTTTATACAGGTAACCAGCATGCCCTCTCTTTCCTGCCGGGTTTCCGGCGAATCTATTCCTCAATACGCGCATGCAGGTGATGCAGGCGCAGATTTAACGTCATCCGAAAAAATTGCTATTCCTCCAAGGGAAAGAACTCTCGTATCCACAGGAGTTCGGCTAGAAATTCCCGATGGTTATGTCGGGCTGATATGGCCGCGAAGTGGACTCGCCGTAAAGAAAGGCATTGATTGCGGAGCCGGGGTAATCGACTCCCATTATCGGGGTGAAGTTAAAGTCCTTCTTTTCAATCATTCTGATAACGAATTCCAAATCGAACCAGGAGATCGCATTGCCCAAATTTTGATCCAGAAAGTTGAACGAGTCGAATTTCTCCCTGCAGATCAGTTAAATGAAACAACCCGTAATGATGCAGGGTTTGGTTCAACAGGAAAATAAAGAAATCCCCCTGCCCGCTAAAATCGTTTATACTAGTAAGAGTAGCCGACAATAATTTTGGTTTCCCAATGAGTGAAGAAAAAACAGCCGATCCCAAAGAAGCAGGAACTTATAAAATAGTTCGCGTGCAACCCACACCTAATCCCGATGCATTTCAATTTATGTTGAACGGAAAAGTTATGGGAGACGGCACCAAAACGTTCGACTCCCCAGAAGATGTAGGGGAAGACGTTCTGGCTAAAGCCCTGTTCGATATTTTTGGAATCCAAAGTGTCTACTTAAAAGAAAATTTTGTAACCATCACCAAAGCCAACACAGTAGGCTGGCATACTCTGATGGAAAAAACCGGACACACCCTCGAAGAACTTTTATCCTTTTATGAAAAGGGCGATGAAGCCGAACACGCAGCAGACGTCCACCCGATTCTAGAAGAATTCAAAAAAGAAGATTTTTTCAGTTACGACGGTGAACGTCAAACAGAAGTGGTCAACGCTCTACTCGACGTTGCCATTCGACCCGCTCTCGCAAACGACGGCGGCGGCATCAACATCCTCGCTATTGAAGGCAAACAAATCAAAATTCATTATCAAGGTGCCTGCGGCAGCTGCCCAAGCTCAACCACAGGAACGCTGCAATACATCGAGACCTTCCTAAAAGAAGCCATCCACCCCGAACTAGAAGTCCAAGCAAGCTAGTGGCCAACGGCCACTGGGGTAATAGGTCAGTAGCCATAAAGCTGACTGGGTTTCTTTGAGCCTTTAACAGTAGCGAACACCCCTTTCCCAAAAATCTCTACAGCGCGCAGCTAAAAACCTCCTCCTCTTCGCCCTACTTTACCCTTAGAAACCAACACCTTAAACTTAAGTTGACTTTTAGTTGCGATACTTAACTTTAAAATATTAACTTAAATACCTACAAAATTAACTTAACTATAGGCAGCCGTAACCAATATTATTGAATACATCATCAAAAATACAGACCTCAAGCAGAAAGATCTGTCTGAAAATTTAGGTGAGAGTCGATCCCAAATTTCTAAGTGGAAAACCGGGGAACGAATTCTTTTTGACAGAGAAGAGGAGTTGAACAAGTTAGCTGGCCTTTTTGGATGGGATACCGATTGGGCAGTTTTTGCCAAAACTGAAAAAAAATGGCCGTGCTTGGTTTGAGTATTTAACTTTCATGGGTGATTGCAATAATCGACATTTGCTTCACGAACAAGAAAATTATGCGCCACGGCTTATCCTTCTACTATCGAAGCTGGGGCATCAATACCAGAGAAAGCTCCCTCTAAAATAATAGCAGAGGATCAATATCAATTTACTAGCTTTGACTCAATGATATGGAATTTAACTGAATGTTATGCCGCATTAGTTTGGCTGGTGCGAATGCTTTCTTTTAAATGATATTGACATAAACGGTGGTTCTGAGGACTTAAACGACCTGAGATGGAAAATTGAAGATTATTCACAAGAAATTGCTCTCCAATATGTGGACAAAGACTTATTAGTTAAAGCGGGAGTTGATCTTAAAGAGCTTGAAACTCTTGTTCAAAAAACAAAAAAGAGGCGAACCAAACCATACGCAGTCTTTGCAAAAAAATGAATCAAAGAGGCTTACCTTTTTCTACTGACTATTTTGATTTCCTCAATTTAGAACCCGAGGAACTAGAAGACATTGTAATGTGGGAAGGCATTCGCTGGCACAATATAAACGGAACAGAAAGTGTCGATGATTTATTGCCCTACGGCGAGCGCAAAATTTTGGAAGAAACAAAAAATACGAACATACTCCTTACAGAACTACATATAAAAATCGATACGCTGTTATCAGCAAAAAATAAAAAAATACTCAATAAAGAACTGGAACACACCAGTCCTTTGCAAAGAGTGCCCCAAAAAACGGACTATGTCAGATATTTAACCAAATAAGTAAACCCACTTCACACTATAAAAAATGGAAATTTTTGCCCAAATAATTGATTCACTCGCTTGGCCAGTAGCAGCTGTATGGTTAGCTTACTTATTTCGTGGTGGGATTCAAAATCTCCTTGGGCGCATTAACAAATTAATCTATAAAGATTTAAAGTTGATCTTAAAAAAGAGAGAGTAAACATTGCCTCCCCAGCTAAGGGAGGGGAATTCACAGTAATATTATGCAAAACGAAGAACAGCGTAAACAGCTCACACAGAAAACCTTCAATACTGTTGCCAAAGACTATGGGCTGGGAGCTAGCCGTTTTTTCCATTCAAACGGCGAGGTGATGGCCGAGTTGCTAGTTCTAAATGGGGATGAGTCCGTATTGGATGTTGCATCAGGTACAGGAGCAACGGCCTTACATTTGGCAAAAAAACTTCCACATGGCCAAGTCACCGCTGTCGATTTTCCTTCTGCCATGCTTGAGCAAGCTCGCATGAAAGCAAAGCAAGAAGGGTTGAACAACCTTACCTTTGAGTCTCATGACATGACTCAGCTACCGTTTGATCCTCACAACTTTGATCATGCCACTTGTGCGTTTGGATTGTTCTTTGTGGACGATATGAGTGGAGCACTCAAGCACATTGCCAACACGGTTAAACCTGGAGGCAAAATACTGATAAGTGGTTTTCGTGGAAGCTCATTCCAACCTATGGTAAAGCTTCTTTTAGATCGGTTTCGATCTTATGGATTGGAAATTCCACAGCAGATGGGTTGGCAACGCATGTCAAAGGTTTCTCAATTAGAGGAAATCTTCATACAGGCTGGGTTAAATGATATGTATATCCAGAAACGTTCTATGGGATACCATATTGACCCAGAAGGTTGGTGGAGTATCGTATGGAATGCTGGCTTTCGAGGTTACGTAGAGCAATTAGACGACAAAATAGAAGAATTTAAACAAGCCCATTTTAAAGAGATATTACCTTTATGTAGCGACAAGGGCTTGTGGTTGGAAGTTGATGTTAACTTTACGAGCGGTGTAAAATCGGATTGAGAATCCCATCCCTCCCCCGCTAGAGGGAGTTAAAAATATATTCTAGTGCGCTTTGGGGGTCTGAGGTCATGGCGTACATGTTGCTGATATTTTCTTTGGCGAAATTCAGATCAATCATCGAAGAAAAAGTTTCGTTGAGTTTGTCATAGAATCCATCGGTGTTGATAAACACCAGTGGCTTGTCTGAAAGTTTCAGTTGCCGCATAGATAGTATCTCTATCGCTTCTTCCAAAGTTCCGATACCACCAGGTAAAACAATGAAGGCGTCACTCCTATCATCCATTTTTGCTTTTCTCTCGCGCATATCTTTTGTCACGATCAATTCATCTGCATCGAGGTATTCAATATCTTTTGTTCTGAAAAATTCAGGCAGGATACCAATGACCTTCCCCTTCTCTTCATGCACTCCACGGGCGACACACCCCATCAACCCTATCGACGCACCGCCATAAACCAGGTCGATGCCTTTTTTTCCTATGGCACGGCCCAACTCCTTGGCGACGGCTTTATAGCTGTCATCTACCGATTCGCTGGAACCGCAAAAAACACAAATGGAGTTAATGGTTTTCATATAATTGTAAGTAAGGGCACCCCCCCCTCAATCTTCTTCATCTGAGGAGTAGAGGTTTTTGTGTTCGTTGAGGGCATAGCGGTCGGTCATCCCAGAAACATAGTCGCAGATTCTTCGTTCTAAAGTTCCATGCGCTTCGTTTTTCAAAACGGCCTCGGGGAGGAGACCCGGCATCTTCGTATAAGCTGCGAAAATCCCATCGAGAGTCAATCCGGCTTTAAATTCCATGCGCAGTACCTTGCGATGCGAATACATATTTTTATGCAAAAACTTTTTCAGTTCTTTGTTCTTTTCGGCAACTTCTTTTCCGAACGTCGCCATTCGAATCGGGGCACGACGGACTTCATCCACACTGTTCACCTTATGATCTTCAATATTTTTTGTGGTCGCATCGCGAAGGTCGGTAGTCAGTTCATTAATAATACTTCTCACCACCTGATATTTTTTTAGTTTGAAATCCAGTCCCGAATATTTTTTATCAAAACGATCTTCATTCTCTTTCCACAATGCAACTTTTCTGAGCTGGCCCAGGTCGAGAAGGTTTGACGTGATGCCGTCATCGAGGTCGTGCGCGTTATAGGCAATGCCATCTGCGAAGTCGGCTATCTGGGCTTCCAGTGACGGATACTTCACGCCCTCTGCTGAGGTGATGGGGTTTTCTTTATCTTTGGTGTGTTTGCAGATTCCCTCAAGAACGTCCCAGGTCAAATTGAGCCCGTCAAACTCCGGGTATCTTTTTTCCAGAAGCTTTACGATTCGCAGGCTTTGTTTGTTGTGTTCGAATCCGTCATGGTCTTTCATTAACCGATTCAAAACATCCTGCCCGGTATGACCGAAAGGGGGATGCCCCAGGTCGTGAGACAAGGCAACCGACTCGGCGAGGTCTTCATTTAACTGCAAAGATTTACAGATGGATCGTGCAATTTGCGCCACTTCCAGAGAATGCGTGAGACGCGTGCGGTAATAGTCGCCTTCATGATAAACGAACACCTGAGTCTTATACTCAAGCCTTCTGAATGCGGAGGTGTGGATGATGCGATCGCGGTCTCTTTGAAAGCGGGTGCGGTATTGGTGTTCTTCTTCTGGGTGTTGGCGGCCCTGGCTTTCGCCGCTTTTAGCAGCAAAAGGAGCCAGAGTGCTGGACTCTAATTTTTCTAGATCAAACCGTGTGATCAACTTAATGCTCGATTAATTTAAAGAATTAATAACAGGGAGGGGACAATAACTTTAATCATGAGTTCAGGTCATCCATGAATAGATCCCAATCGGTTTCTTCAATTTCTTCCTGAGAAATGGGACCGAGAGTTTCAAACTTTTCCTTTTCTTCCGGACTCAATGCCAGATCTTGGAAGGAAACGATGTCATCTGTTTCGGTGAGGGAGAGGTTTCTCTGAAACTCCTGCCCTGCCTCTGTTTCTATATCCCGACAGCCTTGAATCAAGTGCATAGAATCAAAAACATCATCGAAACTTTTCAGGGGTTGCTCGCCTTGCCCGCCGAATTCATTATTCACTGATTTGAAGTATTCCCGATAAAGATCGTAGTGGATGAACCGGTATTGGCTGATGCGGTTTGCTTCCAGGTAGTCTTCAGATGCCAGACGATATTGCCCTTCTTTAACATATATCCTGCCTCTAAAAACACGTGCAAGAAAATGGTTGGGTTTCAGGCTCAAAACCATATTTAAGTTTAGAAGAGCGATAGCCTGCTTGCTTTTTTTCAAACTCAACAAAGCCTGATTAAAATGTCTTCTCACTTCCGGATCCTTGTTTTCAGCCAGCTTCAGCATAGGCTCAAAAAGTGGAAATATGGTTTCCCCCATTTTAAAACAGAGAAAATTGAATAAATGGCTATTTTTTTTCACGCTACTTATCCCTCGCAAAATAAAGCCGCCTCAAAAATTACTCGGCGCTCACCTGTAAATTAACTATTTGGATGGCATGATTCTAACTAAATTCATCCAGAACGTCAACTATGGCAAATAAAAGTCTGTTCTTTTTCCTGCTAATTTGTGGTTTATCAGGGGATTTACATCATACCCAAAAACCCATAATCATTTATTTTTCTTGACGTTACGGCATTTTTCATATATTTTTTTAGTATGCAATGCTCAGATTGTGGTTACATTTCCTTTAAGAAAGAAAAAGCCTGCGGGGCTTGTGGTTTTAAGTTCAAAAATTCCACACAAAGTTCTCAAACCCTCGCAGGAAAAGAATCTTTCTCCATTTTTGCAGGATCCGTAAAAGGACAAAGTGAAGACAGCCCTGCAATAGAGAGCGTTGGCCTTCTCGATGAACAAGAACCTTCTTCTTTCATTGATCCAGAAACAGGACACTTTAATCTCGACCTGCCTGCGACCCCAGAGGAGATAATAGAAGAAGCCCCAATTTCATCGGAAAATACAGAATATGAATCCATGGAATTTGACCTGGATGAAGATATTGAACTCGAAGAGGTAGAAGGTTTAGGCCTCGAACCTTCGTATGCACCTGAAACATTAATAACAGAAGAGCCAGAAGCTGATACAACCGAGGCGGCTAGTATTTCGCTAGATACTGCAGTTGATTCTATCGAAGAGCTGACGATAGACAAACCTATCGCAATTGACGAGGCCCCACCTCTGGAACCGATATTGGAAACTGGTGAGCCTGCGGAAGAACCAACCCTTTCTCTTGATCCTGCGCTGGAGATCGACGAATCAGAGGAAACCATTTCCTTTGAACCTGCACTTGAGATCGGCGAACCGGAGGAAACCATTTCCCTTGAATCTGCACTTGAGATCGGCGAATCAGAGGAAACCATTTCTCTTGATCCTGCGCTAGAGATCGGCGAACCGGAGGAAACCATTTCCCTTGAACCTGCGCTAGAGATTGGCGAACCGGAGAGTGAAGAAGTAGCACTGGATCTGAGTGAAAATGAAATTGCACTGGATTTAGATGATAGTCCATCCATTCCCCCCGCTCCTCCTGTTACTGCACCACTGGATGAGATTGAACTGACCCTGGAAATTGACGATTCTGATGGCCCCATGGTTATCCAGAGTCAGGACATCCCTGATTTAGAAATTGAAGATCTCGGCCTAGAACTTGAATCCTCAGACGACCCCGAACCAGACAAGCCCTGAATTCGTTACCATTAAACGATTTGTATCCCTCCCCATTGAGTTTTCACAAGAAATATTAAATTGGCGAGTTAAAGAGGTCTTTTTTACAAAAAATAATTGGATTTCATAGCCAAATTCGATTATAAAAGGGGGTTCAATGTAGAGCACCAATCAGGGTGAATCTGGTTTTTTTCTTCAAAAACCAAGTAAACCGGTAAAATAAAATACCCCCAATCCTCATTCCCCCCCAGATTGGATTTAAAAGGCTCTATGTCTCTTTGAGACTTAAGGGAAAATTTATTTTAATTTTGTAGAGATTAAATAAGCTATAAAGAGTTTTTGTCTCTCATGACCAAAGCAGGAGATATGTTGTAATGCCCAGAAAATATAATTTCAGTGCAGGCCCATCGATGTTACCAGAAGCCGTGTTAAAACAGGCGCAAGAAGAATTGCCCGATTGGCATGGTTCTGGGGCTTCGATCATGGAGATGAGTCACAGAGGCAAAGAATTTGTATCAGTTTACGAGGAGGCGGAAAATGATGTCCGTGAACTGTTGGATGTACCCAAGAATTATAAGGTCTTGTTTTTACAAGGAGGGGCGTCTGCTCAGTTTGCAACAATTCCCATGAATCTGCTTCGTGGGAAAACCAAAGCTGATTATATTTGGACGGGTGCTTGGGGAAAGAAAGCCATTAGTGAGGCAAAAAAATATTGCACGGTGAACGTCGCGGCTTCCTCTGAAGCTGATAAATTTACCACCATTCCGCCCTTTAAGAGCTGGTCTTTGGATTCAGATGCTGCTTATGTGCACTACACTCCAAACGAAACAATAGGTGGTGTGGAATATCATTGGATTCCTGATACTGGGGATGTACCACTGGTTGGCGATTTTTCTTCGACGATTTTATCCCGTCCATTCGATGTGAGTCGTTTTGGGCTGATTTATGCGGGTGCGCAAAAAAATATGGGACCCGCGGGAGTCACGTTAGTAATTGTTCGCGATGATCTCATTGGGAATTCGTTACCCACGACCCCGAGTGTTTTCGATTACGCGCAACAAGCTGAAGCGGATTCGATGTTGAATACTCCTCCGACGTATTCGATCTATTTGGCGGGTTTGATCTACAAATGGCTGAAAAAACAAGGTGGGCTTTCCGCTATGGAAAAATTGAACGAAAACAAGGCCAATAAATTGTACGCCGCGATTGATAATTCGAGCTTCTATAGTAATCCCGTGGAAAAAGCTTCGCGGTCTTGGATGAATGTGCCATTTGTGTTGGCCAATGCCGACTTAGATAAAGAATTTTTAGCAGGTGCTGAGGATCTTGGGTTAACTACCCTAAAAGGTCATCGTTCAGTCGGAGGAATGCGAGCGAGTATCTATAACGCCATGCCTGAAGCTGGTGTTGATGCTCTGATTGATTATATGAAGGATTTTGAAAAGCGTAAGGCCTAAAGGTCAATGCCCGTTGGGCAAATTAGTATCGTTTTGCCTTTTACTATTGTCTACTAATATTCCCTCCCTACGGGAGTGGGTAATTTGGAGTTAACAAATGAAAGTTTTAGTTTCAGACAACCTCTCCGCTACTGGAGTTGATATCCTCAAAAAAGAATCTGGTCTTGAAGTAGATGTAAAAACCGGATTGTCTAAAGAGGAACTGATCGCCATTATTCCTGAATATGATGGTCTGATTGTTCGCAGTGCTACCAAAGTGGTCGCGGAAATAATTGAAGCCGCCACAAACCTAAAAGTTATAGGGCGAGCTGGTATCGGTGTCGACAATATTGACCTTGATGCTGCAGGAAAAAAGGGCGTCATCGTTATGAATGCGCCGGAAGGAAATTTAATTACCACAGCAGAACATTCGATGGCCTTATTGCTTTCCATGGCGCGCAATATTCCTCAGGCAAGCTGGAAGCTTAAGAATGAAAAATGGGCTCCGAAAGAGTTTATGGGTGTCGAGCTTTTTGAAAAAACCTTGGGAATCATTGGCTTTGGTCGCATCGGATCCGTTGTCGCTGACCGCGCACGCGCATTCCAAATGAAGATACTCGTTCATGACCCTTACATCTCCCAAGAAAGAGCAGAAAAAGCAGGTGTAGAATTAGTTGAGCTAAAAGACTTACTGGGAAGGTCAGACTTTCTCTCATTGCATACTCCTGGCCTTGCAGATGGTAAAGCACTTCTAGGAAAAGCAGAATTCGACCAAATGAAACCCGGCATACGAATTGTAAACTGCGCCCGGGGTAGCTTGATTGATGATGATGCGTTGATCCAAGCAATCAAAGAAAAGAAAGTGGCACAGGCTGCCTTGGATGTTTATTCAAAAGAACCCCTTGATCTGGAAAGCCCTCTGCTAAAGGTAGACGAAATTACCTGCACACCTCATTTGGGTGCATCGACTGGAGAAGCTCAGGTAAAAGTAGCCATTGCCATTTGTGATCAAATCATCGACTACCTCAAGTACGGGAATGTTCGCAATTCTGTAAATGTGCCTTCAATTGATGCTGAGACACTGGCACAAATCAAACCTTACTTGGTATTAGGCGAAGACCTAGGCAGCTTTCTATCTCAGATTACAGATGGAGCCTTAACCCGAATCGAGATTCAATATAACGGAGATGTGGCTGGTCTTTCAGTAGAACCCATTTCAATCGCAATATTGAAAGGACTGCTCAACCGAACTATCGACGGCGTTAATATGGTCAACGCACCTTTCATAGCTAAAGAAAGAGGCGTTGAAGTTCAAGAATCCAAAAGCAATGAGGTGCATGAATACACCAACACCGTGCAGGTTCAAGTGACCACACAGAAAGGAACCCATCGGGTAACAGGGAGTATTTTTGGAAAAGGCGACTCCAGGATCACTCAGTTTGAGGAATACAGCCTCGAAGGCGTTCTCTCAAAAAATATGTTGGTGCTAAATAATATGGATGTCCCAGGTGTTATTGGTAACTTGGGGAATATTCTCGGAAAACACAATCTCAACATTGCAGGCTTCCACCTGGGAAGAATGGAAGATGGCGGGAAAGCGGTAGCAATCATCAATATCGATTCGCCGCCAACGACCGAAGCATTACGTGAGCTAAGGGATACAGCCAATATCTTAAACGTTCACAGCGTTTCGCTTTAAACAATCGCTCATAAAAAAAGCGTGGCCTCCTCTTCCGAGGGAGCCACGCTTTTTTAATTTCTCTTCTTATTT
>JBLFWU010000023.1:0-41245 GCA_047610985.1 Nitrospinales bacterium | reverse complement strand
CCCAAAGATGCGATAAGCGAAAAACTAGAAACCATACCCGGAGCCGTTCCGCACCCTGCTTTCCTGCCAAAGGGTTGCGCGTTTCATCCGCGTTGCTCTGAAAAGATGAGCGAATGTGAACGGGAAATCCCTGAACTGCAAACCCTTGAAAACAACCCGGAACACCAAACCGCTTGTTGGCTCTATAAAAAAACACCCGCCTTATGAAAAAGATATTGCAGGTGCAATCGTTAAAAAAATATTTTCCCCTTTACGGCGGGCTACTCTCACGGGAAATCGGTCAGGTCAAAGCCGTTGATGATGTTTCTTTCGATATAAATGAGGGTGAAACACTAGGGCTTGTTGGGGAATCTGGTTGTGGTAAAACCACGGTCGGCCGTATGACCCTTCGTCTACTTGAACCTACTTCAGGAAAAGTTCTCTTTGAAGGGACAGACCTTTTAAGTTTGAAAGGTAAAGAACTCGCAAAGATCCGTCCCAAAATGCAGATCATTTTTCAGGATCCTTACAGCTCGCTCAATCCACGCTTCACAGTTGAAAGAATCATCGGTGAGGCTCTCTCGGTTCACGGTTTGGCTCAGGGAAGCGAACTAAGAAAAAAAATAGAAACTCTCATGGAAAAAGTGGGACTTTCTAAAATGTATTTAAAACGCTTTCCACACGAATTTTCTGGAGGGCAAAGGCAACGAATTGGTATTGCCCGCGCTCTGGCGCTGAATCCTAAATACATTGTATGCGATGAGCCTGTGTCGGCATTGGATGTTTCCATTCAGGCACAGATAATAAATTTGCTTCAGTCTCTGCAAAAAGAAGACAACCTTTCTTTATTGTTTATTTCGCATGACTTGAACGTAGTGAAGCATCTGTCCCAAAGAACAGCGGTCATGTACCTCGGTAAAATTGTCGAGCTGGCACCGACAGAATTACTCAACCGAAAAGCCGCACATCCCTATACACAAGCATTGCTCGCTTCTAAGCCATCGCTAGACCCTACAAACAGAAAACGTCCGACACCCCTTCAGGGAGATGTCCCCTCTCCCCTCAATCCGCCATCAGGCTGTCACTTCCACCCCCGTTGCCCCAAGGTAGTGGATCGGTGCAAAATAGAAATTCCTCGCCAAATTGAACTTGAAGAGGGCCACACCGTACATTGTCATCTTTACGACGACTAACCTCAGGTTCTAAAAATACAAGATTCAATTTGACACCAGTTTCAGACCGATTATCGAAGAAATAAGCATCAGAAGGAAGAAAATGCGTGAGGCCGTAACTGGCTCCATAAAAAAGACAATACCCACCACTGCTGTGCCTAAAGCACCAATTCCCGTCCACACCGCATAACTGGTTCCAAGAGGAATGGTTTGAATGGCTCTCGTCAAAAAATAAAAACTCAAAAGACTTAAAACTAAAAATGAGACAGAAGGCCAAAGTTTCGAAAAATTTTCCGAAAGTTTTAAGGAAGTAGTGAAACCAATTTCAAAAATCCCCGCCAAAACCAAATATACCCAACTCATAAACTTACCCCTGACAATTGAAAATACACATACCCTTTATTATATAGCTTCAGCCGTTTTTCAGAATGTCTCAAAAACTGAGCACCTATAAAAAGACATAAAAATCCGATAAATTTATGATTTTACGCTAATTAAAGGACTCAAATTAACCGTTATGAACAAATCTACTAGATAAGCAATTGGAAACATGTGATTTATGAACTATTTTACGCTAAATTCTCGTCAATTTGAAAACCCGTCAAGCATAGCTAACTTACGGAAAAGATTGCAGAAATTACGATATAGTGCTAAATTTAAAGCTTCCAATTTATTTGAAAATTTGATAAAAAAAAGGGCTGAACCTTGGACATAGCTTCATTATCAGGCATCATTTCGGGCCTTGCTCTCATCATTACCGCTATATTTATTGGTGGTGATGTAGGGTCTTTCTTTAATCTCCCCGGAATGATGATCGTTGTCGGCGGCACTCTGGCGGCATCCCTTATAACCTTCCAATATGATGACATAAAGTCGGCTTTTAAAGCGGCCATTTTCGTATTTTCATCGAACAAAGAAGAAGCCAATGACATGGTTTCTACAATGGTGGAGCTTTGTACCCTGAGTAGAAGACAGGGAATTGTTGCTCTTAGCAAATTGGAAATTGAATCTGACTTTCTCAAAAAAGCCTGCAACCTCATTGCCGATGGCTCGAAGGAAGATATGATGCGAGACACCCTGAATATCGAAATTGAATCGATGAAGCAAAGGCATTACATCATTCAAGATATTTTCAAAAAAATGGGCCTCTATGCACCCTCTTTCGGGATGATTGGAACCTTGATAGGCCTGGTACAGATGCTACAGAAATTATCCAATCCAGAAACCGTTGGACCCTCTATGGCCGTAGCTCTGCTCACTACTTTTTATGGAAGTATATTGGCATCGCTAATATTCAATCCTATTGCCGGAAAATTGCAGTCCAGAACTCTGATTGAAGTTATTAATCTTGAAATCATATTTGAAGGGGCGGCCTCCATCATTCAGGATAATAACCCCATGCTCGTATATGAAAAACTTTCATCATACATCCCGACCAAGTTGCGCCGTCCCATGCAACAAAGAATGATGAAGAGATAGAGGGAAATATTAACCCGGGTACTCCGGACCAACAGAATCCACACTGCCATGAGCCCCCGCGAAAGCGTGGAAATGATCAAAGAGCAACTCCGCATCCAAGCCAAGGAGTTGAAAAAGCGTGATGCTGAAAAAGCCAAGCATGACGCCAAGATCAAACACGTCCTCAAACTCAGCCACGAAAAAATCGAAGTTCTAAAAACTACCGTTGCTGAAAAAGAAGAAGAAATCCTGAATGTCCAGGTCGCCGGCCCCAAAGCCAAGGTCGCCTTTGACAAGAAATCTGATTCTGGAGAAAGTGATGAAGGTGGCGGGCAATCGGAAAAAGATCAACAGCTGATAAAAGAACTCAAGGAAAGTCTGGATAAAGAAAAAAAAGACAAAGAGAAGCTCACTGAAGATTTAAAAAAAGCCAGTAAAACCGAAACCCCTGCCCCAGAAAAAGTTATAGAAACCAAAGAAGTTATCAAAGAAGTCAAAGACCCCAAGCTCATCAAAGCCCTGAAAAAATTAAAACTCAAAAATGAGGCACTTGAAGACCGGATAGAGGACGTCTCCAGTAAAACAAACCAGAACGATAAAGAGAAAGAACTCCTAGCCCAAGAAGTAAAACGGTTGCGTCAACAGCCAGATGCCACCAAGGAAATGAAAAAGAAGGTAAAAGCCCAGGAAAAAAAGCATAAGGACGGGATAGATGCCTTCGAAAAAATTATCAAGGATAAAACCGAGCTCATCAATTCTTATGAAAAAGTCATGTATGACAACAAGGGTGAAGACGGAAAAATCAAACTGCCCTCTGAAATCATTAAAGATTTGAAAGCCGATGTTGAAGAGTTGGAAAAAGAAAAAGACGAAATCGAACAAAAACTTGCTGAAGAGAAAAAAGAATTCGCGAATAAGCTAGCAAAGGAAATCGAAAAAATTGAAGAAGAATGGGCAGACAGACTAAAAAAATTCGCATCGGCAAAAAACAAGGGCCAAGGAGGAACCGGTGTTATTAGTGAAGAAGGAGCTCCTCTTTGGATGGTTACTTACTCAGATATGGTTACCCTGATTATGACATTTTTCATCCTTTATTATTCAATCGCATCCATGAATATGCAGAAATTTAAGGAAGCCATCATCGGCGAAGAGCAAGCAAGTATTGGACTTTTAGAGCTTTTGGACAGCGCTGAAATCAAAGAAACCATACAAGAATTGACACAGCAAAAATCAGACGATATATTGTCGGAGATGAGCGAGGTCGCTGAGGATTCTGAATTGGATGTCGAGACCAGCGATGCAAAAGTAGTGGTTCGAGTTCCTGGCGCAAGTTTGTTCAAACCAGGACAGGCCGACTTACAATTATCCGCAAGACCCGTTCTTGATGAAGTGATCCGGGTGGTAAATAAATACCCGAAGTACAAAATTCATATTCAAGGGCATACGGATGACGAGTCAATCTCCACTGAAAGGTTTCCCACCAACTGGGAGCTTTCTGCGGCACGAGCCACAGCCGTACTAAGATACTTCATAGACAAAGGGGCAGATCCTGAACGAATGACCGCCACAGGTTATGCAGACACATTTCCCTTGGCAAGAAACGATACAGTTCCGGGGAGAGCTAAAAATAGGAGGGTTGAATTTGTTTTGGAAAAAGAAAAGTAAGGATACAGGTAAAAAACTTTTTAAAAACCCCACAGAAACCCGGGGTGCATTCAGAGTTTATCCATCGAAGGAAAATCCGATTTTACTTAAAGTCGGAAGCACTAGTTTAAATGCAGTAGATATCAGTGCCGGCGGAATTTCGTTTGACAACAAGGCCTTTAAGCTAGGGGCAAAATACCCCATGGAACTCACCCTACCAAAAGGCAAGGGAACCTACAAGGTATCCACTGAAGTCCTAAAAATTGATGATAAGAATGTTTGCCGATGTAAAATTGTGGGTCTGAATCCTGATCAGGAAGACGGCATCCACTCTTACATTCTCAATCGTCAAAAAGAAGAAATCGCACAAAAAAAATATAAAGACCTGTAATATCCAAGCGTAAAAGAATCACAGATAGATTCTTTTACGCTTTTTTTGCATTCCCCTTCTCTTTCCCATCCTAATAAATTTGATGAAATCTGACAATACTGATCTCGCATCATGGGATGAAAAAGAATTAAAACTCATCAATTATGTAGAGGTATTTCAAGCCAAACCCGCGATTCTCAAAAAAGTTGAGAGTCGACTGGTTGCCTTGCAGAAGTCATTAGAAGAAGAAATTAACCCGACAACATTGCCACAAGGGGTAGATCTCACTAGAAACCAAATAGCAAGAGGAGAAAACCACAACGGCTTCCCCTATCTTTCCCTGGACTACCCACAAAACTTTTCCAAAACAGAAATGTTCACCTTCCGCACCCTTTTCTGGTGGGGACATTACCTGGGGTTTTCGTTAATACTTAAAGGTGAACACCTTGAAGACTATGCAGATCGACTATTAGAAAATTGGAATACAGAATCCTTCAAGAACATTTATGTATCACTCGCTCCTAATCCCTTTGAATGGGAAATCAATAAAACTAATTTTTCATTGACCAGCCAATCCACTCCCAATGATCTTCATAAAACAATTCTCGAACTGGACTATCTAAAAATTATTCGTGTGTTTCCAGTCACGAATGAAAATTTTATTACTCTGAACTGGACTCAGGCCGGCCTGCAATTCTGGAAAGATTTATCACCCGTAACGTTAGGCAAATAGCTTAACTTTCAAGAAAAATTTTAACTGCTTCTTTTCCATTTTTAAGAATAGGTTCTCCATCGCCTACCAGTAGACTTTCAAATTCATAATCCAGAAGTTTACTCAAACCTTTCTTTGCCAGCTTCGAGTCTCTATATTTATCTGGAGGAAGCATGTTGAGCTTTCCTGGAATTTTTCCAATCAAAGCATCTCCTAATATCATGACTCCTCTTTCTTTCAGAAAGAATGCAGACTCACCAGGTGATTTCTGGCTTTCAAATTTAAATGTCATAAGCCCACATGGTAAAGCATCGCCATCTGCAAAAGTTTTATCGGCTTTTCCTACCAAGCCCGCCTCATCTTTTTCATTTATCAATACGGGAACATCAAGTTTTTTTCTCACTTCATCACATTCTCTTTCGTGATGAACATTGGTGAGCAAAATTGTTTGTAAAGGATGCTTAGAATTTTTGCCAGCAAGACTCTCCAACTCAGTAAAATCTTCTTCCGTCATTCCAGGTGGATCGATTAAAACTGACTCTCCCTCGGAAACTAGTAAGTAGCCATTAAAGTTTAACTGCTTTTCTTCAGAAAACTCATGCCAAGTAAAAATACCAGGAAGGATTTCTTTCATTTTATTTCCCCTTTATTAAAAATTTTTAATTTTAGTTTTTTGTTTTTTGGACGAAAATAAGAGGATGCCTCCAGCCTATATTTGAATGCGGAAAAAATCGCGTCCCTTGAGGCTTAGACAATACTTTAAAGATAAGAGTTTGGTGCAAAGAATCAGCAATAGGAGAAGTTTTACTTTCCGGAATATGTAAAGGCGTCGGGGTCATAAAAGTTTTTCTCCCCTGCCCTTCTGAGTCAGATTCATTTTTCAATAGTTTTCCAACTAAAGGAGGTTTCCCTTTTAGACCGACCAGGAAAATATTGTCCTGAGCGGGGAAATCTGATTTGGAAAAAATGGCAACCGTGTTTACACCAAAATAGGTGAACAGGGATGAATCTTTTATCTCAACACCATAGCTAAAATCAGGCAGTTCCATCGGCGCTAATATTTTGATATAATTCTTAGTATTGAAAATCTTTTCTTCCCACTCGTGACTAGGCTCCCACCTTTCCTGGTCATAGGATAGCGAGACAAGGGGAATGGTTATCAACTGCGGGTTCTTCATTGGTTGGCAATATTAAACATTGAAAAAAATTCTGCCCCTATTCTTTAGAATTGGGGAGATTATAAAATATTTCAAACCATTCTACGCTCTTTTCCGGTATTGGGGCCTTATGCAACTTCAAGCAAATTCATTTTACACAATTACTCTATGAATGATTCAAGATATCAGGAGGCCCTCGACTATTTATATAGCCTCACACATAGCGGAATAAAACTGGGACTACAAAACACCTCCCGGCTTTTGCAATATTTTGATAACCCGCAGCTCGGCATTCGTACAATCCATATTGCAGGAACCAATGGAAAAGGCTCTACCGCAGCTATTACCGAATCAATTTTGAGAGCTAGTGGGTTAAAGACAGGACTTTACACATCCCCTCACCTTCTCGATTTTCGCGAACGCATTCAAATAAATCGCAACCTGATTGAAAAACAAGATGTCACCCAATTAATACTAAAAATAAAAAGTGCTGCGGAAAAACTCGAGATACCGGTGACCTTTTTTGAGTTCGGCACTGTTATGGCCTTCCTATATTTTAAAGAGCAAAATACCGACGTGAATATTCTGGAGGTGGGGTTGGGAGGAAGGCTCGATGCCACCAACCTGTGTGAAGCAGATATTTCCATCATCACCTCAATTTCTTACGACCACATGGAATATTTGGGTGACGACCTCAAGCAAATTGCTTTCGAAAAAGCTTCCATTATCAAGCCCCGCGGTACAGTTTTTGCTCATATACCAGATAACGAAATATTCAATGTTGTCAATAGTTTGGCCAATAGTAGAAAAGCCTCGGTTCATAGGTTAAACAGCGAATTTAAAGTAGCTCAAATCAAACCCGGACAAGGTAGTCAGACTTTCGATTTTATTGGCGAAAAAAAGGAATTCCAAAGCCTGAAATTACCCCTGATAGGGCAATTTCAGGCCCATAATGCAGGTTTAGCCATTGCCGCCTGTCTGAATTTTTTGGAGAGCAGCAATGAAGGTGATATCAGAAAGGGACTAGAAACGGTTCAATGGGAGGGTCGGCTTGAGGTTGTTTCCGACCACCCCACAGTAGTTCTGGATAGTGCTCATAATGAAGCTAGCGTCAGGAATATGACAGCTGAGCTACGTAAAAACATCAAGTTTTCACGTTGTCTAGTGGTACTTGGGCTCATGAAAGACAAAGAAATTGACAAAATTATAGAAATTTTGAGTCAGTTTGGCGACCTTTTTTACTTAGTTGAGGTGAATCCCCCCAGAGGGGAGGACCCAAAGAAGTTGCAGGCAAAATTTAAAAAATACAATAAACCGATTCAGGTATCAGAAAGTGTTCCAAGTGCTCTACAGGCAATCAAAAAAATTTCAAACCCCAATGATTTGGTCTGTATCACAGGTTCCATTTTTACCGTGGCCGAAGCTAAAAAATATTTTCACTATGAAAAAAGTTTTTCTAATCCTGGGAATTCTCCTCGCTCTGGCTAATGATGCATCTTCCAGTGATGACGTCCAAACTATAACATCAGAACCGGCTGACATTGTCTCCTCTTCGCAAGAAATGGATTCATTGCCCGAAGGTTTGGATCGTATCTATTCGGATGACGAGGTCTTTCTAACGGAGTCCGGATTCAAAATACAGCCTGGCTATATCCCAAATTGGTTTTGGGCGGATGGCACACCTCTCACCCCAACTGAATCTAAAACACTGGATCAAAAGTTTGGGCCTTCCACACCCGACGAATCTCCTGAATGGTATTGGGCCGATGGCAAGCCTTTGTCTGCTTATGAAAATACTCGTATGCCTAGCCCGCTAAATTTTCCGGAATGGGTTCAAAAGGATGATCAACGAATAAGTTCCTCAAAAATAAATAGCAAAAGAAAACGCTCAAAAGGTGAAGTTTCCATTCTCGCGGATCATGTAAGGCAAAACATAAAAAAGGAAATTATCTGGGCATGGGGAAAAGTGAAAATCCTGATGGAAAATAAAACGATTCAAGCGGATAAAATCAAAATCAATAATAAAACAGGGAACGGTGAAGCCAAGGGCAACGTTATTATCAGGAGTACCGATGGTACCCGGTTGAAAGCTAACAAATCGCGTTTCAATATTAAAAACCAAAAGGGAACAATTCTCCAAACCCGAGGGCGACTTGGAAAAACTCATTTCATAAAAAGCCGCGAGTTATCTCGACTATCAGACAATCATTATAAAGCCAAATCGGTATCACTCACCACTTGCACGGGGAAATTGCCAGACTGGTTATTTGAAGCCGAGACCATGGATATCATTACGGGTGACAGGGTTGTTTTTACAGGTGGGGTTTTAAAAATAAGAGATATTCCTATACTCTATATTCCTGCCGGCTACCTACCTATGGATCAGGACAGAAAAAGCGGATTTCTTTTTCCTTCATTTGGTAACAGCGATATTGATGGAGCTACTCTAAATAATGAATATTTCTGGGCCATCGATGACCACTCCGATGCAACCTTTAAAATGGGATACAGAAGCAAGCGTGGCTTTTCTCCAGGTATTGAATACCGATACACTCCCAGTCAGACAACTCAGGGAATTTTAAGCGGATCACTTATCGATGACAAAATAACGGGTGAAACATTTTGGAAGGTGGATGCGAAACATTCTCAGGACTTGCCTATGGGTTTTAAATTTAATGGAACTCTAGACTTGGAAGGGAAAGAATTCAATAAGACTTTTAACGACGATACCAATCTAAGAAATCGTCGCATTTCTAATTCTAATGCAACCATTGGAAAAAATTGGGATAATAGTAGTTTGGAGATTCTTACTCGTTTTCGAGACAGCACCGATATTTCCAGCGATCAGACTCTCGGAGAGCTACCTCAAATAACGTATAAAGTTCAAAGGCAAGCTATAGGAGACTCTGAATTTTATTTTAACCAGGACACCAAGTTCACATCTTTCTTAACAGATCTCAATTCAGCCCCCGACATTGATGACAATTTCTTAGTTCAGAGATTCGATTTCCATCCACAGCTCACCCGCAGCTTTGCATTAGCCCCCTGGCTCAGCTTTACGCCAACTCTGGGTGTGCGCGAAACTCTCTATAGCAAAGGCCAAAATGATGCAGGCTTCTTTTCTCGCGAAGCCTTGGATTTAGTCGCTACTCTTAAAGGACCTACATTTGAAAAGGTCTTCGAGACACGTAACAAACTCATTCCTAAAATTAAACATTTAATCGAACCCAGGCTTACACTTAATTACATTCCTGACCTGGACCGAAAGGATAAAGATAAAATTCAAGCATTCGATGCCATAGATTCTATTAGCCCTCAAAGCTTGGTCACCTATTCTCTGACCCAAAGAATCTTACAAAAAGAAGCGGATGCAAAAGGTGACTTTAATACCCGCCAAGTATTAAGATTCGATGTCAGCCAGAGTTTTGACCTCCGAGAAGCAGGCAGAGTCGACACAACTGACAACCCCATTGAACCTTTCTCGGATGTACGTTTCGATCTGGATAGCAGACTTGTCGATCCCCTTTTACTAAACTTTGATTCTACATATGACATAAACGATAAAGTTTTAAAAACTTTCAATTTCCAAATAGGATTTAGACCTATGGAGGAAATTACCCTTTATATTGAAAGACGATTTACCCGTAGAGCCGACGTATCCACCGTAGCCACACTGGATTGGGATTTCAAAAAAGGATGGAATTTAAAAGCCAGTACAAGGCTGGATGAAAAAACCGCGACCCACAGGGAAAGTAATTTTAGTTTGTTGTATGATAACCCTTGTAAGTGCTGGGGATTTAATCTTGACTTTATCCAACGGAATAACTTCAACAGTACTTCAGGTACTAGTGCAGGAGCTAGTGAAACCAAATTTCTTGCAGGAATCACATTTCGTGGGTTGGGTTCCATCAGTTCTGGACAAAAAGGAAAATTTATTCACAGGAGTTTTGAACGACTTAAATGAACGATTCATCTAAACTATCTAAAATGGCTTTGGAATCAGGTGCCATACGCCTCAGCCCGGAGAAGCCTTTTACCTGGGCATCGGGATACAAAATGCCAATCTATAATGATAACCGTCTCTTACTCGGAAAAGCCGAGTACCGGTCTTTCATCGCACAAATATTTGAAAAATATTCAGAGGCCTCAGTTGATAAAGTCGATGTCATCGCAGGAACAGCTACTGCAGGGATTCCTCATGCAACTACATTGGCAGACAGACTTAGTAAACCCCTTATTTATGTGAGAGCGGCTACAAAGTCTCATGGCATGGGCAATCAAATTGAAGGCCCGCTCGCTCCCGGACAAAATGTTTTACTAATCGAAGATCTCATCTCGACAGGAGGAAGCGCAATAAACGCTGTGAACGCAATTCGCAAAGCAGGAGGTATTGTCGAACACTGCTTCTGCATTTTTAGTTATGGATTCATTGAGGCCCGCCAGCGATTCGATGAAATCAACTGCCAATACCACACCATTCTCACCTTCCCAGACCTGCTTGAGGAAGCTGAATCCATGCAAATGCTGCCAAACGATCAAATAGAGTCTTTGCGCATCTGGCACAAAGAACCCTTTAAATGGGCAGAAAATAAGGGGTTTTAAAGGTTCACTCGATCAAGCACCTGAGATACTTATACACGTCACAAATCACCCCAACTTTATCTATATAGATATTGACATAAGCCTTTATAAATAATAGTATGCACGTTTCTTGACTAGGGGAATTTCTCCTAATTGATTTTAAAATTATAAGAGGCTTTTTTCAAGAAAGGCTGTATTCCTTTCTAAAATAAAGCTTTATTACAAGCAAATACCCCGGAATATATAATTCCTTTATTGCTAGAAACTCTTTGGAGGTTTGTTTAGATGCCCAAATTAGAAGTTGGTCCAATCGGTTTACTTCCCCCGTCTGCTGCTAGAATGGGTATATTCAACCCTGCGCATGGATCAGGAATGGAGTTAGTGGAAGGAGAACATGTACCCACTGATGAAGCAATCGAAAAGGCAGCCCGTGAAATATTGTCACGACGGAACCCCACCCTTTTCCCAGGGCCTATGATCGTGTGGGCTTGGAATGATGAAACCATACACAAATCTGAATTATGTATGGAACTGGTAAAAGAGGTTCCGGGTATGAATGTCATTACCATGCCCGACTATCGACCTATTTATCCTAAAATTGATCCTGAATGGGTAATCAATCCATGTCATCCCAACTTGACCATTCAGCATAATAAAATCGAAACTTGTATCTTAATTGGTGTCCACTGTCATTTTGCCAATATTACATTAAAGATGATCCGTGCAAATACCAACTGTTACACCATGGCATTCTGTCAATACGATGGTCATGAAGACGCCCTTATTTCTCTTCGAGATATAAATGGCGAAAAACTTCAAAAAGTAACAGCAGCGATTCGCAAACTAAGAAAAGAAGGGTTTGATTGTTGGGGAGAATCAAGTGAAGGCAAGGAAGAGCTGGAAGAAATTGCAGCGCGTAAAGCGGCAGATAAAAACCCTGTAAAAGAAGAGACAACACTTTTCATGGGTGAGCTAGAACAAGGTTTGGATGAAAATGCTGAATAATTTATAAGCTTCTGCATTAGTTTAAGAAAATACTGTCCGCTTATATTCTGAATATAAGCGGGCTTTTTTTTGCCCTAAAATAAAAACATATTTCTTCGATACCATTCTTTCTAGATATTTACATTAAATTACCTTTAAATATTGACAGGAAAATAAAATCCATTATCCTGTTATTTATAACAGTTTACAATAGTATCAAGTTACATATTTGGCTTATATGAGATAGCTGAATTCATCTCATTTTTTTTCAAACCGACCATTCCAATTTTGTTATTTAGAGGAGGTTGCTGTGCGCGCATTAGTAATTGATGATTCCCGAGCCATTAGGATGATTCTAGGGCAAATACTGAAAGCCTTGAAGTTTGAAGTTCATAATGCAGGACATGGACTGGAGGCCTTGGAGAAATTAAAAGAAACTGGCCCTGTGGATCTAGCTTTGGTCGACTGGAATATGCCCGAAATGAACGGCTATGAATTCGTTTGTGCAGTAAGAAAAGACGATCAATATAAAGATATGCGTCTCATGATGGTCACCACCGAAACCGAAATGTCACAGGTTGTAAAGGCTTTAGAAGCCGGAGCAGACGAGTATGTTATGAAACCGTTCACCAAGGATATGATTGTCGAGAAACTTGCAATCATGGGTTTGTCTCTAGATTAAAAAACAACCTGAACAATTTGTGAAATAAGGAACAGCATGGCCATCAACCCCGCAGACTTTGACCATATAAGCAAAATTGTAAGAGAACAATCCGCGATTGTCCTTGAAAAGGGAAAGGAATACCTAGTTGAATCCAGACTAATGCCCTTAGTCCATCAGGAAAAACTGGATTCTCTGGAAAACCTGGTCAAGAAACTCAAAGCCCAGCCACGAGGTGAATTGCGAGACACAGTAATAGAAGCAATGACCACCAACGAAACTTCTTTCTTCCGCGATATTCACCCCTTTGAAACATTAAAAAAAGAAATCTTCCCTGATTTAATAGAAAAAAGAAAAGAGAAAAAGGAGTTGAATATCTGGTGCGGAGCCAGTTCTAGTGGTCAAGAACCCTACTCACTAGCAATGATTCTCAGAAATCAATTTCCTACGCTCAATACCTGGAAAATTTCTTTTTCAGCCAGTGATATTTCAAACCAAATGTTGAATCGTTGCCGCAGCGGAATTTATAGTCAATTAGAAATTAACCGCGGCTTACCCGCCCCATTAATGGTTAAGTATTTTAGCCGTTTGGGAACAGAATGGCAGGTAAAGGAAGACTTGAGAAAAATGATCCAGTTTCGGATCACTAATCTTTCTGAAAGATGGCCCTTCATGGCACCATTGGACCTAATAATGATGCGCAATGTTCTCATTTATTTCGATGTCGAAATGAAAAAAGATATTCTCGGTAAAATCCGCAAACTGCTCAAGCCTGACGGATACCTTTTTCTCGGAGCAGCCGAAACCACCCTTAATCTTGACGATAATTTCGAAAGAATGCCTTATAAACAATCCGGTTGTTACCGTTTAAAACAGAGATAAAGCTATGCAGCAGTTCGAAGCGGAAATCATTCATTACACAGAGGACATCTGGAAATCTATACTCGATCTGGATGTGAAAAAATCTGAAGGTGCGTTTTGTCAACTGGGGGGAGAAAGCATTCTCGCAGGATGTGTGCAGATTACCGGATCATGGGAAGGAGCGGTGGCTTTGGACTGCCCCGTTGAACTTGCAAAAAAAGTAGCCGCCATAATGTTTCAGTTGAAAGAAGATGAAACAACCACTGATTTGATAGAAGATGCACTGGGAGAACTGACCAATATGACGGGAGGTAACATCAAATCACTACTACCCGAGCCCTGCTATTTGTCGCTCCCTGCGGTAACCATGACACAACATGGGCTCAGGATTCCAGGCAGCGAGTTGGTATCAACCGTTACCTTTAAATGTTGGGGTTACAACTTCAGAGTATCTGTACTAAAAAAAATAGAAAACAGTTAATAGGTAAAAATAGGTTCTCCTAAACAATTACTCACCCCGTTTTAGAGTCCGAATGATGCAATTTCTTGAAAGTGAAATTCAGCAATACAACAAAATGGTCTGGGCCACTCTTTTAGGGTTTGAAATACAACCTGAACCCGGCACATTCGATTATTCTTCCAAAGACATGGTTACGGGAAGCGTACAAGTTACGGGGAAGTGGAACGGAGTTATAACCCTTTATCTGCCCTCTACTCTGGTTAACCATATCACTGAAACCATGTTTTCTCTGGAGTCAGGAGAAGCTAGCCCAGAAACGAAAAAGGATGCCATCGGAGAACTTATAAATATGGTCGGTGGCAATATAAAATCTATGCTTCCTCAACCAAGTACTCTTTCCATACCCATCTTTTCGATGGAAGGACAAAGCCAGCAGTTTCCTTTTACGAAAAAGGTGACGCAATGCAAATTCACATGCAACGGTAGCTCCTTTGCGTTATCCCTATACGAACAAGAGCCTGCCGAAAAAAAGACTGTTTCTGCTTAGGTGGAAAAATCAGCTTTTGCGCTTGATACCCGTATGCTCACCTAATTCTTTGTCAACGGCATCTGCTGATTGATGCGAGTTGTAGCGAACCAGATTTTTAAGGTGCTCATAGCTTTCTAGGTCAACTTCCTTAAACTCTACTGCAAGCTCTTTGTCTGTAGAACGCCCCACCCTTCCCTTCATATCCACATGAATAGGAGGTTCGACTCCTTCCAGAAACACTGAAACCTCACAAATGGTATCAACGGACAAAGGGGTGCCCTGCTGCTTTAAGGATATGCCTGTCATGCTTAAGTCGTGGGTTTCATGGGTTTTGACAATACAATCACCAGCTCGAACCTCTACCCAGACCCTTATTGGAACTCTTGTAAACTCTCTATGTTCTTCTCCAGTCATCTTCAAAACCTCGAGTTTAAACTTCAGGTTATCTTATTAATATTATAACGAGTTAAAGAGGAAAAACGAGACATTCCACTAAACCTTTTAAAGTAAACAGGTTACAAGTACCTCTCGTTAAAAAAAATTGCTATTTTTCCATTCCCCCACCTTGACATGGTGGGGTTTCGGTCTTATTTAGCAACCAGTTCAACAAAATTTTATATCCATTTACTCAATCAGGTAAATTTAAAAGTATCTATAAAGAAAGGACTCAGCAAATGGGAAAGATCGTAGGCATTGATTTAGGCACCACAAATTCTGTGGTAGCAGTTATGGAAGGTAGTGAACCAAAAGTTATCCTAAACGAAGAAGGCAGCCGAACTACCCCTTCCGTGGTGGCTTTCACCAAAGAAGGTGAAATTCTGGTGGGTCAGGTAGCTAAACGACAGGCAATCGCTAATCCTGAAAACACGATTTTCTCGGTCAAAAGATTTATGGGCCGTTCCCTGAACGAAGTATCGGAAGAAATGAAGATGGTGCCTTATCAAGTAGTGCAAGGCGATAAGGGTGACGTAAAAATTAAAGCGTTCGATAAAACTTATACGCCCCCTGAAATTTCGGCAATGATTCTTCAGAAACTGAAAAAATCTGCTGAAGCCTATCTTGGGCAACCGGTCACGGAAGCAGTTATCACCGTTCCCGCATATTTTAATGATGCGCAACGACAAGCCACAAAAGATGCAGGTAAAATCGCCGGCCTCGAAGTAAAACGAATCATCAATGAGCCTACTGCATCTGCATTGGCCTACGGCCTCGATAAAAATAAAGATCACACCATCGCGGTTTATGATTTTGGGGGTGGTACTTTTGATGTATCTATTCTGGAAGTCGGCGACAATGTTGTCGAGGTTAAAGCAACTAATGGCGATACCCACCTCGGCGGGGACAACTTTGACCAATGTGTCATCGACTGGCTGGTAGCAGAATTCAAAAAAGATCAAGGAGTCGATCTCTCCAAAGACAAGATGGTTCTGCAAAGATTAAAAGAATCTGCTGAAAAAGCCAAGATGGAACTTTCTAGTACAAACGAAACCGATATCAATCTTCCATTCATTACAGCAGACGCAGCAGGCCCCAAACATCTAAACGTCAAACTCTCTCGTTCTAAGTTTGAAGCAATGGTAGATCATCTGGTAGAAAAATCTAAAACGCCCTGTGTTCAGGCCATGAAAGATGCAGGAGTCAAGGCAGATCAGGTTCATGAAGCAATTCTGGTCGGTGGTTCCACAAGAATTCCAAAAGTACAGGAACTGGTTAAGAATCTATTTGGCAAAGATCCTCATCGTGGAGTTAACCCCGATGAAGTTGTTGCTCTTGGTGCAGCCGTTCAAGCAGGGGTTCTTTCCGGTGATGTAAAAGATATTTTATTACTGGATGTCACACCACTTTCTCTTGGAATCGAAACTATGGGAGGCGTAACAACCCGTCTCATCGATCGAAATACAACCATCCCAACCCGAAAAGCAGAAACGTTTTCTACGGCGGCTGACAATCAGCCATCCGTAGAAGTTAATGTTATTCAAGGTGAGAGGGAAATGGCGAAAGACAATAGATCCATAGGCAAGTTTCACCTCGATGGTATTCCATCTGCACCCCGTGGCATGCCACAAATCGAAGTGACCTTTGACATCGACGCAAATGGCATCCTCCATGTCACGGCCAAAGACAAAGGCACTGGCAAGGAACAAAAAATCACCATCACCGATTCCACTGGTTTATCGGATAGTGATATCGAAAATATGGTGAAAGATGCAGAAGCCAACGCTGAAGCTGATAAAGAGCGACGCGAAAAAATCGATGCCAAAAACTCGCTCGACTCGGTCATTTATAACCTTGAAAAAACTCTTAAAGAAAATAAGGATAAATTCAAGGAAGAAGATATCAAAGAAGCCGAAGAAGCCGTGGAAGAAGCGAAAAAACATCTTGAAGGTGAAGCTGATGTTATGAAAGAGCAAGTCGAGAAAATTAATACAATCGCTCATAAACTCGCCGAGGCCATGTACACCCAAACTCAGGAACAACCGAGTGAGGGAGGAGAGCCAGGAGATTCAGGCGACGCTGCAGATGCTGGCGACACCACCACAGAGGGCGAACAAGGCGAACAAGCCAAGTCTGAAGATGATGTTGTTGATGCAGAATTTGAAGACGTCGGCAAAAAATAAACCTACCCAACCCTCCCGGTTTAACGACTGGGAGGGTGTTATTTTCCCCCCAAAAAAATAAAACAATCATGGCAAAGAAAAAAACAGCTTCCAAAAAAGAGGAAGAGCCGGTAATTAGTGTCGTTGATCGGCGCTCTGCTATGCTCGAAGAAGACGAGCAAGCAACCGTTCAGGAAGAAAGACTACCCTCGTACGTAGAGAGACTTAAACAAGAAGCCGAAGATAAAGACAAAAAACTAAAAGAATATATCACCGCCTACAAAGAGAAAACAGCAGAGGACGATGGTTTTAGAAAACGCCTGGAAAAAGATAACGATGTCCGTCTCGATCAGTTTAAGGCCAACCTCTTTTCAAGACTCGTACCTATTCTCGACAATTTAAACAGAGCCCTTCAAGCAGTAGACAGCAATCGCGATTTCGATGGATTAAATCAGGGAGTCGAAATGGTGTCTAAACAATTCAGCCGTGAACTTAAGAACAACGATGTCGAAATCATTGATACCAAAAATCGAAAATTCAATCCAAAAACGGATGAAATCTTCCTGACAGAAGAAACAGATGACCCCAAAATGGACAATATGATTGTGCAAGAACTCGAACCGGGCTATATTTTCAAAGACAAATTAATCAAAGCCGCAAAAGTAAAAGTGGCTCACTTAAAAACCTGACTGTCCTTGCCTTTTTAAAGCAATTCTATCCCTGAAATAATATTCCCATGAGTCAACGCGATTACTACGAAGTTCTTGAAGTTACTAAAGGTGTTAACGAAGCAGAACTCAAAAAAGCTTATCGACAAAAAGCGCTAAAATACCATCCAGATAAAAATCCCGGTGACCACGCTGCAGAAGATAAATTCAAAGAAGCCTCAGAAGCCTATGAAGTTTTAAAAGATCCTGAAAAACGGCAAATCTATGACCAGTATGGTCATGACGGGGTAAAAGGAAAAGGATTTAACGGACCTAGTGGTTTTGAAGACATCTTCTCCCAGTTTGGAGATGTTTTTGGAGATTTTTTCGGCGGTGGAGGCCAACAACAAAGAACCGGCTCCGACCTGCGCTTGGACATTCAAATCACATTCCTTGAAGCCGCTTTTGGCACTGAAAAAGAAGTAGAAGTAAGCAAACATAAATCATGCGGAACATGTAGAGGATCCGGGTCCAAATCAGGTCACTCCCCACAAACATGCCGAACCTGTCGAGGTAGCGGGCAAGTCATTCGCGCGCAAGGTTTTTTCAGCGTGCAAGCACCCTGCCCCGATTGTCGAGGGGCTGGAAAAACCATCACCCATCCATGTAACGAATGTCGTGGCGAAGGTCGCGTTCTGGAAAAGAAAAATTTATCAATCAATGTTCCGGCAGGTGTCGATGATGGAGCCCGTCTCAGACTCCGCAATGAAGGTGAACAGGGTCCACAAGGTCTGCCGCCAGGAGACTTGTATGTCATCATGCATGTCGAGCAACATGATTTTTTCCATCGCGAAGAAGATGATATTCATTGCAAAATGACATTGACCTTTGCGCAAGCAGCTTTAGGAGCAGATATCGAAGTATCGTTATTAGAAAATAATAAAACAAAGATTATCTCTTTACCTGCAGGCACTCAAACTAATGGAAGCTATCGCATCCCAGGCGCAGGTATCACCAGATTGCGCGGTGGTGGACGAGGGGATCAGATCATTCACTTCGATATTGCAACACCTAGAAAATTAAGCAAACGCCAAAAAGAGCTATACAGAGAGCTTGCAGAAATAGATGGTCACTCCCTCAAGGATACTTTGAAAGGGTTCTTCCAAAAATTGAAAATGTAACAAATCCCTCTTTAACTCCTCTAACCGTAATAGCCTTATCTCCACAGGAAGTTAATAAGCCCTCATTAAGTTTTTTTAATCCTCCATTAACAAAAACTTAATCTCAAGATTATATCCTTATTAAAGACAAGCATAAACACTCGTCCTTAATAGAATATAAATTTTGCGGAGGGTTCCTATGGCAACTTATAAAAGCAAATATTTTTTTGCTTCTTTTCTTATCTTATTCCTAAGTTTTCCAATCTTTAATGGAAGCAATTTAAATCCTGCTTTTGCTTTGAGCAGCAAAGTAAACCCAGTAGGAACAAATTTAATTGTCGAAATTGCTAAAAATAAAAATCCGGCAGTTGTTTTCGTAACTTCAAAAACAAAATTCCAACCAGCCCGAGGAAATCTTCCGCAACAACGAAGCCCATTTCGCCAACCCGGCCCCTTTGGAGCTCCCAACTCCTCCCCTCAGCAATCTCGTCCGGGGAATGGATCAGGAACTGGTTTCATTATTGATAAAGAGGGATACATTTTAACCAACAACCATGTTGTAGATAACGCAGATATCATTAAGATCACCCTTCAAAATGACAAAGAGTATGAAGCTGAATTAATAGGTTCAGATTCCAAAACAGATATTGCACTCCTAAAGATTATCCGACAGTCCGATGACAACACAAGCTTCCCCTATTTAACTCTGGGAGACTCGGAAAAGGTAGAGGTTGGGGAATGGGTAGTAGCAATCGGTAATCCATTTGGACTTTCCCATACCGTAACCACAGGAGTGGTTAGCGCTAAAGCCCGTAACATTGGAGCGGGCCCCTATGATGAATTCATCCAAACCGATGCTTCAATAAACCCGGGAAATAGCGGTGGTCCCTTACTTGATATGGAGGGGAAAGTAATTGGAATAAATACTGCAATTTACTCCAGAACCGGTGGCAATGTTGGAATTGGTTTCACTATCCCTATCAATATGGCAAGCGACATCCTCGATGAATTAAAAACAGATGGAAAAGTAACACGCGGCTGGCTGGGGGTAATGGTTCAAAAAATCACAACCGAACTTGCCGTAACATTCAAACTCTCGGACACGCATGGCGCACTGGTAAACGACGTTATCCCCAATGGACCCGCAGCCCGGAGTGGACTCAAAAGAGGCGATATTATCGTCAAGTTTAATGGGAAAGAAATATTATCCGTAGAAAACCTTCCCAAACAGGTTGCCGCGGTTGAACCGGGGAAATCCGTAAAAGTAGAAGTAATTCGCGACGGTAATAAAAAATCGCTCGACGTAACTTTGGATAAAATGCAAGAAGAGAAACAGGCTTGAGTCCCCGAAAGGCTACTTCCTAAAGGGAAATTGGCGAACTATATAAAGATCACTTGTTCGCTTTTCAATCCTTTTCCTTGGGAACGTAGCACGACTTGCTGAAAGGCAAGCAAACCTCCGAAAAGGGGGCTGTTGTCAAGGCAGCTCCCTTTTTAGAACTTCTTTAAAAAATTTTATTTTAGAAACTGACTGTGCGGAAGTTTAGTACTCTTCATGAGATATTGATCAACGGATCGTGCAGCTTCACGGCCTTCGGCAATGGCCCAAACCACAAGAGACTGACCACGGGTCATGTCCCCCGCTACAAAGACTCCTTCGGCACTCGTCATTTTGTTTTCATCGCAGGAAACATTTTCGCGCGCATCCAGATCAAGTCCTAACTCCTGCACCATTCCTTCGTGAATCGGATGGACAAAACCCATCGCCAAAAGAACCAGTTCAACATCCAACTCAAACTCGGAGTCTGGCACTTCATTCATCGAAGCTCGACCCGTTTTAGGATCCGGATCACCAAAAACCATTTTCACCCCATGAATTTTAGAAACCTTACCGTCCTTACCCGTCAACTTTTTAGTGGCCACACAATATTCGACAATTTTATCTTTTCCTTCTCGTTCATTCGCTTCTTGATGCGAAGAAGAAACCCGAAAAGTTTTCGGCCATTGCGGCCAAGGGTTGTTATCGGTACGCGAGCGCGGAGGCTCTGGAAGAAGTTCGAATGTGGTCACGCTTTTAGCGCCTTGCCTTAGAGAAGTGCCCACACAGTCTGAACCGGTGTCTCCACCTCCAATGATCAAAACATTTTTACCCTTTGCCGTGATGGAGATATCATCAGGAATAGTATCTCCTTCATTGCGTTTGTTTTGCTGCGGCAAAAATTCCATGGCGAAATGAACACCATCCAGTTCCCGACCTTCCACCGGCAAGTCTCTTGGTTTTTGCGAACCGCCACATAACACTACCGAATCGTATTCATCCTTCAATTCTTTTGCCGGCTTATCTACACCGATATGCACCCCGGTCTTAAAAATAATTCCCTCGTCCTGCATTAATTTGATTCTGCGTTTTACAATTTCTTTATCCAGTTTAAAATGAGGGATGCCATACATGAGCAAACCGCCAACACGATCATCCTTCTCAAAAACAGTCACTTCATGTCCGACTGAATTGAGTTGCGCCGCACATGCCAGACCTGCTGGCCCTGAACCGACAACAGCAATTTTCTTTCCTGTTCTACTTTCAGGAGGTTTAGGGTGAATGAAACCCTCTTCAAAGCCTTTCTCGGCAATCATTTCCTCAATATTACAAATCGTCACCGCTGGCTCACTTATGGCTAGCACACAAGCGCCTTCACATGGAGCCGGACAAACCCGTCCCGTGAATTCAGGAAAATTATTTGTCTTCAGCAAAAGTTCCACCGCTTCTTCGTAACGACCACGATAAACCATATCGTTCCAATCAGGAATCAAATTTCCCAAAGGACAACCCGTATCACTTTGACAAAAAGGCACACCACAATCCATACATCGCGCACCTTGCTCTTTATATTTGTCTTCTGGGAAAGGAATGTAACATTCTTTCTGGTCCTTCAACCTTTCCTCGACTGGTCGACCCGATGGGGTCTCCCGTTCAAATTCCATGAAACCTTTAATTGCACCCATCTAAATTTTTACTCTCCTGTTTCTATTATTATTCAGGCAACTTGCAATTCGTTCTGCTTTTTACGTTCTTCAATAACTCGCCTGTAATCGGTCGGGTAAACTTTTACAAATTTTGGTAGTGTCTCTTCCCATTCATCCAATACTTTTTTGGCAACGGCACTTTGAGTTGATTGAAAATGTTCTTCGATCAGGGATTTTAATTGCTGCGCATCTTCCGCTTCATCGACACTCACCAAATCCACTCCACTCTTATTACAATGAATTTCAAACTCGTTGTCACGATCCAGCACATACGCCAGTCCGCCACTCATCCCTGCAGCAAAGTTTCTACCTGTGGAACCGAGCACGACAACGGTACCTCCGGTCATGTATTCGCATCCATGGTCGCCAACTCCCTCCACGACCGTTTGTGCACCACTATTTCGCACTGCAAAACGTTCCCCTGCGATTCCTCGAAAAAAGGCTTTACCAGAAATCGCACCATAAAGCACCGTATTACCAATTAGAATATTATCTTCCGGCACAAGTGTGGATTCTTTAGGAGGGTAAATAAATATTTTTCCACCCGACAGTCCTTTGCCCACATAATCATTAGCATCCCCCGAAAGACCAAAAGTGACGCCCGGGGCAAGAAAAGCGCCAAAGCTCTGGCCTGCAGATCCTTTAAAACCAAATTGAATCGTATCTGCAGGTAGCCCTTCTTCACCGTGCTGTTTAGAGATATGGTAACTGAGCATAGCACCGGTAGCCCGGTCGGTATTTACGATAGGAAACTCACCATAAACCTGAGTTTTATTATCGAGGGCAAGGCGGCTCTTTTCTATCAGCTGAAGGTCTAGAACATTATCCATATCTCCACTTAGATCCTGTGTGCAAATATTTCTCAACGCGACCTTTTCATCCACTTCCGGCTTAAATAAAATTTTACTAACGTCCACGCCACTTGCTTTCCAATGACCCGAAGCTTCTTCTCCCTCCAAAAGTTCTACCTTACCGATCAAGTCATCAAATTTTCTAATTCCTAACTCGGCCATAATTTCTCTAACCTCTTCAGCAATGAACCTGAAAAAGTTGACGACATATTCTGCCTTGCCATTAAATTTTTTCCGGAGAGCGGGGTCTTGCGTAGCTATCCCCACCGAACAGGTGTTGAGGTGACATTTCCTCATCATAATACAACCCAATGTCACCAGAGCTGTAGTAGAAAATCCGAATTCATCTGCCCCCAAAATGCCGCCGATCACAACATCGCGCCCTGTTTTAAGTTGCCCATCCACTTGAACGCGGATGCGTCCCCGAAGATCGTTGAGCACCAGAATCTGCTGGGTTTCAGAGAGACCCAATTCCCATGGGAGGCCTGCATGTTTGATTGAAGTCTGAGGAGAGGCGCCGGTGCCACCATCGTGTCCAGCGATGAGAACACCTTCCGCATGAGCTTTAGATACCCCCGCAGCAATAGTTCCTACTCCTGCTTCAGCAACAAGCTTAACACTCACCCTGGCATTGGGATTTGCATTATGAAGATCAAAAATCAATTGCTGTAAATCTTCAATAGAATAAATATCATGATGTGGGGGAGGTGAAATCAAGCCCACGCCAGGAGTCGAATGTCTGATTTTAGCAATGTACTCGCTGACCTTGTGTCCCGGCAACTGCCCACCTTCACCAGGCTTTGCCCCTTGCGCAACCTTGATCTGCAATTCATCTGCGTTTGCCAGATAAAAGCTATTCACACCAAATCGTCCGGACGCAACCTGTTTGATTTTACTTCTGCGAGAGTCTCCATTCTCATCAGGTGTATAACGCACACTGTCTTCGCCGCCTTCTCCGGTATTGCTTCTTCCACCCAACCGGTTCATCGCTATTGCCAGAGTTTCATGCGCTTCACGAGAGATCGAGCCGATTGACATGGCTCCGGTACAAAAGCGTTTGGTAATCGCCTCTACAGGTTCCACCTCTGTTATTGGAATCGCCGTTGTCTTCTTAAAATTAAACAGTCCTCTCAACGTACACTGACGTGTGCTTTCCATATCAGCATGTTGGGAAAACTTTTTGAATGTTGCGTAATCATTGGAGCGAGTAGCATGTTGCAGCAAACCAATTGCATTTGGATTGAGCATATGTTTTTCTTCGCCACGCCGCCATTGATAATGACCTCCAAGTTCCAACAATGAAGAACGGTCACCACTAAAAGCTTTTTTATGCCTCGCCAAAGCTTCTTTAGCCAGCACATTCAGACTAGCCCCGCTCACTCTCGAAGGGGTACCCGTAAAAAATCGTTCAATCACTTCTTCGCTCAATCCGACTGCTTCAAATATCTGGGCACCACGATAACTTTGAATCGTTGAGATTCCCATCTTAGCAGTGATTTTAAAAAGGCCTTTTCGAGTGGCTTTGATGAAATTACTAATCGCTGTTTCGGAATCCATTTTGTTAATGTATACCGCCTCGTTCGCAATCTCTGCAACCGTTTCATAAGCAAGATAAGGATGAATCGCACCAGCACCGTAACCAATCAACAATGCAAAGTGCATCATCTCTCGTGCTTCTCCAGTTTCAACAGCAAGCCCTACATGCATGCGAGTTCGTTCACGCAAAAGGTGATGGTGAACACAAGCAGTTGCAAGAAGGCTAGGCAAGGCGGCGTTATTTGCATCAACTCCTTTATCTGATAGAACCAAAATGGTGGCCCCCTCATCGATTGCTTTGGAAGCGCTCTGACATAACGCATCCAAGGCACGTTCCACGCCCTGTTCGCCTTCAGAAGCTGGGAATAAAGTTGAAAGCACAACCGTTTTTAATCCCTCCTGATCAAGCTTAAGAACTTTATCCATCTCTTTGCCGGTGAGAATGGGATGCTCAACTTTTAACTTGCGACAATGCTCGGGACTTTCATCCAAAAGATTTCGTTCTTTTCCCAGCGTCACCTCCATCGACATTACCAATTCTTCCCGAATGGAATCGATGGCTGGGTTCGTCACTTGCGCAAAGAGTTGTTTGAAATAATTAAATAAGAGTTGCGGTTTTTGCGAGAGAATTGCAAGAGGAGAGTCGTTACCCATTGAGCCCGTTGCTTCCATAGCTCTTCCAATCATGGGTGCCATAATAAACTTGATATCTTCAACCGTATAACCAAATGCAATCTGGCGCGTCAGGAGAGAATCAAAATCCGGTTCAAATTTGTAATCCGATTCTGGCAAATCATTAAGGTTCACCTGATTTTCTTCCACCCATTTTTTATAAGGCTTCTGAGTCGCAATTTTTGTTTTAATTTCTTCATCAGAAATTATGCGTCCTTCTTTGATATCAATTAGGAACATTTTCCCCGGCTGCAATCTCCCTTTATAAGCAATGTCCGCTTCATCTACTGGAACCACACCTACTTCCGAAGCCATGATGACCAAACCGTCCTTCGTGACATAGTATCGAGATGGACGTAGACCATTTCTATCCAACACCGCCCCACAGGTTTCGCCATCGGTGAATGCAATAGATGCAGGACCATCCCATGGCTCCATCATGGACGCATGAAATTCGTAAAACCCACGCTTATCATCATCCATTGTCTCGTGTCCACTCCACGGCTCAGGAATCATCATCATCATGGCGTGAGGTAACGAGCGACCCGTCAGAAACAACATTTCCAATGCCTGATCGAAGTCAGCTGAATCACTTCCGCCTGGAGCAATAACAGGAAGAATCATATCGATGTCTTTAAATAATGGCGATTCGAACATCGACTCGCGGGCATCCATCCAGTTTTTGTTTCCTCGGACGGTATTGATTTCTCCATTGTGAGCGATGTACCTAAAAGGCTGGGCGCGTCCCCATGAAGGAAAAGTATTGGTACTGTATCGAGAATGCGCTAATGCCAAAGCCGAGGTCATCTTTGGATTTTTGAGATCCAGATAATAGGATTCCAACTGCGGTGCCATCAATTGCCCTTTATATATAAGAGTCTTACTCGATAAGCTGCAGACATAAAAATTTTCGTTATTATCATTCAGTCCAGCTCGACGAACACCCCAGGCGGTACGCTTTCGAACACAATAAAGCCTGCGTTCAAAAGTTAACTGATCTTTCACATCCGCCGGTGCTCCTACAAAAATCTGTTTGATAACAGGCTCTACCGAACGCGCCGTCACTCCAATTGTTGAGTTATCGACTGGAAGTTCACGCCATCCTAAAAGCTCTAAACCTTCAGTCAATACAGCACGCTCCATAATTTCCATACCCTCTTTGGTATCATCACCTGTGGGTAAGAAGACATTCCCCGCGGCATAACGGCCTGCCTCTGGCAAATCGATTCCAATTTTCGGGCATTCATCTTGGAAAAACGCATGCGGTAGCTGTATCAATATCCCGGCTCCGTCTCCGGTTAGCTTGTCAGCCCCACAAGCACCTCGGTGCTCCATCTTTTTCAGAATCTCCAGCCCTTGAAAAATTATTTCATGGGATTTTTCACCCTTCATATTCATGACAAACCCTACCCCACAACTGTCCTTTTCGTAGGCAGGATCGTAAAGTCCTTGTTTTTTTGGAAAAGCGTGCATAGTTCAAATAACTCGTTGATTTAAAAAGACTAACCAATACGTTCAAATATCGATTTTACAGCGGTTTTCGCAACCGGAAGAGTAATAATAGCAATTAACATGCCTTTATATATTCGACCAAGAAAACAATCACTTAGATAAAAATAAAAATATAAGTGTATATTTTATACACCATCTAGAATACTTTTAATACATTATTGTGCGAGTCGATAGGGATCACACATAAAACCCTGCGATAAAACAGGCTGGAGAAACAGTCGCATTGTCAGCTAAACTATAGAGATGAACCTGAACTTTACCTGCGTTTCTTCCTATTTGCACTCTAAAATTGACCTTCTATTTTGGTCTCAACAGATACATGTAATCACTCACATCTCACCCACGAAAAGCCTCCGCTCTTAAACGCTTGTATTTTTTCCGGTTTTGTTTACAATGGTGGAGATTTAATTTTTAAAAGACACAAATTTCGGGTATTTTTTAACCCAAAAAAAACAATGATCGTATTCTCAAAAACTCAATTCGCTTTTCTCTCGCCTCCTCTACAGCTGAGCCTCTTACCCAAGGCCCTGCTAAAAAAGCCGTTACTCTGAACCAACCGGCCTTTTTTGTAACTCCAGCTTCAAATATTCGACTTTTTAATTTTTCTTATTTTTTATGATTTCCAGGGAAACCTTCCAATCCTTTGAAATTCAATTTGCTTTATAATAATGGAAGGGCAATATATTTTTGAAAGGACTTTTCAGCCATGCAACGCGAAAAACTCATCATCTTCGACACCACTTTAAGAGACGGGGAACAATGCCCCGGTGCCAGCTTGAATATCAAGGAAAAACTTGAGATCGCAAGGCAGCTGGCTCTACTCAAAGTCGATGTGATCGAAGCGGGTTTTCCGGTTGCTTCGCCTGGAGATTTCGAATCGGTCAAACAAATTGCAGAAGAAATTCGCGGCGTGACCATTGCCGGACTTTCGCGCGCGCTCGAAAAAGATATTGAAGCCACTGCAAAAGCTTTGGAAAAAGCTGAATCGCCACGCATCCACGTCTTCTTATCCACGTCCAAGGTCCACCGCGAACATATGGTAGAAAAGGCCAAAGGCGAGATTGTAGAAATGGGTGTGAAGGCAATACAATTCGCGCGCAAATATTGTGATGATGTTGAGTTCTCACCCATGGACGCCACACGCACGGAGAAAGATTTTCTTGCTGAAGTCACGCGCGAAGTTATTTCGGCGGGAGCAACAACGGTAAATATTCCTGATACGGTCGGTTACACGATCCCCGAGGAATTTGCCCAACTCATCACATACTTAAAGCAAAACGTCGACAACATCGACAAGGCCATCATCAGTGTGCATTGCCATAACGATTTGGGGCTAGCCGTTTCAAACTCCCTGGCGGCGGTGCAGGCAGGTGCCCGGCAAGTAGAGTGCACCATTAATGGCATCGGCGAACGCGCAGGCAACGCGGCGATGGAAGAAATCGTCATGGCTATTCGAACACGAAGAGACTTTTTCAGCACGGTGGAGACAAGTATTGAAACGCGCCACATTCAACCATGCAGTAAGTTGGTCAGCAGTCTCACGGGGTTCTTCGTGCAACGCAACAAAGCCATTGTAGGCAAAAATGCGTTTGCTCACGAGTCGGGCATTCATCAACATGGGTTTCTCAAACGCAAGGATACATTTGAGATCATGGATCCTGCAGATGTTGGCGGTGAAGAGTCTGAGCTGGTTATGGGTAAACATTCCGGACGAAATGCTCTGCTCAACAAAGTCCAGGAGTTGGGGTACAGCTTGAGTAAAGAAGAATTGAATCGCGTGTTTGAAGAATTCAAAATTCTTGCGGACGAGAAGAAAGAAATTTTTGAAGACGATTTCCACACTCTTATTCAAAAACAAAAGTTCTCTGAAGAACAACAAGTTACTTATAAACTGAAGACTATCAAAAGTGGATTTGAAACAGGTAAAGAGCCACATGCAAGTGTCACCTTGGTAAGTCGCGATGGCAAAGAGCATCAAAGCTCAGCTAATGGCGATGGCCCAGTCGATGCGATTTATAATGCGATCGATAAAATCACCGGGCTCGCCTGCAAACTACTCGACTACCAAGTGATGGCAAAAACTAAAGGTCAAGATGCCCAGGGCGAAGTCACCGTTCGCGTTCTACACGAAAAACGCGAAATACTGGGCAAGGGCGCAGGCGTTAATACCATTGAGGCCAGCGGTTTTGCTTATATCAATGCCATCAACAAACTATTACTGAAGTCAAAATCTGGCCCCATCGAAGGAAGTGACGTTCCAGGCCCATAACCTAAAAACTTTCATCACCCCTGCCCTCTTCAGAAAAAGAAGGCAGGGGTGAGTTTTAATTTTTAAAGAGAAACCTTATTTCTAACCGCGACACATTATTTAAAAATCCCAAATCGACTGAACCATTCGAGTTCAACGATTCCGTAGCCCGGGTTTTTGATGACATGCTGCAACGCAGTGTTCCCATGTACCAGGAGTGCCAGGATCTCGCTGTGCACTGGTGCGCAAAATACGCAAAACCTTCCACCTCTGTTTACGATCTCGGCTGTTCAACCGGAAAGCTTTTATTAAAACTGGCAGAGAAATTAGAACATCCAAAAAGCATAAAGCTTATTGGGCTCGACAATTCCGCAGCCATGCTTAAAAAAGCCAAAGAGACATTGAAAGATTCACCTCTTTCCTGCACGATGGTCGAGGCCGATTTAAACAAAAAGCTATCCATCGAGAATGCATCGGTGGTCGTTATGAACTACACATTACAGTTTGTGAAACTGGATAACCGGCCCACTATATTAAAATCTATTTATGACGGACTGGTTTCAGGCGGATCACTGATTCTCATCGAAAAAGTGAAGAGTGAAATTCTCGACCTTAATAAAACCTTCATCGAATTCCATCACCAGTTCAAAGAAGAAAATGGCTACTCCAAACTCGAAATTTCGCAGAAAAGGGAGGCTTTGGAGAATGTGCTCATACCTTGGACCGTTGAACAAAATAGCGAATTGATCAAATCTGCCGGATTCTCAACCGTAGACCTATTTTTTAAGTGGAACAACTTCGCTGGGTTTATTGCGTTAAAATAGAAACTATTGTATTCTTAGGTGCTAATTTTCAAGCGTGTTCCAGACAACCAGAAAGGTTTTTCGATGCCAAATTACGATCATACTTGCGAGAAATGCAAAAAAGATTTCGTCATAGAAATGAAAATGTCTGAAGTGGATAAGAAAAAGGTTTCTTGTCCTGAGTGTGGCTCTAAAAAGGTTTCGCGTAACGTAACCAACAGCTCATTTTGGAGTGAAAGCATCGACCGCTACAATTACTCCAAAACACAAAATAATTAATCAATATGCTTACTCAAGTTCAACCTGCCACACAAAAATTTCCAGGTCGATTTGGCGAGCTAGTGCAATTCCCGTTACAGCGAATTCATATCGAATTGACCAACGTCTGCAATTTTGATTGCACCTTCTGTCCCAAACAGGAGATGACCCGTCATTACGAGTATATGGACTTTGAAAGAGTCTGCGGCATCATAGACGAAATTGCCGAATACAAAATGGCAGAAAAGATTACGTTCCATGTCATGGGCGAGCCGTTCATGCACCCGAGATTTTTTGAAATTCTCGAACACGCTGCCGAACGCGGAGTAAAGACCGGCATCACCACAAACGGTACGTACCTTGACGAAGAAATGGGCATCAAGCTTGAAAAGGTTACAGCCTCTCAGGTGAACATCTCCTTGCAGACACCTGATGAAGAATCGTTTAAAACGCGAAAGTCGCGGCGCATGAAGTTTGAAGAATATCATAATCGTATTCTTGAATTTATCGGCACCTGCTTAAAGCAAGCTAAACCGCCAAAAATAAAAGTTCATTTCCTCAACACATCAATCAAGAGCGAAGTTCCTGGCGAAGACTGGAACGTTGGCACCATGAGTGTCATCAATAATGCAAAAGAACTTAGAAAAACATTTAGCTACTGGGCAAAAGAAGTTCACAAAATCTGCCCTCCCATGAGCGATGAAGAAAAAGCCAAAGTCGAAAAGAAAATCGACAAACTCTCTACCTTCAAATGGAATGTGGTAGAAGTAGCGCCTAATATTTTTTTCGAAACTTATATCCTCAACACTTGGGGCAACGCTTTTGCTGAAGGCGGTAATGTTGTTCCAGCAAAAACAGGATACTGCAGTGCCTTGAGCGACCACTTCGCTATTCTTTGTAGTGGAGATTTAATTTATTGTTGTGTCGATTTCGATGGCAAAACCGTAGCTGGCAATGTATTTCAAAATTCCATCACCCAAATTTTAAACACACAACCTGTGATTGATGCCGTGGAAGGGTTCAAGAACCACAAAGTGATTCATCCGCATTGCCAAAAGTGTCTGGGTGGAAGCACATGGTTCAAATCGAAGCTCAATAGCATCGGTTCGATCATCATCTGGAAATACCTCAAAAACTTCTTCTACAAAAAATCGTAATCAAAGTCGAGATGTAGCGCAACCTGGTAACGCACTCGCTTCAGGGGTGAGGGGTCTAAAGGTCAAATCTTCTCATATCCAACCACTGTTAAAGCATTTCAGGATTTTTCCACCCTCCCCCACTTCCTACAGGCTAAGTACTTGGTGTTATTTTTCCACTTTCAAACACCTTCATACTCACCATTCTTCGCATTCAGCCTAAAGGTCATACCGTTGATACTGGTTACCGTTTGCTCTTTGAGGGTTATTATCCAGGCAGACATTTTATGTGATTGGCCTTTTTTCCCTAGATGAGTCTCTTTGATCCGATTTCCTTCGGTCGCTTTTTCGGCTGTCTTCTTTGACCTCCAAGTTAATTTTCCTTCTTTCTTCCAACCTTCTACTCCATGGTTCTCTTCTTTCGCCTTCCCTTTTAAACATCTCCTTTGATTCCTCTATTCAGTAGACCATTTATGGGTTCTCTAACTTGTATTCGCTCTCGATTCTAGGATACCTAATGCTAATTCAGAGGGCTGATAATGTCAAATTGAGCTGAAAAATCTCCAGCACACCCTTAAAGCGAAAATAAAGCGAAAATATATTGACACAACATCAAGGGCAAGATACCTTCATTCCACAATCAATCACCAAATGAGATCGCCATATGACCGTTATCACCCCAGTTGCCTTTAAAATTGCCAAGCCATGCTTTTTACCATTGGCGTTGTGCCATGTTGAGGCGGGGTTCCCATCACCTGCTGATGATTATATGGAAGGGGCACTTGACCTAAATGAGCATATCATTAAGCATCCTTCGGCCACTTACTTTGTAAAAGCATCTGGTGATTCCATGATTGGAGCGGGCATTTTCAATGGTGACCTGCTAATTGTGGATCGAAGTTTAGAAGCTTCCAGCGGAAAGGTTGTCATTGCTGAGGTGGACGGTCAGCTCACCGTAAAACGACTTTTAAAGTTGAATGATGGTTTTTCACTACAATCCGAAAACTCTAGTTATCCGCCAATAGAGTTGCATGAGGGGAATGAGGTTGTTGTTTGGGGTGTGGTCACCCATGTAATCCATGATCTGCTGTGAAAATATTTGCCTTGGTCGACTGTAACAATTTCTATGCATCTTGTGAGCGCGTGTTTGCCCCCAGCCTAAAAGAACGTGCCATTGTCATATTGTCAAACAACGATGGTTGTATCGTTGCTCGTTCCAATGAAGCAAAGTCTCTGGGCATTCCCATGGGAGCTCCTATCTTTAAACAAAAAGCAGTCATCAAAAAACACAATGTTGCTGTTTTTTCCTCCAACTATCAACTTTATGGAAACATGTCAAAAAGGGTGATGGACAGCCTCAGCCTTTTTACTCCCGATATGGAAGTCTATTCAATTGATGAAGCCTTTCTTCGCTTAGACTATTTGCAACCTCGTAATCTGCACGAATACTGTAAAACCATTCGCGAAAAGGTACTTCAGTGGACAGGTATCCCTGTATCTATTGGTATTGGTACAAGCAAGGTATTAGCAAAAATTGCCAATCACGTTGCAAAAAAGCAGACGGATGGTGTATTCGATATTCAGTGCCAGCAGAAGCAAGATGAAATTCTAAAATCTCTTGATGTAGACAAAATATGGGGGATTGCGAGAAGCTGGTCTGAGCGTTTAAACAGCATGGGCATATACAAGGCTTTGGAACTTAGAGACGCGAGTCCTCCGATTATTCGCAAGCATCTATCCGTTGTTGGAGAGCGTATATTACGGGAACTGAAAGGACAATCTTGTATCGATCTAGAAGCCATCCAACCTAAAAAAAATATTATGTCGTCCAAATCTTTTGGAAAGCCTCTAACAAAAAAGGAATCAATAGAGGAAGCTTTATCAAATTATGCAGCGCGTGCCTGTGAAAAGCTAAGAAAACAAAATAGTCGAGCGCAGGCTGTTCATGTGTTTGTCCAGACTAATGGCTTCAAAGAAACGGATAGGCAATACAACAATGCGATCACTCATACTTTAACGACTCCTACCAGCGATACGCGTATCATTATTGAAGCAGCAAAGTTATGCCTCAGCAGGATTTATCAGCATGGATACCGCTACAAGAAAACGGGGATCATGTTGCTGGATCTAATCCCTGCCTCGTTGGAACAAAAACAACTGTTTGTTGATTTCGATCATCGCCCTGGCGACCATTTGATGAAAATTGTGGACCGCGTTAATAAAGAGCAGGGTTCCGACACATTATTTTTTGGCGCGCAAGGTGTCACTAGAGAGTGGAAGATGCGTTGCGGATCGCGATCACCACGATACACGACCCAGTGGAATGAATTACTAATAGTCCACTAATAAAATTTCCATTCGAAATAAAACCAGAGCCCTTTTCGAGGCCCCAGCCTAGTTGCCATCATGCTACTTGGAGTCTATCAGATTAGCTTACCCTCCTTCAACGCACGATGTTTTTTTGCCGTTCCTACTCGCCAAAATTTTCTCTGATTTTTTCCATAAATCCATATAAACTACAGGCTATTAATATTTGGAATGAGATATGAGCGCGAAAAAAATAGTCGTATTAGGGGGTGGGCCAGGAGGTTATGCAGCAGCGTTTCTTGCTGCTGACAAGGGGATGGAAGTTACACTCATTGATGCTGGCAAAAAACCCGGCGGTGTGTGTCTGCACCGAGGATGTATCCCCTCAAAAGCTTTACTGCATATTGCGCATCTCATAAATGAAACCAAAGAGGCAAAATCCTGGGGCGTTGATTTTGGCGAACCCAAAATCGACCTTGATGGCGTTCGCAACTGGAAGAACCAAGTCATCGATAAAATGGCTACGGGTCTCTCACAACTTTGCAAGCAACGAAAAGTGGAATTCATTTCGGGAAAAGGGATATTCAAAGATTCCAAAACCATCGAAGTGGATGGAAAGCCCTTCTCTTTCGATCATTGCATTCTCGCTACCGGGTCGCGCCCTATTCAACCTTTTGGAAACGATTCGCACCTCATCGATTCCACTGGCGCACTCGACTTAGAAAGCGTGCCTGAAAAACTTCTGGTCGTCGGCGGAGGTTATATTGGATTAGAAATGGGCAGTGTTTATGCCGCGCTAGGTAGTCAGGTCACTGTCGTGGAAATGATGGATGGGCTTTTGACCGGGGTCGATCGTGATCTTGTAAGGCCTTTACAGCATCGAATCAAAAACCAATTTGAAGCTATTCTTTTAAACACCAAGGTTGGTGAGATCAAGCAGGTCGAATCGAAAACTCATGTGACACTTGAAAATGAATCCGGGACAGAGCAAAAAGTTTTTGACCGGGTACTTGTTTCGATAGGCCGTACACCCAACACCAATGGACTTGGCCTCGAAAACACTAACGTCAAACTAAACGAAAAAGGTTTTGTGATTACGGACTCGCAACAGAAAACAAGCGACCCCAATATATACGCTATTGGAGATGTGATCGGCGGTGCCATGCTAGCTCATAAAGCAGCGCACGAGGCGAAGATCGCAGTAGAAGTTTTAGATGGGGAGAATTCTGACTTCAACAATCGAGTGATCCCTGCGGTGGTGTTCACCGATCCTGAAATTGCCTGGGCCGGTTTGACGGAAACAGAAGCTCAGGCTCAGGGCAAAGAAATTTCTATTGCTAAATTCCCTTGGGGAGCATCTGGGAGAGCACAAACTCTAGGGCGCGGTGAGGGAATGACCAAGTTGATAATTGACCCTGAATCTGAGAAAATTGTTGGTGTCGGATTGACTGGCGCAGGAGCTGGCGAGTTGATTGCCGAGGGGGTTTTAGCTATCGAAACGGGGACGAAAGCGAAAGACCTGGCCCTATCGATTCATCCGCATCCCACATTGTCCGAAACCTTGATGGAAGCGGCGGATGTATTTTATGGAACTGCTACCCATATTTACAAAAGAAAAAAAAGTAAGCCTATTGAATGAATAATCCTGATAGTTCCCCAACAAACAACCCTACCCCTCCCTTGTCAACAGGCAAGAAAAAAATTCTCGTTGTCGATGACGATGCTCTCGTCGTTAGTATCTTGTCCAGTCGCCTTGAATGCGTTAAAACTGGGGGCCAACGATTATGTTATCAAGGATGAAAATATTACAGAGACGGTCTTAACCGCTGTTGCCAACTCGCTCGAAAGAAAAATGCTTCTCGATCAGAATTCGCGCCTGATAGAAAACTTGATGAAGGCCAAGGATGATGCAGAAAAAGCCAACAAAGCTAAATCCGATTTTCTTGCAAAAATGAGCCATGACCTGAAGACACCTCTAAACGCCATTCTTGGATACACCGAGTTGATGATCATCGATCCCGATGAACCCCTGGATAACGGTTCTGTCGATAGCCTGAACCAGATTTTCAAAGCTGGCAATCATCTGTTGGAATTGATCAATGATATTTTGGATCTATCTGCAATTGAGGCTGGAAAATTAAAGGTGGTCATCGAAAAAATAGATGTCATTTCCATCATTCAAGAAAGCCTTGTCCTCATTCGCCCTTCCGCTAGCAAACACAGTATAAAAATATTAGACGAAACCAAAGATATGAGCCCTCTATTAGTTTTAGCCGATTCTCTAAGGCTCAAACAGGTGTTACTTAACTTATTATCTAATGGGATTAAATATAACAGCAAAAAGGGAACATTAACGATTGGCCTGACAGGAGAAGGTGATCGAATCAAAATTAATATTCGCGATATAGGGCCAGGCATCCCGCAAGATAAAATGGAAACTCTATTTGAAAAATTCAACAGATTGGGCGCAGAAAAAACTAATATTGAAGGAACAGGAATTGGACTGAATATTTGCCGCAACCTAATCGACCTGATGAGTGGCAGTCTGAATGTAGAAAGCGAAATAGGCAAGGGAAGTTGCTTTTCTATTTCAATTCCTTTGTCGCCTAAAGGCCAGGATGACAAAGAAGGTCATCCCACAGTCTCTAAAAAGTGCTTCGAAATTTTATTAATAAATCCGCAGGACGATGATCTCGAAAAGCTCAGAAACATGCTAATTCCACGGCCTTTTATCAAGTTATCGATTACAGAAAATGGTCAGCAAGGAATTAAACGGGCCTCAGGAAAAAAACTTATTATACTGGGTATGCAATCGAAAGAAGATTTCAACATTTCAAAACAACTAAAAGATAACCCCACGACGGCAACTATTCCCATTGTCGCATTGACCAACAAAGATCAACTGAAAGAACTGGAATCTGCTCCCAATCCATTTTTTGCCTGCCTGACTTACCCCATAAACTCCATCCAGCTTCTCGCCACAATTGAATCTCTTTAGAAATATAGCCAGAGAAATTATTCATTCCTAGGTTCATTAAATTCGCGAATTTTCACAAATTTCTTCTGATAACCTTTTGCATCATCATATTCCATAAAATTTTTGTAGCTATTATGAGAGTTTTTTAATTTAGCAGCGTGCTTGATCGGACACCAATATTGCTCAGTTCTCCCTGCAATTTCCTGAGCGTAAGAAATCACCCCTGTAAAGTATCCGCAATAAACACAATTAAACTTTTTTGAAAAATTAAGATACTTCAGTTTATGGCGATCAATAATTACGTAATCTTTTCGTTTTACCAGGGGAATTCCATATAGCGGAAAGCAAACTCTTTGGTAAAGGGTAACAATCGCATCCATCGCAAACGTGGGGATGAAACAAAGGTAGATAAAAGGCGCAGTGATGATTTGTAAAGATTTATATTTCAAGATAGATGGGATGGACAGGTTTTGCAAAGCCGGGTGTCTTTTCCCTGTTTCTCTTAAATAATGCTTTATTTCCCCCAGATACTTAGAGCCCGCATAGAATTTCCTGAAAAAACGATTAAAGCTTATCTCTGGAAATTTTAAATTAATGGATTCCCTATTGAATCTTCTATTCAACATTTCTCACATCTCCCATCAAATCCCACTACTAATCGACACCTCTTCTCCTGTCACTGAGACCAAAGGAGCTTTGTTTAAAGGGTGTTACAAAAAAAATTACATATTTTTTAATAAATCTCACTCCATATGTCAACCGATTTCGCCTTCCGGCGTTATAGAGAGTAAAAGGATAATTTTTATCCTCAACTAAAACTAAGGAGAACAAGAATGAAAAAAACTCTCGCAATTGGAATTATCACAGTAATGAGCAGTCTTTCAGCGAATACAACAACCGCTCAAGAAATTGACACGCAACAAAAACTTGATCGCGGAGACCGGATAGAAAATCGCTTGGATCAAAGGGGAAATCGAATAAATAATCGGTTAGACCAAAAGGGAGAGCGAATCAATGACCGTCTTGATGCAAAGGCAGATAGAGCCCGTGCAAATGGAAAAGAGGGTCTTGCCAACCGACTGGATCGAAAAGGAGACAGGATTGAAAATAGACTGGACCGTAAGGGTAATAAAATCGATCGGAAATTGGATCGCGCCGGGAACCGAGCGAACAGAAAAATTGACCGGCACCAGAACCGTCAAACCAACCGTGAGAATGGGAGGAATTTCAACAATAACAGAAACCGTTCTAACTCCAGTCGTCAAAATATCAATCGTCAGACCCAAAACAGAGGAAATAACAGTACGGCTAATCGTAATCGCTCTGCTCGCAGGCGTTGAAGAAAATGGAATCAGGGGTGGTTTCGGCCACCTCTTATTTCATAAACTGGTTTAATATTTTCAGTTTTCGATTTATCCTGTCCCAGCTATAATATTAAAGGACCTATGAATGATGGCATGGCAATAAAAGAATGGAAAGTTTTCTGGCTTCGGTTGAGCGCCGGGCATACCGTATGGCTGAAATTGGGACAGGTAATCCAGATGAAGCCTTGGATATCGTTCAAGAGGCTATGTTTGGGTTTGTCCGGAGTTATTCCGCGCGCCCCGAAGGAGAATGGCGCCCCTTATTTTTTAGAATACTGCAGAATAAAATCCGGGACTGGCACCGAAAGGCCAAAGTTAAAAAGGGGCTCGGATTATTCTGGCCGTTTAAGGGAAACGACCCAAAAGATTCAATTCAGGAACTGGAAGACGCAAAAGAAAAAAATATTTTGGATACTCTGGAAGCTTCAGACTCGGTAGAAGCTATGCATGTAGCAATACGCGCCCTTCCCCTTCGCCAGCAACAGGCTTTTCTTTTACGGGCATGGGAAGAGTTCAGCGTAAAAGAAACAGCAAAGATTATGGAAGTTTCGGAAGGGTCTATAAAAACTCATTTTTCACGTGCTGTCGCAACACTTCGAGAGAACTTAAAGGAATATGAGTAAAGACGAAAAAGATTTTCTAGATTTCGCACGCAAAAGACTGAATCAGGGAACGGAAAACTTAGATCCTGATACCAGACACAAACTGATTTCCATGCGAAATAGAGCACTCGACATCCGAGAAAACAAAAACTGGTTTCCTCAATGGGCTCCACTTCCTGTAATGGGTTTATTGACTGCGACCCTGTTCCTATTTCTCGTTTATGCCAAGCCCGGATCAGTCCCAAAACTGGACACAGGTCTGGAAGATCTTGAGGTTCTCGCTTCCGCAGACCAACTTGAACTGTATGAAGATCTTGAATTCTATGACTGGCTTGCAAACGAAAATTATGAAGCTGGTTAAGAAATTTGTCATGGCAACTTTGCTTTTCCTCACTTGTCTCCCTCAAACCCATGCATTGGAACCTGAGGAGGTCGAGAGCTCCCAGACAGAACAAGAGTCACCTAGTCTGGATTTCCTGGAGTTTCTTGGAGAATGGGAAACTGAAGATGGTGAATGGATTGCTCCAGACGATCTGGAGAATATGCCACTTAATGAAAATGAAGATGATGATACGAATGACAAATAATTCTGCCTGGGCGGGAATGATCCTCCTAATATTAACAGCTATTCCTGCTTCAGGTTGGGCGCAGGAAGCAGGCATTGAATGGAGTAATCTTACTCCAAAAGAAAAACAGATTCTTGCACCGGCAAAAGATAAATGGGATCGACTGCCCGCTGCAAAACGCGAAAACCTCCAAAAAGGTGCTCGCCGCTGGAATGAGCTGGACAAAGAAAAACGGAAAAACTTTAAAAGTAAGTTCAAGGGCTGGCAGAAGAAATCTCCAGAAGACCGGAAAAAAATTAAAAACCGCTTCAAGGAGTTTCAGAACCTACCAGCTGAAGATAAAAAGGCCCTGCGAAATTCGAGAAAAAGATTCAAACAACTCTCTCCAGTGAAGCAGAAAAAGTTGCGACAACGTTTTAAGAACATGTCTCCAGAAGAGAGGGGGAACTTTCGTCAAAAACTAAAAAATCGACGCGATAAGTCGAGAAACAAGTCACCCGAGGAAAGACAAGAAGTAGGAGGTCAACCAAACAATCAAAGAAGTCGTACTGACAACTTTGCAAAAGAAAAACGAACAAAGACCCTAGAAAATCCAGCTCGTCGCCAGCAACAACGAAGGGATGAAAATATAAACCACCGCACATTTGAGAGAAACCAAAGACCTACAAATATCCCGAATCGGTCACGGACAAACAACCGACGCTCGAATGATAGAAGGAGTCGCTAAGAATATTTTACAAATGAAGCCTCAATATCGAATCAATAAAAGACCAGTAATAAAACCTAAGAGCAACGACACCTTAAATCAAAATAACAAATCAATTGGCCCGGGAATAGTACTAACATTTGCTGAAGAAGCATGAGCAGTAAGTTTACCATGTCATTTTCATGCGGACGGGCAAACAATTTTAAGAAACAAAGTCTCCTAAGCAATTATTGACTAAGAAAAGACTTATCAGTTTCAGTTTTTCTAAAACCAACTGAGTAGGTCTTAGTTAGTCACCCCTTCCTTAATCAAACCCAAAGCAAATTTACAAATAGCCTTTCACATCAAGGGGGAACCCAGTCCATGTCCAAATCTGCTTTGCGAGGAATGATTTTTTTTTTGAAAAAGGAAAAATGCCCGACCTGGGTCGATTCAAGATTATCGAAGTACAGAATGACAAGTGGGTTTTCAGCCCCCCCGGATTACGAAAGATCTCCCGAACCGGGCCTTATATGTATGATGGTAGAGTTAATACTTTGGAAGAAGTAATCGATTTTTTTGACCGAGGCGGAGACCCCGTAAAAAATAAAAGTTCCTTGATGCAGCCACTCAATTTGCAGCGGCAGGAAAAAGCTGATTTATTACAATTCTTGAAAATGGTAGAAGGAAAATAAAAACCCGTCACCCTACCGAATTCACCTCAATAATCAAAGGCAGTTGGAACTCGGCTTAATATAGCTGCGTTTGACAATTTTGGCACTCTGAACTAGCATTAGGCATTCCAAAATCAAGGGGGAGGCATGACCAATATCGAAGAAAAAAGACAAGAAGGCCGAAGATCAAATGATCGGAGAGCGCAAGATAGAAGAGGTACAGATAGAAGGGATGACCCTACCGCTATATTAGTTAAATCCCTAATTGGTGTTCTTGTCATTCTGATAGTTGTTTTGTTTTATTTTTTTACGATTGGTTAATGATATAGCCTTATGGGTTCTTGGAAAAACTAATCTCAAAGAGTGCACCGCTACCCACAATCAACCGTATCACCTTCAAGATGATTGAAAAGAGTAGTATATCAATCCAAAAAGGAGAAATTCTATGAGCAACTACCCAAGAACATTTTCGCATATTGGAATTTCCGTTCCAAGTGTAGAGAAGGCCGTTGAGTTTTATAGCAAGGTTATGGGTTGGTATCTAATCATGAAGCCAACTGTTATCAACGAGGAGTCCAACACACCAATAGGACAAATGTGTGTAGATGTGTTTGGAACTGGTTGGGGTTCATTCAAAGTTGCTCATATGTCTACAGGTGATAAAATTGGGATAGAAATGTTCGAGTTTAAAAACAACGAAAAGCCTAAAGATTTTGAATACTGGAAGACAAGCACATTTCATTTCTGTGTTCAAGATCCTGACATTGAGGGACTTGTAGAAAAAATAGTGGCTAATGGTGGTAAGCAGAGAATGCCTATTCGAGAGTATTATCCGGGAGAAAAACCTTTCAAAATGGTTTATGTAGAAGACCCATTTGGGCTCATATTTGAAGTCTACTCACATAGCTATGAGCTTACTTATTCGCAAGGAGCTTATTAAAAGCTAACAAATCGATTCACTGGAAAATAAATACCCACTTCGCTCTTAATCTATAATCCGTATTCAAATATGACTAATAACTTTATATACCCGCTTTTGGCCGGTTGCTGCCATTTTT
>JBLFWU010000022.1:0-43608 GCA_047610985.1 Nitrospinales bacterium | reverse complement strand
AGACAGCCAGGCCTATTGCTATGCTGTAGTCCAAGGCGCTCCCGGCAATTGCAAAAACATTGTTAGTGCCGAACTTGAAAAAGAATGCCTTGAAAAAGCTAAATAGTATTTCATTTTAACTTAAGAAAAAGGGCGACCCAAAAGGGTCGCCCTTTTTTTCTACCTCCAATGAGCCAGATCGAACTGGATGTCAGGAATTTAAAAGTTTCCTTCTCCACCCCTCAAGGAAATTTTTTAGCCGTCAATGGAATAAACTTCCAACTGCACCGTGGAGAGACATTGGCGCTTGTTGGAGAATCGGGTTGCGGTAAAACCGTGAGCGCTCTTTCCATCCTGAGACTTCTTCCCGAGCCCCCCGCAAAAATAACCAGCGGCGAGATTATTTTTCGAGACAAAAACCTTCTATCTCTCAACGCCAAACAAATGAGAGAAATACGAGGCAAAGAAATAGCCATGATCTTTCAAGATCCCATGACGTCGCTCAATCCTGTTTTGACTGTCGGCAAACAGCTTATTGAGATCCTTTTGCGGCATAAAAGCTTAAATAAAAAAGAAGCACTAAAAATATCTGCGCAATTATTAGGAAAGGTGGAGTTACCTTCTCCTGAAGATAAATTAAAACAATTCCCACATCAACTAAGCGGTGGCATGAGGCAACGCGTCATGATCGCCATGGCCCTGGCCTGCGAACCCAAAGTTCTAATCGCTGATGAACCTACCACAGCACTGGATGTTCTTATTCAAGCACAGATTCTAGAACTTCTTGAAGACCTGATAAAGGAAACCGGAATGTCCATGCTACTTATCACTCATGACCTTGGAGTAGTTACAGAAATTGCGGAGCGGGTTATGGTTATGTATGCAGGGGAAGGTGTAGAGACAGGACCAACAAAAGACTTGCTCGATAACCCACATCACCCCTATACAAAAGGGTTGATTTCTTCTCGTCCGCATTTGGGATCTACCAGAAAAAAGGGACAACGGCTCTCAGAAATTTCTGGAAGCGTTCCTATTCCCCATCTACGACCAACCGGCTGTGCTTTCCACCCACGCTGTGATTGGTCTACCGAACAATGCAAAACGCAAAAACCCCTATTACAAAAACCAAATCATATTCGACAATTCAGTTGCCACCTACAAACCGGATCGATATGATTGATAGCCCCTCATTTCTAGAAGTTCGAAACCTTAAAAAGTATTTTCCTCCTAGAAAATTTATTCTTGAAAACAATACAGCCTCTGTTCGTGCGGTGGATGGTATTTCGTTCACACTTAAGGAAGGAGAAACACTGGGTCTTGTAGGTGAAAGCGGGTGCGGTAAATCTACAGCCGCACGCACCCTGCTACGACTGGAAACCCCAACCTCCGGCTCGGTTCACTTCAAAGGAAAAAATCTCGCATCCCTTTCAGAAACCGATCTTCGCAATCTGAGAAAAGAAATGCAGATCATTTTTCAAGACCCTTTTTCATCAATTAATCCAAGACGAAAAATAGGCGACGTATTGCGCGAACCTTTTGCAATACATGGTTTCAAAGAAAACGTATCCGAAGCTGTGGTGAAACTGCTTGATCAGGTTGGCCTCTCATCCGATTATATTAACCGATATTCTCATGAGATGAGCGGTGGTCAATTGCAGCGCGTTGGAATTGCCAGAGCCATCGCATTAAATCCAACCCTGGTGGTCGCTGATGAACCTGTGTCAGCGCTGGATGTTTCAATACAAGCCCAAATCATTAATTTGATGATGGATTTAAGAGAAAAACTGGGGATAGCCTTTCTCTTTATTTCTCACGATATGAGTATTGTGGAATATTTTTGTGACCGTGTGGCGGTGATGTATCTAGGGAAAATTGTTGAAATTGCCAGTAGCGAAGAAATTTATAAAAGGCCCGAACACCCTTACACTGAGGCCCTCATCAATGCAGTTCCTGGTATGGGGTCAGGACAAAAAAAACAAAAATTAAAAGTGCGCGGAGACATCCCCGACCCGTCTAATCAACCGCAAGGCTGCTCTTTTCATTCGCGCTGTCCATTAAAAGAAAAACGATGCGAGGAAATGGAACCGACTCTTAAAGAGATCGCCCCTGGCCATCATGTTGCATGTTTTTTAAAAGAGGTATAAGAAAAGGTTAATCCTCTTCACTCTCTGGCGAAGAAGGTAGGGGCGAGGCATGGTGCATTATCATTTTCCAGCTTCCTTCATTTAGTTGAAATAGGTTCGTGGAAAAGACCTTAGATGCCAAAACACCATGGGTAGCAATGGTATAAAGTTTTTCAATGCAAGAAACCCAGGCCAAACCTTCTGATGTTGTCACACTGACATCCGTGGCCTGAATGTCCATATTTCCCGAGTTTTTAAATATCCCCTGCCAACTATCAATAATGGGTTCGAGTCCACTTAAAGGTTCCCAACCGGGATGGACACAAGTTACTTTTTCATGTGAACTCCAGATCCTTTTCATAGCATCCAGATCACGGGCATTGAAGGCTTTATAAAAACTTTCATTTGCCGCTACTATCAATTCTTCATTTTTCATTAGACACTATCCCTTTATTAATATATCCAACGCCGCAAAAGTTTCACTTGAAGCCCAATTTTTTGCACCATCAACACGTGCAGCCACCCTTCCCTCTTTATCTATTACATAAGTAAAGGGGATGGTAAAGGATGGATAAAGTTTCTCTGCGGCCCCATCTGAATCGATAAGAACCGGGAAAGTCAGATTATTCGCATCGACAAAATCTTTGACCTTAGAGATATTCCCCTTATCCAGGCTAACAGCAAGTACCGTCACCCCTTGTGACCGATACCTGCGGTATAATTTTTCAAAGGCTGGCATTTCTTCAAGACAGGGAGCACACCAAGTAGCCCAAAAGTTTAAAACAATAACTTTATCCTTGTGGTCAATTAGCCCTTCTAAATTACCCTGTAAATTTCTCAGAGTAAAATCTGGAGCCGGGTGCCCTACTTCAGGTCTTTCCTGATTGAGTGCCGTCTTTTGATTTGGGGAAAGTTGAATTCGATAGGCAATAACCGCCAACACGACAACAAACAGCAGGTAGAGTAACCCATGCTTTTTAAGATGAGTAGAGTTGTTCTCTTTTAAGACGGTCGATTTCATCTTTTAATTTTTCCTGCCTTACGCGTTGTCCCATGAGCAAAAAATATAGAAGTGTGAATGCGCACAGTGAGATTCCCAGTGTAATCAGCATGCTGGTCTCCATGCCTTTTCCAAATCCTTCGGACGAGATCACTTTGGGTTGCGGGTGAAACGTCCGCCACCATAAAACAGAAAAGTGGATAAAGGGAATATTCAGAAAGCCAACAATACCCAGTACCGCTGCATAGCGAGCTCTCATAGAACCCGCTTCGGATTGTGCACGCAGCATCAAATAGGCAACATAAATAAGCCATAAAATTAAGGTCGAAGTTAAGCGTGCATCCCAAACCCACCAAGTTCCCCAAATTGGTTTTGCCCAGATAGGACCAGTTATCAAAACCAGGGAACAGAAAATCACTCCTATTTCAGCCGAGGCATGTGCATAGATATCCCACTCTCGTTCTTTTTTCCAAAGAAAGAGAATAGAACAAATAAACACAATAAAAAAGGCAAAGAAGGAGAGCCAAGCAGAGGGAATGTGAATATACATAATTCTCTGAACCGGGCCTTCAGTTTGCTCCGTTGGTACAAAAAGGAAGATGGCCGCCATCGCAACAAGAAATACGATGCCCGTCAACCAGACAAGTATGTAGCTTTCTTCGTTCGACTCTTCAGTCATCTCCTGATTCATTATCGCGATTCCCTGCTAAGAGTTTCTTTTAGCAATTCCAAGTCCTTTTCCAACTCTCGGCTACGTTGCTTGAGAGTATAAACATAATAAATAATGCCCCCCCAAACAAACGCGTTCGCGGCAAACAGGAATCCAAAGTTATCCATTCAATCATTCCTCCAAAATATGGTCTATCGTCATTATGGAAACCCCAATATAGATGATATCGAAGGATGCCGTCAAACCAATCCACTTCATCATATCAGAAAGTTCCGTGCCATCAAGAATCTGCCCGGTCATCCGCACTGCTGCAATAATGATTGGAATCAGCAGCGGATAAAGAAGGATGGGTAGCATGATCTCGCGCGTTTTAAGATTTGATGATAATGACGATAAAAGAGTCCCCAAAGCACAAAACCCCAGAGTCCCTAAAAACACCACGACTAAAAGCGGACCCAGATGCGACAAAAGATCGATATTAAAAAATATCATAAAAAGGGGAAGGATGAAGAGTTCCATGATCGATAGAAAAATCAGATTACTGATCAACTTGCCAAAGTATATGGCCGTTCGATCGGCGGGAACAAGCATCAGTCCCATAAGGCAACCGTTTTCTTTTTCCAACATAAAAGATCGGTTCAACCCAATCGTTCCCGCAAATAGAAACGCTACCCATAGAATTCCGGGCCCCACCTCACTGGCTTTTACAATACTCAGATTAATAGAAAAGATAAAAATCAAAATCACCAATAGTGCAAAAATAAACATGGCACTAAGCAGCTCCCGAGTTTTCAACTCAGTGACAAAGTCTTTCCACACGATCGCCGCGATTTGATTTAAATATAAATTCATAATCGATTTTTAATTGTGCCTGTTCACAGTTAAAGGCCTATTCTCATCGCAAACTGGTTATCGCGGACAGCATCAAAATATATAGACTCAAACCTATCTTTATCGATATCAGAAATATTTTCAAGAAACACAAACTTCCCCTGCACTTGCAAAGCAACCTTGTCGCACATTTCCAACCCACAAGAAATATCGTGAGTGGTCATTAAAATAGTGCGGCGGCGATCATGCAATCTTTGCAGATGCTCTTTAAGAACATTGATGGCGTGAAGGTCTAAGCCTGTAAAAGGTTCATCCAAAAACAAAATGGCTGGATCGTGAAGGATGGCGCGGGCGATAGAAAGTCGTTGCAACATACCCCGGGAAAAAGTTCGAACCCGGTCGTTTCTTCGCGGACTCAGCCCCACTTCCTCAATAACTTTTAAAGACTTATCCTCGGGTTGTTCAAGACCATGCATCCGTGCAAAAAACATCAGATTTTCAAGGGGTGTCAGATCGGCATATAATGCGGTGGAGTGGGAGATTACACCAATCTCCTTTCTCATTTCCGGGTGCCCTTCAGAAACATCGAACCCGGCTACCTTTGCGGTTCCCGATGAAGGCTGTGTCAATCCTGAAAGGATTTTGATCAACGTGGTTTTACCCGCCCCATTAGGGCCAAAAACTGTCAGGAACTCTCCCTGCTTCAATTCGAAATCTATCCCATCAACAGCCTTCAAAGTACCAAAGGCTTTTCGGAGATGCCGAACTTCAATTGCATTTTCAAGGGATTCCATTTAACTGGCCAGGGAGGGGGGAATCATCAGGATTTTGCGGACTTCTTTTTCTTTCGACCCTGTTCCAACTGATCTAATTGTTGGATTAATTCCGTAGCTTCCGCTTCTAACTTTTTCCGAAGTTCCTGATAATCTGATTCCGAAATCTTTTCAGTATTGAGATCGAACTCAAGCTCCTTAATAGAAATAAGGGTCTCTTCTTTCCGCACTAGAAGATGCTTGTATTCATCACTATCGGGGTCGATAGTTTCTACCAGTTTCTTGAGTTGTAACTTACCAAATAGAGGAATCCCCACTACAAGGAGGACAACCACAACGAAAAGCAGCTCTAAGAAGTGGACAAATCCCATCCCTATAACTCGATCCCGTCTAATTCATCCTGTAAGCGTTTGGAATACTTCTCGGATGCTGCAGTTTTTTCTTCAGGTTCATCCTCAGTAGCGGTCTTTTCTTTTTTACCCACCCAGGAATAAATAACCTTTCGGACCCCCACTCCTCCTGCAACCAAGGCAACAAACGGCATCACCCAAGCAGTGAGATTGAACCCAAATTTTGTCGGAGCCGACAAAACTGTTTCACCATATTCATCGACCTGAGATTTAATGATTTGTTCAACAGTAAGTCCCGAGTCTAGCATCTTAGAAAATTTTGCTCGAGTTTTATCTGAAGTAGAGCATGTGCAGTTTACAAGCACCTTGCCACATTTATCATCGCATTTACACATCAATCCATTTTCTAAATCCTGGAGAAGCGAACCCGCATGCGAGGTCCCAGAAACACTCATGAAAAACCAAGCTGCAACAAAAATACTGAATGAAATTTTAAATAAAGGCATTTCTTACTCCTGCGCCGGAGAAGGAAATAGAGATTCTTCTCTGCGGAAACGTTCCAAACGACGCCTTTGTTCCAACCGATCAGGCCACATAGATATCATCGTACCAAATGCAATAACCCAGCCCCCCGTCCACATCCAACTCACCATAGGGTTCACATAAACTTTTATAGTGGCCGACTCATCGTCCCTAAAATCTGCGAGGATCATATATAAATCTTCTCTCCAGGTTGAAAGCACATCCACCTCAGAGACGGGTTGATTCTGGCCTTTATAAAATTCTTTTTCCGGACGCGCAGTCCAGTAGTGGTTTCCGTTTCGTTTGACATCAAGCTGTGCAATGACCCGAGTTTTTACACTGGTTGCCTCTATCGCCACAAGTTTTTCGTAAGTAATACTATATCCTCTTATCTCAAACTTTTCGCCGGGTTTAAGGTGTTTTTCAACGTGGGTCCCATAAGCTTGCGATCCTGCAATACCCGCAAAGATCAGAACAATACCTATATGAACAATATATCCCCCATAACGCCTTTTGTTGCGCCAGGTAACCGTAGACAACGCTCCGAATATTGATTCCTCATGCAATCCCATTCTCGAAGCTGTTCCCTTGTAGAATTCACCGAGGATACAAGTCATCACAAAAGCACAGAGGATAAAAGTGATATACGTATAATTCTCAACCCGGCTTCCCAAAGGAATAATCGGAAACAATGCCACTGCAGTAATAAAAGCCACTGCCAAAGGCCGTAAGAAATTTTTCTTTAAGTTGGACAGAGTAGCCCGGCGCCAAGCAATAACCGGCCCAATACCAACAAGCGCTAAAAGCGCAAGCCCAATCGGAACATTGACCTGATTATAAAAAGGCGGACCTACGGTAATTTTTATTCCACGAACGGCTTCTGAAATAATGGGGAAAATAGTTCCCCAAAAGGTTGCAAAAGCAATTCCCAGTAAAAGCAGATTGTTAAAAAGAAAACCGCTCTCACGCGACAAAAAAGAGTCTAATTGGTTTTCACTTTTCAATAAAGGAAGACGAGAAACAATCAACGCCGTACAGGAAAAAAGTATAACGAAAAGGAATGCCAGAAAATAATACCCTAACGTGGCTTCATCAAATGTGTGAACAGACTGAATAAGACCGCTACGTGTGATAAACGTACCAAAAATGGTCATCACAAAAGTAAGAAGGATCAATGACATGTTCCAGACTTTCATCATGTCCTTTTTTTCCTGGATCATTACGGAATGCAAAAAAGCGGTCGCAATTAATAAAGGCATGAAGGCCGCATTTTCCACAGGATCCCAGGCCCAATAGCCCCCCCAACCCAGTTCGACATAAGCCCATGAAGCACCAAACAGGTTTCCCATGCAAAGAAAAAACCAGGAAATCAGCGTCCACTTTCTCGTCAATCGAATCCAGCCATCATCTAGATTTTTACTGATCAAAGCGGCTACAGCAAAAGCAAATGGAACCGTAAACCCGACATACCCAAGGTATAAGGTCGGTGGATGAATTACCATCCAGTAATTCTGCAAAAGAGGATTCAAGCCGCGGCCATCTTCAGGCGGCAAAGGGATGCGTTCAAATGGATTCGTTGAGAAATTAACCAGGCAAAGAAAAAAGATAATGATAACCAGCAGCACTGCCATAGCATATGGAACAACACGAAGATTTTTTTTACGGTTCTGAATATGGACTACCACCGTATAAGTGGTAAGAAGCAAAGTCCAAAATAGAAGTGACCCTTTTTGCCCACCCCAAAAAGAAGCGAATTTATAAAATGTATCGAGTTCAATATTGGAATAAGCCCAAACATATTGAAGACTGAAGTCATTGGTGAGAAATGCTCTCCATAAACAAATAGAAGAGATCATCACACAACCCCATACAATCAGCGGCGTCTTATCTGCGCTTAAGTAAAGGTCTATCCGGTTGCCACGTGCAGCCATAATGTATGCAACACAGCCATAAATAGCGGTCGCCAAGGCTATAAGTAATGTAAATTCACCAATATCATTCATGAATAAAAATAGAAGCTAGTTACCCTTGAGTTGCAGGGATCAGGCTTTTTTTGAATTTTTAAGGAAGGTTAAATCGTTGTTTTTGGCAAGGCGTCCGTTTTGTTCAAACCGGGCTCCTTATACTTATCGGTACTCAGAGATCCGGGATGCATTTTCCCTGCCTCTTTTTCTGCTTCATATTTTGAAGGACAACTGGTCAATAAAGTATTTGCATGAAAGACACCGTCTCTTCCCAATGTTCCCTCCACAACCACTTCCCGACCGTCTGCAAACATATCTGGTGTTACCCCTTGATAGGTTACCTTCAATGAGGATTCTTTCTCCTCAATTAAAAATTTTACATCTAAATAGTCATTAGGATCTCTTTGGATGGAACCGTTTACAACATTACCCTTGACCTTTAGTCCAGCTCCGGCATAGGAAATCTTCTGGCTGAGCAATTCATCAACCGTGAAAAAATATTGCGAAGTATTGCTGATCCCCATAGTGATTAAATATCCGATCGCACCTACGATCAACAAGCTTCCTACCAAAAATCTGACTTTTTTCTGCTTCATAACCAGTTCTAATCCTTTGGAAAAAGGTAATATCCATAATCATTTAGGCTTATTTTCATAGTAGCATCAGGAATTTGGACTTGTCAAAGCAAATTCATTGAAATCGAACGTGGTATTGGCAGTTTTCTCGAAAGAGGCTCCAGTTCGCTTATATATATAATGAACAAACTCAATTGATTTACTTTTTAGTTTTACTTTTCCGTTAAAAATTATTCCTTCCCTGCTCTAGCTATAAAAAAACCCGCAGGTGTCACATCCAAAATCACAAAAATTTCCCCAGGAAACTCGGACAACTCCGACCTAATTGCGAGAAAACCCTGTTTTAATAAAAACTTATACGATTTCCCCCTGTCTGATAATCCGCATTTTTGTCTCATTTTAGGTTGACAGTTTGTCGCGGTATGATAGGATTGTGTTCTAAAGTGTCTCAAAATGTAACTTTATGTCACTTTCCTAAAACCTGCAGGCAGAGCAAATGAGTAGTTTTTTAGGCACCTACAACATCAGTTTAGACGACAAGGGCCGGTTTAATGTTCCCGCTAAATTCCGCGGAACATTAGATCAATCTGGTCCGCAACTGGTGGTGTGTGCCATGGAACCCTTTCTAGTTGTTTTCCCCCATAAAGAATGGGCAAAAAATGAAGATAAGTTAAGTAGCTTAAATGCTTTTGACAAAGAAGATCGTACACGTCTGCGAGAATTTTATTCGCGCGCTACGGAATGTGAAATGAAGTCCGGAAAAATACTATTGCCTCTTCACTTAAGAGACATTGCCGGGCTCACCAAGGATGCAGTGCTAGTGGGGATGTCTAACACTTTTGAAATCTGGTCTCCCGAAAGATGGAACAAGCAGGGAGGCGAGTGAGGAAACGGGACTCTTTGCAAGAATTTTTCAACATTCAATAATCATCACCGGATCATCTCGAGTAAATCATGCCAACTTACCACGAATCGATAATGAAAAATGAAGTGCTTCATTATCTAAATATTCACATGGAGGGTGTAATCGTGGATGGCACATTAGGGGATGGAGGGCATACGGAATTCATCCTCAAAAACACAGGACCAAAAACCAGAGTGCTCGGCATCGACCGTGACCTATCTGCTATTGAGAGAGCCCGGGAAAGACTTCAGCCGTTCCGGGACAGGGTAATGTTTGCTCACGGCTCACTGGAAAACCTGCAAGACCTTGCAGAGCAATCCGGCGTCACCAGGATCAATGGTCTGCTGCTCGACTTTGGCGTTTCCTCCCCCCAATTAGACACGCCTGAACGTGGATTCAGCATTCGACATGATGGGCCGCTCGACATGAGAATGGACAGTTCGCAAACGACCACTGCAGCAAACCTTCTAGAGAAGCTAAAGGATGTGGAATTGATATCCATTATAAAAAATTTTGGTGAAGAACGATTCGCAAAAAGAATCGTCCGTGCTATTCGCAGGGCGCAGGCAGAAAGACCTATTGTCACGACCTCTCATTTCGCTGAAATAATTTCGCGAGTAGTTAGATCGCCAAAGCATTCAAGAATTCACCCTGCGACAAAAACTTTCCAGGCGCTACGCATTGCGGTTAACAACGAGCTTGAGCAAATAAAAACAGTTTTGAATGATGCTATAGGTCTGCTCGATTCTTCTGCTCGGATTGTCGCAATCTCGTTTCACTCGTTGGAAGATAGGATTGTTAAGACATTCTTTCGCAAAGAAGAGAAGGGCTGTACCTGTCATCCAAAAATTCCGTTTTGCATTTGCGGCAATAAGCAGACTTTGAAAATTTTAACGCGTCGCCCTCTCTGTTCCTCTGAGGAAGAGGTTGAATTGAACCCGAGATCGGTCAGTGCAAAGTTGAGGGTTGCGGAAAGGGTCTATGTTTAACGGAGCTCGTCAATTAGTTCGAGGCCGGTTTCATATTACGCCTAAAGGGTTCCGTATGATTTTTCTGGTCTCGGTATTAATGATGTTAGCGGCATTAGCTCTGGTATGGCCGAATGTGCGAAAGGTGAAACTATCTTATGACTATCAGGCTCTTGAAACGGAACGTGAAGAACTTTTAAGTGAAAACCATCTACTGCGTTTAGAAAAAGAAAGCCTGCAGTCGTTGTATCGCATTCAGGCTCTGGCAAAAGATGCAATTGGAATGGTAGAGCCCAAAAAAGGGCAAGTGGTAACAATCTTTTTAAAGTAAAACCATGTCAAAAGACAAAAAACCAGCATCAGATTCTTTTCGAAATATAGTAAAGGTTAGATTGCTTTTCATATCCAGCCTACTTCTACTTTTCGCGATATCTCTGATAGTCCGGCTCGCTGACCTGCAAATTGTTCAGCACGAGTCCCTTCTAGCTAAATCAGAAAAGCAATCACAGGGAACCTTGAAAACTCATTTTGGTCGAGGAACTATTTTTGATCGCAATGGTAATGAGCTGGCCACTAATCTTGAAGTCGAGTCGGTGTTTGTCGTGCCCCAAGAGGTGCGAGACAGAAAATATACATCGAAGGTACTCGCATCTGCTTTGAATCGAAACTACGACCGTGTCTATAAAGAAGTTTCCTCGAAAAAACAATTTACCTGGATCAAAAGGAAAGTTCCCGCAGATAAAATAATGCATCTTAAAAAATCGGCGCTTTCAGGGGTGCATTTTCGTTCCGAGCAAAAAAGGTTCTACCCGAAACGCGAACTGGCAGCCAATGTCATCGGTTTCGTCGGTACAGACGATTTAGGCTTAGCTGGTATAGAGCATACTTTCCAGAAAAAACTGAAAGGGATAGTCTATTCACAATCCATAAAACAGGATGGGAAGGGTAGAAAAATTCAAGCTCTGAGCAATCTTTCCCGTTCCAGCCTCGGCAATTACGACTTAATGCTTACGTTGGACGAGGTGATTCAGTTTACCGCCGAACATCACCTGAAGAAGCAAGTAGATAGATACAAGGCCGATTCTGGAATGGCTGTCGTCATGGACCCCTATTCAGGGGAAATATATGCCATGGCAAACGTTCCGCAATTCAATCCAAATAACTTTAACGCCTTCCCCAGAGAAACATGGAAAAACAACGCCGTTGTGAGTTCATATGAGCCGGGGTCTATTTTCAAACCCATCGTTGCCGCCGCAGCTATAGATACAGGCATTTCACGACCGGACGAAAAATTCTTTTGTGAAAATGGAAGCTTCAAGGTTGGTAAAAATAAAATTGGCGAAGCAGAAAATCATAAGTTTGGGTCCCTTACTATGAAGGAAATTATTGCTAAATCCAGCAATATTGGTGTGATAAAAATCGCTCAAAAGCTCGGCAAAAACTCTTTCTACGAATACATTCAAAAGTTTGGCTTTGGGGAAAAGTCGGGCGTGCGACTTCCCGGCGTGTCTTCAGGTCTGCTAGGAAAAAGAGAAAGTTGGACGGATTACTCTTTGGCTTCTATATCTTTTGGGCATGAAATCGCAGTTACCCCCCTGCAAATGGTCGCGGCGTTGAGCGCCATAGCCAATGGGGGGACGCTTATGGAGCCACATATAGCCAAAGCCTTGATGCGTGACGGAAAAATTGTTGAGCAAATCAAACCAAAAAAAATTCGGCGAGTTATATCAAAAAAAACCAGCCAGCAAATGATGGAAATATTAAAGTTCGTTGTTAAAGATGGGACAGGAAAAAATGCTGCGGTAGAAGGATTTGATGTGGCGGGAAAAACAGGTACTGCGCAAAAGTATATTACGAAAACTAAGTCTTACTCGAAGACAGAGTTCGTTTCTTCGTTCATAGGTTATGCGCCGGCAGATGCTCCACGCCTGGTAATTCTGGTAATGATTGACAATCCTAAGGGAGTGCATTGGGGCAGTGTTGTCGCGGCTCCTGTGTTTCGAGAGATTGCAAAAAAATCATTACGTTATTTAAATGTTCCCTCAAGCAAGGAACGTGTTTTTATTCTTGACCGCGCCTAATGAAACAGACCACATCAACAAAATGGTTTTTGTTTTCAGAGAGCGATTTTTCTGTAAAAAATAACATGTCCGAAAAAAATATTAAAAATTTGACTGCGGGAATGGAGATAACAGAATCTCTCGGAAATCGGAACCGCAAAATTAAGAACATCGCCTTTGATTCTAGAAAAATGCGACAGGGTGGACTTTTCGTGGCTATCCCTGGTGAAATGCATGATGGTGGAGCTTTTATCAGAGAGGCTTTGGGTAAAGGCGCTATTGCTATTATCACTGAATCCTCCCTCGAATCTCTATCTTCGCTCCACATCAATCACGAAAATATCACCGTTTTATGTGTTGCGGATTCCAGGAAGTCCTTGGCGATAGTAAGTGCAAACTTTTATGAAAATCCTTCCACGCATTTGAACCTGACAGGCATAACCGGCACTAATGGGAAAACGACGCTGACTTATGTTTTGGAGGCCCTGGCTAAGGCTGATGGCAGAGATACGGGAGTCATAGGAACCATCGATTGTCATTTCGGGAAAACCAAAATCCCGGCGGCTATGACTACGCCTGAATCTCTCGACCTTAATCAGAATTTCAGACAGATGGTGGATACGGGAGTCACAGATTGTTTCCTAGAGGTGTCTTCTCATGCCCTCTCGCAAAAGCGTGTTTTCGATATGAATTTTGATGTTGGAATTTTTACAAACCTGAGCCGAGATCATCTCGATTTCCATAGCGACATGGAAGAGTACAAAAATGCAAAGGCTGAATTGTTCAGGGGAAATAAAGTCAAAACGCCTATCGTAAATATCGATGACCAGGCTGGACAAGAATTTGCCGCAGAGCTTAAGGAAAACGTCATCTCAACTGGAATTAATAATTCTGCAGATTTTTCGGCGGAAAACATTTCCCTAACATCCATTGGAAGTCGATTCACTTTAAAAACGCCCAGTGGGTCCGCCGAAATTAACACGAACCTTCTCGGCGAACATAACATTTACAACCTTCTCTCGGCTTCGGCCTACGCATTGGTTCAAGGCATGTCGCTGGACATGATTCAACGCATCTTTCGAAATACTCCATCCATTCCGGGAAGATTCGAGTCGATAAGCAAGGGGCAGGATTTTACTGTGGTGGTTGATTACGCTCATACAGAGGATGCGCTTTCCAAGGCTGTCACAGCGGCCAAAGCCTTTACCGAGGGGAATGTGATTGTTGTTTTTGGGTGTGGTGGAGATCGAGATAAGGGGAAAAGGGAAGGTATGGGTCGGGTAGCAACAGAAAAAGCCGATTTCACTGTCGTCACTTCTGACAACCCGCGCACGGAAGACCCTGAAGAAATTGTTTCAGACATACTGAAAGGCATTCCTGCTTCGGCCTCACACACAGTAATCCTAAACCGACGAGAAGCCATTGAGCATGCAATCAGTAGAGCAGAAAAAAATGATCTCGTTTTAATTGCCGGAAAAGGCCATGAGGACTACCAGATTTTAGGCATTCAAAAAGAACATTTTGATGATCGGGAAGTTGCTGGAGAATTTTTGGAGAAACAAATTCATTGATAACAGGCAACGCAAAGGACTGTCTGGACATAGTAGGCGGAAAACTATTGCAAGGTAGTGCAGCAAAGATATTTCGGGGGGTATCGATAAACTCCCGCACCATCAAAAAAGAGGAGTTGTTTGTGTGCATTCAGGGTGAAAAGTTTAACGGCCATAACTTCCTTCGCGAAGCTATTAGCAAAGGTGCGGCAGGAATTATCTTGTCCAATCCAAGCTATTTTTCTGAAGACATGATCAGCGATGAAAATTCTCCCTTCGTGATCCAGTCTCAAAATACTTTACGCGCATTACAAGACCTTGCTAGTTATCAAAGAACTCGGTTTCCTTTCCATGTTGTTGCGGTAACGGGGACCAATGGAAAATCTACAACCAAAGAAATGATCGCCTCAATTATTGAAACGAAATATAAAACTCTAAAAACGCAGGGGAACCTTAACAATCACATTGGTCTTCCCCTGACTTTACTGACAAGGGAACCAGAACATGAGGTCGGTGTTCTTGAGATGGGTATGAGTGCAGCTGGTGAAATCAAACGGCTTGCTGAAATTGCAAAACCTGACATAGGTGTCATCACGAATATATCTGCGGGGCATCTAGAGCAGCTAAAAACAGTAAAGGATGTCCAGGCTGCAAAAGGTGAACTATTTGATTCCCTCAGCGAAGAAGGAACGGCAATCATTAACGCAGATGATCCGTTGGTTCTTGAGCTGGCAAAGTCACTACGTGTCAAAAAAATCACCTACGGAATCGAACAATCTGCGGATGTTCGGGCAAGCAATATTCAAAACCAAGGAAGTCAAGGGTTCACCTTCACAGCTAAAATTTTCAACCAAACGATTTCTGTCAACCTATCGCAAATTGGCTACTGCAATATATATAACGCCCTTGCGGCTCTAGCTGCAGGTCATTCGCTAGGCATATCAGGAAAAGATATGAATCGAGGATTAGAAAAATACCAGCAAATTCCTCAGAGGAATGAGCAAATTCATTATGAAGGTGTGACCCTGATCAACGATGCGTATAACGCGAACCCACAATCCATGAGAGAAGCTCTAAAAACTTTGTCTGAATTCGATACTCAGGGGAAACGATTTTTGATTATTGGCGACATGCTTGAACTTGGTCCTTTATCTGAATCTGCTCATCATGAACTAGGGCAGGAAATAATCCTATCAAATGTGGATCATTTGGTGACGGTTGGCCCTCTGGCCTCTCTGGTCGCAGAAAGTGCAAAAAAAAGCCCCCGACATCCATTGCAAATAGGGAAATTCAATACACACGCCGAAGCATTGAACTATCTGTTGGAAAACGTTGAAAAAGGCGATTGCCTGCTTATCAAAGGTTCTCGTGGAGCAAAAATGGAAAATATTATTCAAGAATATTTAAAAACCCAAAGAACGAAATAATTAAAAATGTTTTACCATTTGTTTTACCCGCTTAGTTCTGAATATTCCTTTTTGAATGTATTTAAATACATTACATTTCGCTCGGCCTACTCCGGTGTTACGGCGCTAGCTCTTAGCCTAACTCTTGGCAACTTAATGATTCGAATGCTGCAAAAATTTCAAATCGGTGAAACGATTCGTAGCGATGGGCCTGAGCATCATGCCTCGAAATCAGGAACGCCTACTATGGGTGGTCTCCTCATACTGGTAACTTTTTTAGGGTCAACTTTATTATGGGCAAACCTTGAGAGTCACTATATCTGGGTGATCATTTTTTCAGTGATCGGTTTTGGGGCCATCGGCTTTCGTGATGACATCTTAAAACTCCGAAGAGGAAACGGAATTTCTGCCAAAGAGAAACTTCTACTGCAACTTTTGGTAAGTTTAGGTGTCGGAATTTATCTGCTTTACTTCGATCCTACGCGTGCAGAATACGCGACGCGTTTGTCTGTACCCTTCTTTAAGGAATTTCAACCCGACCTCGGATTTCTATATCTTTTCTTTATTGCGTTCATAATCGTCGGCACATCAAACGCTGTCAATCTAACAGACGGTCTCGATGGTCTGGCAATTGGCCCCATCATAATTGCTACTCTCACTTATACCGGCATCGTCTACATCTGTGGCCATGTCAAATTCGCGGAGTATCTAAACATTCAATATATAAAAGGTGCGGGAGAAATCGCTGTTGCTAGTTCAGCTGTCATGGGAGCCAGTCTGGGTTTTCTCTGGTACAACTCCTACCCCGCTCAAATTTTCATGGGCGATGTTGGATCTTTATCTTTGGGAGGTTTTATAGGAACCATAGCGGTGATTGTTAAACACGAATTACTTTTAATTCTTATTGGCGGAATTTTTGTTATCGAAGCTTTGTCAGTAATTATTCAGGTGGGTTATTTCAAGTATACGGGCGGGAAACGATTTTTCAGAATGGCTCCGCTTCACCACCACTTTGAACAACTAGGTTGGTCGGAGCCCAAGGTGATTGTTCGCTTTTGGATTGTTGCTGTCATTCTAGCGATGATCAGCTTAAGCACATTGAAACTCAGATAAATATGGATTTAAAAAACAAAATTATTTCTGTAATTGGCATGGGGAAAACAGGCGTTGCCACAGCTAATTTCCTTAGCCTTCGAGGCGCACAGGTTTCAATTATGGATAACAAATCCCGCGATCAGTTATCTGATCTGGAGAGCCAGCTCTTGCCTGATGTCAAAGCAGTTTATAAGAACTGTGAACCACATCCTGATTCGGAGATGGTGGTGATCAGTCCAGGTGTAGACATTGAGTCAAGCTTTCTTAAAAGCTCACGACAAAACGGAGTGGAAATAATCAGCGAAATCGAACTTGCGAGCAGAATCAATAATGCCTCACTCATTGGTATTACGGGAACCAATGGTAAATCGACTTGCACAAGTTTGATTGGCGAAATTCTTAAAGAGGGCGGAATAAGTGCAGCGGTGGGTGGAAACCTGGGCACGCCATTCATCTCGCTATTAGATCAAGAGCGGGTGGAATATAGAGTCCTCGAAATATCTAGTTTTCAAATGGAGGCCACTCACAGCTTTCACCCCAAAATTGCCATTGTCCTGAACATCACACCCGACCATCTGGATCGACATGAGAGCTTTGAGCAATATGCAGGGTTAAAAGAAAAAATTTATGCAAACCAAACCGCAGAAGATTTTCTTATTTTAAATCAGGATGACCCCAACACCCACGCTCTGGGGAAAAATTGCTCCGCTAAACAAATTCGCTTCAGCTTAGAAAATCCGTTGGAGTATGGGGTCTATGTACAAAACGGAATAATCTTCGCAAACATCGACGAGTTTGAGGGGGAAATATTTGCACTAAGTTCGCTTTCTCGCGGATTGCGTTGGCAGGTAGAAAATGTTTTGCCGGCAGTAGCAACGGCTTTGTTGTTAGGCGTCTCTCTGGAGTCCATTCAAAATATTCTGAGGAATTTCACAGGTTTGGAGCATCGACTGGAATGGGTATGCAATCGAGATGGGGTTGATTTTATTAATGACTCTAAAGGCACTAATGTCGGTTCGGTATGCAAGTCATTAAATACTTTTGACCGCCCAATTATCCTTATCGCTGGCGGCAAGGATAAGAACGCAGACTTTTCCGGTTTAAAAAATATTATGAAGAGAAAAGTAAAGCACTTGGTTTTAATTGGGGAAACGCGACCAAAGTTTAAAAGCGTCTTGAATGGATCTTTTGGTTATGAAGAATCTGATTCGCTTGAAGGGGCAGTCAATCTGGCGAAAGAAAAAGCCGAAAAAGGGGATGTCGTTCTTCTTTCTCCTGCTTGCGCTAGTTTTGACATGTTCAAAGACTATATCGATCGCGGAAACCAGTTTAAATCCATTGTTAACAATCTGAAAGGATGACAAGCGTTGAACGAAACTCGGCAGACAGGCTGCGACTCCATCCTTTGCATCACGGTGGCTGTTCTGGTTCTCATAGGAATTGTAATGGTGTTCAGCTCAAGCGCTGCTTACACCATGAACAATCACAACGATTCCTATTACTTCCTAAAGCGACAGGTCCTATGGTGCCTGCTGGGGACGGGTTTGCTTTTAATAACAAAAAACATCAACTACCACAAGTTGCATCAGTTTACGTACCCCATCATGATTCTCACCTTTCTGCTATTGATTGTAGTGATGTTTCCCGAGTTCAGCAAAAAGGTGGGTGGGGCACGTCGGTGGTTGACCTTAGGAGGATTTTCGTTTCAACCTTCGGAGCTGGCAAAGTTCACTCTCGTTTTATTTATCGCCAAGTCCCTTGTAAAACGAGCCGACAAGCTAAGAAATTTTGCCTACGGTTATTTACCCAATCTAATTGTGCTGGGTTTCTTCTTCATACCCATCTTGTTCCAGCCCGATTTTGGAACAGCCATGATTATTTGCACGGTCACCTTCACAATGCTTTTTATCGCCGGGCTCAGGAAAAAGTTTCTGTTCCTTTCCATTCTGGCAATAGTTCCATTTATAGCATCAGCAATTCTAACCGCCGAGTACCGAACCCAGAGAATCATTTCATTTCTCAACCCATGGGAAGACCCTACGGGAAAAGGGTTCCAAGTCATCCAGTCTTTCTATGCCTTTGGACGCGGTGGGTTTTGGGGTACGGGATTGGGCGCCGGCCATCAAAAACTTTTTCATCTTCCAGAAGCACATACGGATTTTATTTTTTCAGTAATTGGGGAAGAGTTGGGCTTTGTCGGAACAACGGGAATCGTTCTCCTGTTCTCGATCTTTATCTGGAGAGGATTTATGACCGCCTACCGAGCCAAAGATCCTTTCGGAACTCATTTAGCAACAGGACTGACTCTCTTAATCGGTTTACAGGCTTTTATAAACCTGGGAGTAGCTTCAGGTCTTCTTCCAACAAAAGGATTGACCTTACCATTTATAAGCATGGGAGGGTCATCGATGATGGTAACGATGCTTTCTGTAGGCGTACTACTGAATATTTCAGAGCAAACTGTAAGACATTGACGATGAATTAATGAGGAAACTAGTTGTCATAGCAGGTGGCGGCACAGGCGGTCACCTTTATCCCGGAATTGCTCTAGCAAGAGCATTAATGAGGCGCGATATGGATATTGAAATCTCTTTTGTAGGAACCCAAAAGGGTCTCGAAGCAAAAGTATTGCCCCGTGAAGGTTTTGCTTTAAAAACTATTCTTTCGGCGGGATTATTGGGCAAAAAGAAAATTGCCCGATGGGTGTCTTGGTTCAAACTACCCATTGGAACGGCTCAGTCCATGTGTTTTTTAATCAGAAAACGACCCGGTCTGGTTGTAGGTGTCGGTGGCTATGCATCCGGGCCTTTGGTTCTTTCCGCATGGATTCTTCGAATTCCTATTCTAATTCATGAACAAAATTCCATCCCTGGAATGACAAATAAATGGCTGGGGAAAATCGCCGATAAAATTGCAATCTCATTTAAAGAATCCTCAGGAGCTTTTCCAAAAGAGAAAGTGGTATTAACAGGGAACATGATCCGTGAAGAGTTTTGCCAGCCAAAAGAAGAAACCCCAGAAAAAATTGAAGGCCCATTTCGGGTTCTGGTTCTTGGCGGTAGTCAAGGTGCACATTCTATAAATATGGCTATGGTGGAAGCTTTAGAGTCTCTCTCGAAGAAAAAAGGTGATTTACACATCACTCATCAAACTGGAGAGACAGATTATGAAATGGTGAACAAAAAATACGAAGAGAGCAATTTTTCTTGTGACATACGTCCGTTTATTGATGACATGGCAGATCAATATAAAAAAGCATCCCTAGTCATTTGCCGTGCAGGGGCCACGACTCTTGCAGAAATCACTGCCTGCGGCAAGATGTCTGTCTTGGTACCTTTTCCACATGCCGCACATAATCATCAAGAAAAAAACGCCCGTATTCTCGAAGCCGCCAATGCTGGGGAGCTTGTTCTGGATGAAGAACTATCAGGGCCGCGTATTGCAAGATCTATTCTTCAAGCTATGACAGAACCCGAACGTTTAGAAGTAATGGAAAAAAATAGCTACAAACTGGGAAACAGAGATGCAACCGAAAAAGTAAGGCTCCTTTGCATGGAGTTACTGGAAGATACTTACAGGAAATCGGGAAGAAAAAAAATGCAAGGGAATTATATTTTGTCATGTTTTTAGGGAAAACACAGCGGATACATTTTATCGGAATCGGAGGTTCGGGAATGAGCGGAATCGCTGAAGTCCTAATTAACCAAGGTTATGAGGTAAGCGGATCAGATCAAACCAAATCTTCCGTAACCGACCACTTGGAGTCTTTAGGCGCAGACATTCATTTCCACCATAAATCCGAGAACATAGACAGCAAACACGTTGTCGTGGTTTCGAGCGCAATCCGAGATGACAATCCGGAAGTTACGGCTGCTAGAGAACAAATGATCCCGGTAATACGCAGAGCAGAAATGTTAGCAGAGTTAATGCGAATGAAACATGGAATTGCTATTGCTGGGACTCATGGAAAAACAACAACCACTTCTTTGGTAGCAACTGTTTTAGCGGGGGGAAATCTGGACCCAACAGTAATCGTTGGAGGAAAACTCAAAAATATGGGCGGCCATGCCAAGTTAGGGCAAAGCAAATTTCTTGTGGCGGAAGCAGATGAAAGTGACGGATCGTTTCTAAAGCTTTCTCCCACTATTGCAGTGGTGACCACACTAGATGAAGAACATATGGACTACTACCACACAATGCAAAATATGAAATCCGCTTTTCTAGAGTTTCTAAACAGCGTTCCTTTTTATGGAACCGCCATCTTGTGCATGGATGATCCTAATCTGCAATCGCTTCTTCCTAAAATTGAAAAAAGAACAATTACTTATGGCCTTAAAACTCAAGCTGACTATACAGCACGAGAAATATCTGTGAGCCAACTGCAAACTCACTTTACTGTTTTCCATCAAGGAAAGAAACTTGGACGCATCTCATCTGAGTCATTAGGAAATCATAATGTCTGCAACACATTGGCAGCCGTTGCGGTGGGAATGGAGTTGAATATGAACTTCCCTGCCGTTTCTGATGCTTTGAAAAATTTTAAAGGTGTTCAACGACGCTTTGAAATTCTTCATCAATCTGACTCACTAACCATCGTGGATGATTATGGTCATCATCCTGCTGAAATCCAGGCCACCCTGGAAACTGCAAAAACGGTCTGGCCCAATCGAAGATTGGTAGTGGTTTTTCAACCACATCGTTTTAGTCGAACTCAACACCTGCTTGAAAGTTTTTATTCCTCATTTAACGATGCTGATCAATTAGTTCTTTTGGATATCTATGCCGCAGGCGAAAAACCTATAGAAGGAATCCATTCCCGAAAAATGGCACAAGGAGTTCGGGAGTTTGGACACAAACACGTAGATCACATTGAGAATATCGACTCAGTGATTCCGCATTTAAAAAATTCTTTGCAGTCTGGTGATGTGGTTTTAACACTAGGTGCAGGAAATATCGGGGAATTGGCACATAAGTTTGCCGCTCAATTCCATGATTGATAGACCCAAAACAGAGAGGATTTTCATTTATGTTGAACGAAGCATGGAAACGAAGATTGATTCATATTGCTCATTCTGGATCTGGGAGGGAGTTTAATCTCAAAACCAGAATGGAGTTTCCGAAAACCGTTCTGGGACAAAAAATTCATCAGAGTAAAACTATGACCCATACATTCCCCTGGCTACACAAAATTAAAGGAAGAGTTCTGCAAGACGAATTACTTGCCAGCCACACCTCTATTCAAATCGGTGGCCCTGCAGATGTTTTGATATACCCAGAAGATACCCGGGATATTCAAACTATTTTAAAAAGCAGGGAGAAAACACCCATTTATATTTTAGGGGAAGGTACTAATTTACTGGCAAGCGACCGTGGCATAAGAGGTATCGTTATTTCTTTAAAAGAATGTTTCAAAGAAATCAAACGCCCTCTTTTCTTTAAAAAGGAAGATGGGAAAAGACGAGCCGTTATCAAAGTAGGGGCCGGAGCAAAGATGTCTTATCTTGCCAAACATGCTGCACGCTATTCACTTACAGGCCTTGAACGCCTCGTCGGCATTCCCGGATCATTAGGTGGCTCAATAATTATGAATGCCGGCGCAGAGGGGACAGAAATTGGGCCGGTTCTTCGCAGCGTAACTAGAGTTACCCGAAACGGTGAATTAGAAACTTTAAAACGCGAAGATCTTTCATTTCAATACAGAAAAACCATTTTCCCAAATGAACCAGGGATCATTATTGAAGCAGAGATTGAGCTTGAAGAAGGAGATCGTTCGGAAATCATGACCACTATGGACCGTCATCTTTCTCGAAGAGCGCAGACACAACCTCTTACCATTCCTAATTCGGGTTCTATTTTTAAGAATCCGGAAGGCGATGCTGCCGGGAGAATTATCGAGTCGATAGGACTTAAAGGCTATTCCATAGGAAAAGCCGGCGTCTCTATCAGGCACGCGAACTTCATTGTGAATAAAGGTGGGGCAACAGCAAAAGATGTGACTCAATTGATCAAGCATATACAAAAAGAAGTAAAAGAAAAAACCAACATTGATCTGCAAACTGAGATCGTCATTATCGGAGATTAATTTCAGAAAAATTTAATATTAAGGTCCGTGCAAGGGTACCCCCCTCTTTCCTTTGCTTCCGGCCTTTTTGGCCAAAGGCCGGGACGGACCTGTCATTTTAACAATTGGAAAAGTTTTGGATATTTTTAAAGACAAAAAAATAGGTGTGCTAATGGGTGGCCTATCATCAGAGCGAGAAATTTCTCTATCAACCGGGAACTCGGTTGTGGGGGCAATGACTCGAAAAGGCCTGAAGGTGTTCCCCATCGATGTAGATCGCAATATTGCCCAAGCTCTCAGAGAGATTGATTTGGCATTCATCGCTCTGCATGGAACCTACGGCGAAGATGGCTGTATTCAAGGAGTTCTGGAGTACTTGAAAATTCCTTATACAGGACCAGGTGTTGCAGGCAGTGCCTTAGCTTATGACAAATTAAAGACTAAGGAAATTTTAAAGTTCCACGCTATACCAACAGCCGACTATGAAGTGTTTTATAAAAATCAAAATCAACCACTCAAACGAAGCTTAGATTTACCGGTTGTGGTCAAGCCAACCAATCAAGGATCCAGTTTTGGAGTGAGCATTGTCCATACAGAAGATCAATGGGAACCTGCATTGGAAAGTGCATTTAAATACTCTGAAGAAATCATCGTGGAAAAGTTTATCGAAGGAAAACTTCTGGCAATAGGAATGAATGGAGAAACACCTATGCCCATTGTTCATATTCGTCCAAAATCCGGGTTTTATGATTATGAAGCCAAATACACTTCTGGAAAAACTGAATATCTATGCCCAGCGAATTTAAGCAAAAATGAAATTAATAAATGCAATGAAGTTTCCAAAAAAGTTTTTAAGGTGCTACGAGGACGCGGATTACCCCGAGTAGATATCATTCTTGATGATAAAGGAACGCCGTATGTTCTAGAGATGAATACTATCCCGGGCATGACCCCTACCAGCCTTTTACCCATGGCTGCACAGAAAATGGGAATGAATTTTGATGATCTTGTAGTGGAAATTTTGAAAACAGCACAATTGGATTATGGAGACCCGTCATGAGCTTTGCTCTGGCCAGACAAAAAGGACCTGCCACCACATGGGACGATTTTCGTTCTGAAAGAAGCAAAAAACGCAAACGTGGCAGTAGTCTGAATAAAAGAATTCCTAACAAACCAGAATTGGGCACTTGGGTACGCACATTGGCTGAGCTTACCTCAAAACTCTTCTTGGCAGGAGTTGTTGGCTACCTTCTTTTTGCTGGATGGAATTTTTTAATCTCAACACCTCGCTTTCAAATTCAAAATATTTCTTTCAAAGGAAATAATATTTTGAGCGATGCGCAAATACTTGAATGGCTGGGTCCTGTAAAAGGTGAAAATTTAATTGCGATTGACTTGGTTGAGTTAAGCCAGCGGCTTTCAGAAAACCCATGGATTCAATCGGCTTCTATTCGTAGAAATTTTCCGCAGGGACTTGAGTTTAAGCTTACAGAAAGGGTTCCTTACGCAAGAATTAAGAAGGATAAAATTTATTTAGTGGATAGTTTCGGTGTCACCTTATCACCCGAAAAACCTGAATACAAACATCTGCCTCTTATCATCATGCAAGGCGAAAAAGAGAATAATTTTTTAGAAGGCAAAGTATTGCACAGCCTGAAAACCATGCACTACTTCAACAAACTCTCATTCTTTGATAAGAATCCTTTGGATGCGGCGGAACTAATAGGCCATTCACGGGTTCTGTTTATTACCCGCGATCGGGACATTCAGATTCAAATGTCTATGGATAGATTGGAGGAGGGAAGAAAAAACTTCCTACTCATTCTCGACACCATTGAGGAAGAAAATCCTAAGATTCAAATGATTGATTTATCATTTAAAGATCAAGTTGTAATCAGAAATAGATTCAAACCAAGTTCAACATTAATTTCGGCAAAGAGTCAAACCAACTAGAAGGGGATAGGACGCATGTCCAAAAAAAGTAATTACATTGTCGGGCTGGATATTGGGACTACCAAAATCTGCTGCATCATTGGCGAGGTTATCGATGATGAAAATATAGATATTATTGGTCTCGGTCAGTACCCATCAAAAGGTCTTAGAAAAGGGGTCGTAGTCAATATCGACAGCACTGTCGAGTCTATCAAGAATGCTGTTGAAGAAGCCGAACTCATGGCCGGATGTGAAATTGATTCAGTTTATGTCGGCATTGCAGGTGGACATATAAACAGCCTCAACAGTCATGGAATTATTGCAGTAAAGGGCAGAGAGATCGATCAGAAAGATGTGGACAGAGTGATCGAAGCTGCTAAGGCTATAGCTATTCCTTTGGATCGCGAAGTAATTCACGTTCTGCCGCAGGAATACATTGTTGACAATCAAGACGGGATTAAAACTCCCCTTGGAATGGCAGGAGTGCGCCTTGAAGCGAAAGTGCATATCGTTACTGCAGCGGTAACATCGGCACAGAACATTGTCAAATGTGTAAACAAAGCAGGGCTGGGAGTATCCGATATTGTACTGGAACAGCTTGCGTCCAGCGAATCCGTTTTGTCACAAGATGAGAGAGAGCTGGGTGTTGCCATGATTGATATTGGCGGCGGAACATCGGACCTTGCAATTTTTTATCAGGGCGCAATCAAACATACTTCCGTTTTGACTATCGCTGGCGCGCAAATGACAAACGACATTGCAATAGGTCTGCGTACCCCAAACAATGAAGCAGAAAAAATTAAGCATTCCTTTGGCTGCGCATACTCGCCCATCATTTCAGAGGGTGACAACATAGAAGTTCCCAGCGTTGGCGGAAGAGAATCTCGAACAATACCTCGACAAATTTTAAGCGAGATAATCGAAGCGCGAACGCGTGAGATGTTTGAACTACTCGACCACGACATAAATGAATCGGGATACCGGGAAATCATTTCATCCGGAATTGTACTGACAGGTGGAGCTTCAAGCATGCAAGGAATGGCAGAATTAGCAGAAGACGTTTTTCAGTCTCCCGTAAGGGTAGGGACACCCATGGGGCTAGGAGGATTGATCGATGTAGTTAACAACCCCATGTACGCAACTTGTACTGGATTGATCCAGTATGGTTCTAAAAGAATTAAAACCGGACCTGTAAGAGAACTTCAGGGACGTAATTTATTCGATAAAATTTTTTCACGTATGAAAGATTGGGCAGACGAATTTTTTTAAAAATTGGAGGACACCATGAGTTTGATAGAATTTGAAAACGAAAACGATTATAACGCAACCATCAAGGTGGTTGGCGTTGGGGGCGGTGGCACCAATGCCGTCAATTCTATGGTTCGCGATAGTCTACGTGGAGTAGAGTTTATTATCGCCAATACGGATTTGCAATCTCTGGAAAAATCAGAATGCCCAGGAAAAATCCAAATAGGCGGAGAATTGACTCGCGGACTGGGAGCCGGTTCCAACCCAGAAACAGGTAAAGATGCCGCCGAAGAGAGCGAAATGGTTATTCGCGATATGCTCGAAGGTGCGGATATGGTTTTTATCACCGCAGGAATGGGGGGTGGCACCGGCACAGGTGCGGCACCTGTGATATCTCGCATCGCAAAAGAAACAGGAGCTCTTACCGTTGGCGTAGTTACTAAACCTTTTGCGTTTGAAGGCAAAAAACGGATGCAGCAAGCAGAAGAAGGAATCCAAGAGCTAAAAGCAGCCGTCGATACACTGATTGTGATTCCAAATCAAAAACTTTTGAGCTATGTAGGAAAGCAAACATCTTTCACCAGTGCATTCTCAATGGTAGACGATATTCTCAAGCAAGCTGTTTGCAGCATTTCTGATTTGATCGTCATTCCCGGACTCATCAATCTCGATTTTGCTGATGTAAAATGCATCATGGGAAGCATGGGCAAAGCACTTATGGGAAGCGGCATCGCCACAGGAGAAACTAGAGCTGTGGAAGCTGCGCAAAAAGCAATCTCCAGCCCTCTACTCGACGAAGCAACCGTTGATGGTGCAAAAGGTATTTTAATCAATATCACGGGTGGCGAAGATTTAACCCTTATGGAAATTAATGAAGCCTCTATGATGGTTCAAGAAAATGCACACGAAGATGCCCATATCATTTTTGGCGCTGTAATCGATCCTCAAATGGAAGGTCAAATGCGGGTAACAGTCATCGCAACCGGATTCGACAATGAGACAGCTTCGCCGGTAAAGGAAAGACCTGCGTTGAAAAAAGTGGTGGGCGGCGAACCTCATATGGAAAGTGATGATGCCGAATCATCTTATAAACATCTGAAGACACTTGCGTCTTCAATCAAAGAGGAGAATCAGGACCCGGGAAACCTAAATTCAAATTTTGACATTCCCACGTTCCTGCGTAAACACGCAGACTAATAGCTACCCCATCTGGAAAACCGGCGGGGAAACCCGCCGTGTCTTTCAGGGAAACTAGCCGTTAATACCCCAGTTATAATTAAGGTAAGAAACATCAATTCGAGAATCGACCAATTCTTTTGCCGCTTCAGGTGAAACATAGTTGCTGATAAACTTCAACACCCCTCCCCTGCTTTCAAAGTCATCTTTAAACCATTTAAAAATTGAAGAAAGATAAACCCTGTTACTATTTTTATCAATTCTCATTCCCTTTTCAGGCGACTGTAAAAACCGTTTCATCTGATCATTTAACTGCTCGTTCAAGCTGTCTGCTTTGAATGCTTCCAGTCTGAGGTCAGGGCAACTCACCGACGCACAAACAATCGCAACATGTATTCTTGGCTCATCCATCTTTCTTAGAATTTCATGTTCGATTTCATTCAGGGTCCGTTCCTGTCCAGCCACTTGACCAGCTGGTTTTTTCCAAACCGGACTAAAAAAACTTCCCGCATCTTTAATACTTTTAATAGGGAATCGATCTGCTACCATTTTCGAAGCAAGAATATTATAAGTGTTAATCCAGAAGGCCAACTTCTCATCACGGGTTTTCAATGAGTCCTCTCGAACCGAGTTCAATCTAGAAACCAGTTTTTTAAACTTTCCATCAACTTTCAAGTTTTTATAATTCACCGCGTTGATCATTACGCCATCAACTTTTTTCAAACTCACATGTTTTTTAATCAAAGCATCCCAATCCGAAAAATCAAAAGCCGCGACTGGCACAACTGACAGTAAAACCAAAACCAGAGAAATAGCAAAAACTTTAGTCTTCTTCATAATTCCAACGATATAATTGGTGTTTATAAGCATATTCCGTATCCCTTCTTTAACATCTTAAATTATCCTACAATTATTTTTTAGTATCATTCGAGAGTATTTCCTTACAATTTCATGAGACTAATAATTTATAATACCTAATTGCGACACCCATAATATCCTCTATAAATAAAGCTTTAATAAAATGAAAAATTTTAATCTAGACATGGGCAAGGATTTTTTATACATCTCAGACCTAGATGGAACACTTTTACTGCCTGATGGAACCTTCCCAAAGGAGTCCAAACAACGCTTGAATCATCTTATAGAGGAAGGCATGAGGTTTACCATTGCCACCGCTAGGAATTACGACTCTGCACATCCAATATTGAAAGGATTAAACCTCAGAATCCCTGTTGTCTTATTTAATGGAGTCTATCTGGCAGATTTTCATACTGGGAAAATATTGGAACACACTCAGTTCATAGACAAGGAAGTCGTCAGCAGCATGTTAGCCCTTGAACAAGCTCAAACCATTGATCCTTTCATTTACACCTTTGGAGAGGAACATCAGGTTTACTATCGCCGTGTAACAAATCCAGGATCAATAGCCTACCTTGCCAGTTTGGAGAAAGATGATAGGGTTAAGCAAGTCCCCGAATTCATATTTCAACAAGACGAAAATATTTCAGGCTTTTTACTGATTGGCACTATGAAAAACCTCGAATCCGTATACCATTGCCTGAAGGAAAAGCATTTTGACCATCTCAACATATATTTTGCTGAAGATGTTTCTATGAAAGGTTATTATTGGTTACAGGCCTTTCACCATCAAGCTAACAAGGGAAATATGGTGGAGAAGCTGGTTGATCGCTTAAATTTTCCATTGAACAAAACTATGGTTTTTGGCGATTATTTAAATGATCTTGATATGTTCCAGGTCGCCGGCTATTCGGTTGCAATGGAAAATGCCCTGCCAGAAGTAAAAGAATCTGCCGATAAAATTATTGGTCCCAATAGCCAAGGGGCAGTATTGGATTTTCTAGAATCGATGTGGATGAATACATAGCAAAAGCAGGTATAATAAAAACTTAATTTCTTGGAATAAATATAATGTCCGATCAACCCAAAGAGCCAGAAAAAACCACATACGAGCGAGATAAAACAGCTAAAGAGCCTCAACCCGTTGCCGATGCTCCCAAAGTTCCTGCCAAGCCCAAACCCAAAGTTAAAAAGGTTTTTGTCGCAAAAAAGGTAACTTTCACCACAGACAAACCGATGGAACACCGTGTTCGAAACATCCGGCTAACTTCTTTAGAATCTGCAAAAATGATTTGGGAAATACTCGTAGATTTTCAGACCGATCTGGCAAAAGAGGAAATCGATGATCCTGACAAACCTTTCCATGACTGGGAAAAAGTCGAAAAGTTTTTTATTCGCCTCGCCAAAAAATACAGTACCTGTAAGAGCAAAAAACTCGGGGGAGATTTAGATTGGATCGACCATGCAATGCCGATTCCCGAGCAAATACTTACTCAGGAACTTTTAAATGAAATAATGAAATTGGAAAAACTGATTTTACCCGAGCCCATTCAAAGCAAACTGGGTTTCCATATCATCATGATCTGCGAAAGCCAAGTTCACACACCCCGGGAAAAGGCTGAAGAAAAAGAAAGCCGCCCACTTTTCTAGAGATCCATCCAGTGTGGGGCTAGCGCGGCGAACTGCCACAGAAAATGGGTCCCATTCCGAAGATCCAAAACAGATCAATAAGCCTTTTACTATAATTCGTTAATATCCCCTCAAAGCAGTAGCCTTGGGGGAATTATTCTCCTAGAAAAAAACGTCGGATTTTTTCCACAATATATTCCTGTTGTGGCCGGGTGATTTCATGCGAAATCGGGAGGGCCAAAGTTTCGTTGGCGGCCTTCTCGGATTCCGGAAAGTCACCTTTTTTGTATCCCAGTGACTGGAAACATTCCTGGACATGAAGAGGTAGCGGATAATAAATTTCGCAACCAATTTTATTTTCCTTTAAAAAGGTACGCAATTCATCCCTGCGACTTCCTGCCCGAATAACGTATTGGTTGAATACATGGCGTGGGAAAACTTCTGGAGGTAACTGAATATACTGGGTCAAAGCATTCTGTTGCAGCAATTGATTGTAGACTGTTGCATTTTGCCGCCGTTTTTCTGTCCAGCCTTCAAGATATTTCAACTTAGCCTTGACGACCCCAGCTTGCAGAGCATCTAAACGAAAATTTCCGCCGATACATTTATGGTAGTACTTGGGTTTTGAACCATGCACACGAAGCACCTTTAGCTTTTCATAAAGATCATCTGATGACGTGGTGACAATTCCTCCATCACCAAATGCACCCAGATTTTTTGCAGGAAAAAAAGAAAAGCAACCCATGTCGCCAAGAGAACCTGCGCGTTTGTTTTTATATTCGGAACCGATGGATTGAGCCGCATCTTCAATAACAACGAGATTATGTTTTTTCGCCAATTCCATTATTGACTCCATGTCCGCGCATTGACCATACAAGTGGACTGGCATAATAGCCTTGGTCTTGGGAGTAATGCATCTTTCAACATGTTCAGCCTTTATATTGAACGTAACATCGTTGATATCTGCAAATACCGGTTTTGCCCCTGCCCGAACAATTGACCCAGCTGTTGCAAAAAACGTATAGGGGGAAGTGATCACCTCATCTCCCTCTCCTATTCCTGCGGCCATTAAGGAAATCAGCAAAGCATCAGTTCCTGAAGAAACACCTACCGCATATTTCGTCTGACAATATTCAGCAATTTGCTCTTCCAACTGTACAACTTTAGAACCCAGGATGAACTGCCCTGTTCGCGTTGTATCAGCGATTTCAATTTCGACATCATTCAATATTTGATGGTAGGAAGCAGAAATATCCAGAAGCTTTACTTCATTTACTGAGTCAACAGGCCCATTGATTTTGGATTGCACTTGGTCAGCGGTCAGCACAAGCCCTTCATTGTTGGGAAATTTCTCCGGCATTGTCGAAACAACCGCATCGAATCCGCAAGACCGACTAAGGATTAACGCCAATTTCTCTTCGAAATCATCACCTTGCAAGGCATCTTCCAAGTCCTGTGCCGTCGGGGTCACCACACTCAAGTGTTCCAAAAGAGGTTTAATTTTATTTCTCTCATCTTTTTTCAAACCCTGCCATAGAGCTTGAATGGTCGTTGATGCTACCCACCCTTTACAACGCCCTGTCTGACAAAGCTCCAGAACGGATGGTTCGTCTGTCGATGATAGTGCTTGAATCAAATAATCGTGATGTAAAAGGATTTCCATTTTTTGTATTTTTACAAGGAGGTTAAAAAGATTTTAAGAAAATTAAAAACAAACATCCTGATCGAGTTTTTCTTTCAGAATAATTTCGGCTGGGGTGTAATACTTTTTATTCGAATTACAATTTTTGCAGGCAGGAACAAGATTTCCTCGGGTGCTTTTTCCACCTCGAGAAATAGGTACAATATGATCCATAGTCAACACATTAGCTGCAAAATTGCCTCCGCAATAATGACAAACTCCTGACTGGATTTTCTGTTGCCACCATTGCGACTGGCGAAGTTTCCTTGCTTTGGCTTTTTCTATTTTAAATTTTTTGTCATCCATACTTCTATTACGCCCTAAACGCTTCGTCAGCCCAAGCAGGATCAATCATTTGTTGTGGTGACCAAATATTCCTGACAGCTCGCACCGTGCCTGTCTGGCTTCCTTTAGGATACCAGTGAACATCTCCAACATCGAATTCAAACCCAAGAGCTGCCGAAAATCGGGTCTTCGAAGTCCAAAAACAACTCCCATAACTGAACTCAAAGATAGGATTAATATGCAAAATAAAAGTTTTTCCCCGCGATTTAAAAGGCAGGGCGGTTTCATACAAGCTCTGTATTTCTAATCGGTCAGGCAGACGCCAATCACTAAAATTGCCGAGCTTATGTTGGTTTAATTTCTCAATGTACCCTTGCGCATCGTACCAACTAATATTACTGCCCGTTTCAAAATACGCATAACTTTCTTGCCACATTAATCCAGTTAAGGAGTCAGAAATTGTCTTATTCTTATTATCTATAAAGCGAGTTGCCATATTAAACCTGAATTATACCAAAAAAATCACAAACTTTACTTGTCAAGTCGGACATCAACCATAAGAAGATTATCATAAGAATAACAAAAGGTTATGTGTTTTTAAATGGGCACGAGAGCATTATTCTAGTTTTTCTTTATTTCAATTTCCACATTTTTTAAATTATCGCAAAGGTTTACACAGAGGTTCATACTAATAGAGTTGTTTCAAGGCCCATTAAAATTTAATTTTAATCCTATGAAACCAAAAATTCTAAAATCTGCAAAAAATACCTCCCTGGATACTGCTCGACCAAAAACCAGCCCCTCATCAAAACCTGAAACTCAAAAAGAATCCAGCCCGATTGTAAAACCAATACTCAAATCAGCTTTGGACCATGTTGAACGAAAATCTTCCACAAGGAGGTTGAGCAAGTTCATTGATGAGCGCAATTCAGCGCTTAATTCCCTTCAGGATACTGAAAACAAATATGAAAAACTTTTTTCTGTTCAATCTGACGGCATACTGCTTTTCGATGCCGAAACAAAAAAAATCCTCGATGCCAATGAATCCGCTTGCAAACTATTTGGCTACAGCAAGGAAGAACTTGCTCAGCTTACCATTCCCGAACTCAGCGCAGAGCCCCAGCAAACATTCGACCAATTGGAAAAAGTTATAAAGGATGAATTAAAAAAAATTCCGCTACTTTATATCAAACCCAAAGCAGGCGGAAAAATTGTAACGGAATTAACCACGGGCGTTCTTCATATTAAAAACAAAAGTTATGTTTTTGCAATATACCGCGATATAACCCTGCAATTAGAAAACCAGGAAGCCATAAAAAGAAAATCTTCGGAGCTTGAAAAAAGCAATCAAGCCCTCAAAGATTTTGTTTCCATCGCTTCGCACGATCTTCAGGCCCCGCTGAGAAAAATCACTTCATTTAGCTCTCGCCTTGAAAGTGAAAGAGAAAATATTAGACCCGAATCTATGGAGTATCTGGAGCGCATGCAAAAGACCGCACACCGGATGCAGGAATTATTAGACGACCTCCTTTTGTATTCACAAGTCTCTGTTCAAACAGAATCGTTTCATAATACTAATTTGGAAATCACACTAACCCATGTACTAGAAGACTTGAATCTGCCTCCTTACAAATTTCCGAAAAACATTAAAATTGGCTCTTTGCCGAAAGTAGAAGCCAATGCTTCTCAAATGAGACAGTTGTTTCAAAACCTTATTTCCAACGCTATCAAATTCAAAAAGAAGGAAATGCCTCTTCGAATTGATATTCAGGGGAAGCTAATAGACAACGAAATCTGGCAAATATCTGTCAAGGATCAGGGGATCGGTTTCGATGAAAAAAATCTCGACCGAATTTTCCGCCCCTTTGAAAGGTTGCATGGGATTAATCAATATGAAGGAACCGGTATGGGGCTGGCTATCTGCAAAAATATCGTGGAGGGCCATCGAGGAACTATCACCGCAAAAAGCCAAGTAGGTCACGGAGCCTGTTTCATATTTACCCTGCCAGCAAAAGCCGCTTTTTAAACCTTAAAAATTCAATCCCTCACAGGATGACCAGGCAAAACCGGTGAAAAACGAAATCCACAATTTTTAATATCTTCGATATCCTCTTTTGTTTCAGGGAAGCGAATGCAAATGAGCGGCTTTTCCGGACTATCATGCACTCCACATCGATTGTCGGCTGTCAATTCACTACAAGGAACATTCATAGAATAGTAAAGCTGGTTGCGCTTTTCATCGTCACCCACCACGCGAATGCCACGGTAAGACAAATAACGTTGCAACTCCTCCAAATTGCCATGCTGTCGCAAAGTAACATCTCTTACAACCGTCATATTGACGGTTTGACAACATTCACCGCAAGAGTGGCATTCACCTTCTCGTTGCATAAACATTACTTTTTCTTCTTAGATTTTGAATGCTCCACCGTCACTGTGGTGTAAATACCACCACGGACATTGAAATCGCCAACAATTTTCATATTTCGGGGTTTGCAGGCTGAAACTAGATCATCCAGAATGACATTGATCACTTTTTCGTGAAACCCGCCTTCATTCCTGTAGGACGTCAGGTAAATCTTCAATGATTTCAACTCAATACAAATTTTATCCGGAATATAACTGATATGGAGAGTGGCAAAATCTGGCTGACCGGTTTTAGGACACAAACATGTGAACTCCGGGCACTCCATTGCAATAGTGTAATCCCTTCCTGGGACTGGGTTGGGAAAGGTTTCAATCGCTATAATCTCTTTATTCTTAGTATTTTTCATAATTTTTCAGTTAATTAAGTTTTTTTTCGATTCCTACCTTGCTTTTTTAATATCGCGTTATATATAGTGTAAGCACTCAACACCTAAGAGTGCTAACACGCTGCAAACAGGAACTCATTTCTCCTGAATGGGAAGAAAATCCCTTTAAATATAATAACTTAATAGTGTTCCAGACAAGATTTTACGGAATTTTGTATTATTTATTAATTTTGGTAGAGTTTAACATTTTTTTAAGGAGTCTTTATGAAAATCCGACCGTTACACGATCGAATTTTGGTACAACCGATTTTGGAAAAAGAAGTCCGCAAAAGCGGCATCATTATTCCTGATTCAGCAAAAGAAAAACCCATTGAAGGCCGCGTTAAAGCCGTAGGAAATGGCAAAATTGGTGATGATGGAAAAGTGAGAAAGCTCGAAGTAAAAGTGGGCGACAAAGTCCTTTACAGCAAATACGGCGGTACAGAAATCAAATTTGACGGAGATGACTTCCTGCTTATGCGTGAAGATGATGTTCTGGCAATAGTAGGTTAATTTCCCCGATACAAATAATCGGATAAAACATTTCACATCTCTTAAAAGAGAAGGAGATTCAAGTTTATGGCTAAACAAATTATTTATGATGAAACTGCTAGACATAAAATTCTATCAGGCGTCAACAAACTTGCTAATACCGTTAAAATCACCCTCGGACCCAAAGGCCGAAACGTGATTATCGATAAAAAATTCGGCTCCCCAACAATCACTAAAGATGGCGTGACCGTTGCTAAAGAAATCGAACTGGAATGCCCTTTTGAAAACATGGGCGCGCAAATGGTAAACGAAGTTGCCAGCAAAACCAGTGACAACGCTGGTGATGGCACCACTACGGCTACCGTTCTGGCTCAGGCTATTTTCCGAGAAGGTATGAAATATGTAACCGCTGGCGCAAGCCCAATGGATATCAAGCGCGGTATTGAAGCTGCAGTTGATACAATCATTCCTGAAATCTTGAAAATGGCAAAACCTACTAAAGATAAAAAGGAAATTGCTCAGGTAGGAACCATTTCAGCCAATCAGGACAAAGCCATTGGTCAGATCATTTCTGAAGCTATGGACAAAGTCGGTAAAGACGGCGTTATCACCGTTGAAGAAGCAAAAAGCATGGACACTTCCCTCGAAATCGTTGAAGGAATGCAGTTTGATCGCGGTTACCTTTCTCCTTATTTTGTGACTGATGCAGAGCGTATGGAAGCGGTTCTTGAAGATTGTTATATTCTTCTTCATGAAAAGAAAATCACCAGCATGAAAGACTTACTGCCTTTGCTTGAAAAAGTCGCAAAAGGTGGCAAACCTCTATTGATTCTCGCTGAAGACATTGAAGGTGAAGCTCTCGCAACTTTGGTTGTCAACAAATTGCGCGGCACATTGAATGTTTCTGCTGTGAAAGCACCTGGTTTTGGTGATCGTCGAAAAGATATGCTCAACGACATCGCTATTCTAACCGGCGGCAAAGTTATCACCGAAGACATTGGTGTATCTCTCGAAAGTGTTGAGTTGGCAGATCTCGGTCGCGCAAAACGCATCACCATCGATAAAGACAACACCGTGATTATTGACGGTAAAGGAAAAGCTTCTGACATTCAGGCTCGAGTCAAACAGATTCGCAACCAGATCGAAGAGACTTCTTCTGATTACGATCGCGAAAAGCTTCAGGAACGTCTCGCTAAACTGGTTGGTGGCGTTGCTATCATTAAAGTTGGAGCCGCAACTGAAACAGAAATGAAAGAAAAGAAAGCTCGTGTTGAAGATGCACTGCACGCAACCCGTGCAGCTGTTGAAGAAGGAATCATTCCTGGAGGCGGCGTAGCATTCATACGTTGTCTGGACACCCTCGATAAAATCAAGGGTGATCATGATTTCAAACTTGGCGTTAAAATCATTCGCCGAGCTCTCGAAGAGCCTCTTCGCCAGATCGCTACCAACGCAGGAGAAGAAGGTACCGTTATCTGCGAAAAAGTCAAAACCCTCAAAGGCAACATGGGTTATGACGCTAAAAAAGGCGAATACACCGACATGATCAAAGCTGGCATCATCGATCCTGCTAAAGTTGCTCGCACCGCATTGCAAAATGCAGCCAGCATTTCAGGATTGTTGTTGACCACTGAAGCTATGATCACGGATCTTCCAGAAGAAAAGGAAGAGCATAATCACGGCGGTGCTCCTGGCGGTGGAATGGGCGGCATGGGCGGTATGGGCGGCATGGGCGGTATGCCCGGCATGATGTAAGCTACCCTTTTAGTTTTACACAAAACAGCCCCGGTCCCGTTCTATGAATGGGGCCGGGGTTTTTTTGTGGTGGCGAACCGCCCGCAGATAATAGGTCAAAGCTCTCCTTGCTAATCTACAGTATCAATCCTTTAACAATTGTTTGTCGGAGTTGACAGGATACAGCACAAACATTAGTATAAAGCGAATCAATAGGATTCCCCTTCCAACCAAGTAACTCTTCAGGATAGAGGGAAAGGCAAAATGCCGGGCTTGACAAAAAAAGTTCTTGGAATGATCCTTGCCGGTGGCGAAGGCAACCGCCTTTTGCCTCTGACACAGCACCGGGCAAAACCCGCTGTTCCTTTCGGTGGGAAATACCGATTGATCGATTTTGCCTTGAGCAATTTCATCAACTCGAGTGTTTATTCTATATACGTTCTAACTCAATTTAAATCGCAGTCGCTAACCGAACATATCAATGAAACTTGGCGGATTGGTTCCGTTATCCGCGACCATTTTATACTCCCCGTTCCCGCGCAAAAACGCACGGGGGATAGCTGGTACCAGGGGACAGCCGATGCTATTTATCAGAACATCAATTTGATTGAAGATGGCGACTTCGACCTCATTGCCATATTCGGTGCTGATCATATTTACCGAATGGACCTGCAACAAATGATCGAGTTCCATGTTAGGAAAAAAGCGGATGTGACCGTCTCTGCCCTTCCCGTCCCGATTGAAGATGCAAAATCTTTTGGGGTGATACAAGTGCAGGAGAAATATCGGATCATTGGATTTCAGGAAAAACCAAAGCGCCCCAAACTCATTCCCGGCCGAGAAAAAGAAGCCTTTGCATCGATGGGAAATTATATATTCAATAAAGATTTTCTGATCGACATCCTTTATAAAGATGCAAAAGATAAAAACTCATCCCATGATTTTGGCAAAGACATTCTGCCGAAAATATTCAACACTTCCAGAGTCTACGCCTATAACTTTCGCAGAAACCGGATTCCCGATCTCACTAAAAAAGAAATTGGCTATTGGCGCGATGTAGGGACAATCAAAGCTTTTTGGGAAGCGAATATGGACCTTAGGAGCATTAATCCTGAATTCAATCTCTACAACAAAAACTGGCCGATTCGAACCGCCAGCTATGGCACCCCGCCTGCAAAGTTTATCTTCAATGAAGACGGTCGTCGCGGACAAGCAATAGACAGCATCATTGCAGAGGGAAGCATTATCAGTGGAGGAAAAGTCCAAGAGTCTGTCATAGGTCGTGAAGTATTGATAGATAGTGGCGCAGAAGTCCAAAGTTCATTGATTATGGATCGTGTTAAAATAAACAAAGGCTGTAAAATAAAAATGGCCATTATCGATAAAGATGTTGAGGTTCCTATCAATACAGAAATTGGCTATGATTTAAAACAAGACAAGAAACGGTTTTTTGTCGATGAAGAATCCGGGATCATCGTTATCCCCAAAGGTTACAAATTTCCCTGATCCCACTTCCATAACACCATGACTCTTCCTGGCATCAACCACCTGCTCGCGCAACCCGAAAAATATTTAAAAGGCAAAACCGTTGGCCTCGTTGTCAACCACACCAGTCTTGCCAGCGATCACAAACATTCGATCTCCCATTTCAACTCGCATCCGTCATTCACACTTAGCGCGCTTTTCGCCCCCGAGCATGGACTCTACGGAATTGCGCAAGACATGATTGAAATCGCAAATGAAGTGGACCCTGTTTCTGGACTCACCATATCCAGCCTTTATGGTAAAACAGAAGCAACTCTCGAGCCCGATCCCGCAGCCCTCGCCGGGATAGATAATCTCATCTTTGATATTCAAGATGTGGGCGCGCGTTATTACACCTTCATCTACACCATGGCCAAATGCATGGACATCTGCAAAACATCTGGCACAAGAATGATCGTTTGTGACAGACCGAATCCGATAAACGGAGTTAGCCTGGAAGGCAATCTGGTAGCAGAAGATTACCACTCTTTTGTAGGGCAATATCCCCTACCCAATCGCCATGCCATGACGGCGGGAGAACTGGCCCTATTTTTTAATCACGAAATCGATATCGGCTGTGAGCTTAAAGTCGTGCCCATGACTCATTGGAACCGCGAACAATGGTACGACGATACCGGACTTCCCTGGGTGCCCCCCTCCCCCAATATGCCAACACTCGATACGGCTGTGGTGTATCCCGGGATGTGCTTGATTGAAGGGACTCAACTTTCCGAAGGTCGAGGCACCACCCGTCCTTTCGAAAATTTTGGCGCTCCCTATATCGACCCGCATAAATTCTTGCAAAGAATAGAAAACGATCGCGATCAATTGCCCGGTGTCATGTTCCGTCCGCAATTTTTCCAACCCATGTTCCAAAAGCATCAAAGCGAAACCTGTGGGGGATTGCAAATTCATGTCACCGACCGAAACCAATTCAAACCCTTATTGACCACCATCGCTCTACTAAGAGCCATTGCCGAACTATATCCCAACGATTTTAAATGGCGCACCGAACCTTATGAGTTTGTCAGTGATCGCCTAGCGATTGATCTTCTATACGGCAACACGGCTTTAAGAGAAACCATTTTCGATGATTCTTTCTCCCTCGCGAATCTGGAAGAAAGTTGGCAGGAAGAACTGACTCGCTTTCAAGAAGTGCGTAACAATTATCTTATTTATTAAAAAGATAAGAGTGCTTCAATAGCACACATAATCAAATCTTTAAAAGATTCGTAAATGGACCTGCACAAGCTATTCATTAAAAGATTAGACGATCTTCATCTCTCCATCAATTCTGGAGATGAATACAATGTTATTTGTGCATCAGGAATCATACGTCAACTTTTTTTAGATGGAGGAGCATCTCTCGTCGACCAGGTAAACCTTGAGTATAAAGAAAAACTCAACTTCCGTGTAATAGAACCTAAATTTTCAAAAAAAGATAGCCCTTACCCAAATGAAATAGTGTGTGCTTTTTGTGAGTTTGATCCAAGACGCTCAACAAATGCCAACAATATAATCGACTTAAAACAGGATTCCTTTTTAAGCTTGAAGGTTGGACGGTCTCATGGAGTATATTATTCAATAAAAGATATCATCAAATTTGCTGCGAATAGCGCAGGAGGAGTTCATAAAGAGAAAAGTGGAAACAAAAAAGATATAGATTTAATTTTAGAAGAACTTCAGAAACAATACCCTTTTCCAGATAAAAATATTCTTCTACTACAACTTAGATCCATTGGCAGGATAATCTTAGAAGGATTGCGCCCTTTGCGAGATACCGTATTAAAACTGGAAAGATTTAAAGGTGAACCAGGCCTGTCAATTCACATAGTGATAACGTTACACCCAATCGAAGGTGAAAAAGAACTATACATACTGGACGTTGGAGTTGAAGAAAATAAGGATCGACTATCAATATATCTTGATGGACGCCAGGAACTATGTTTTCGCCTCATTGACAAATTTGGACAAGCACAAACGGTTAGAGCAGGATCACATGATTGCGCTTTCAATTTTGGGACCGCAAGTTACTTGGCATTTGATATGGCGTTCCACAAAGAAGAGGTTCTTCTACAAATCGACATGGGAGGTTGGTCTATGGTTAAAATTATTCCTAGTGAAAGAATTGGCCTTAAACCTGAAAACACTTTTTATGTTTTAGGTTCAGACGTTAAAGGGGCATCGCAAACGCATATGAATTTATGGGAAATGTGTATCGCTTCATGTCACCCTACAGAACAACAATCAGAAAAATTAATTCGCTATTATGACGATAAAATGCAACAAGGTTACACAGTGTCCCTATTCGCTAAAGGAAATCAGTTCATGCACTCAAATAACCATCCAAATTTTACTAAAACAAATTAATAGAAGTCCACAATTACTACCTTTATCAATAATATAATGGGACTGACGTATGGACCTGGTAAATATTTCCCATAAAATCCTGATCGCATCGGCAGTAGTGAACACGCTGGTCACCACCCTCGCCTTCTTTTTCTTTATCATTAACGGAGGTGTCGGATGACCTTCAATGATATGAAAGATACAGTATGGAATTTGATTGGAGCGTTCGTTTATTTCCTCGTGGGCGGCGGGGCCGTCTTCCACACCTTTCTGGGATATTGAGAGACCCCTTCCGCACGTCATCGCGAACGACCAGCGGGAGTGCGGCGATCCAAGTTTAACAATATCCCATTTTATTCGATGGTTGCATAACTAAAGATAGATTGTATTTGTTCTGGATTGTCACATCGCCTTCGGCTCTTCACCTTTTCCGACTCAAAAAACAAAAAAACGCCATTATTTGTACCTCAAAGCATGAAAATGTGAGACAATGGGCTGCTTTGAAAATTTAAATGAATGCGTCCTTCAAAAACCCGCCGGCCCATGCCCGCCCTATCTTTTTGATAAAAAAGGACTTCTTAAATTTTTCAGGCATTTCCCGAAAATTATTTAATTGTTTGGAAGTATTGACAGAACCCCTTGGGGTACCTATATTTCCACCTTTGTCCAGTATATAAGCCTATGAGTTTAAAGGAAAAACTCCTTTCTGATATGAAGGAGTCTATGAAAGCCAAAGACACTATAAGACTGGAGACGGTGCGTAGTGTAATTTCTGCTTTTAAAAAGCAGGAAATCGACACCCGGAAAGACCTCACGGAAGAAGAGATTCTTACCATTGTCAGTCGCGAAGTTAAAAAAAGAAAAGAAGCCGCAACCCTTTACGAACAAGGGAATCGCCCTGAACTGAAAGACAAAGAAATTCAGGAAATGGGAATTTTGCAAACCTACTTGCCGGAACAGGTTTCAGAAGAAGATTTGCGTCGCCGCATTCAGGAAGTGATTGCCGAAACAGGTGCGGAAGGCATGAAAGATTTTGGAAAGATAATGAAAACCCTGGTTCCCGAGTTTAAAGGTAAAGCTGACAATGCCCAGATCAAGGAACTGGCAAACGAATATTTGAACTGACTTTTTAAGTTTCCTTCGCCCATGCTTTAGGTGGGCTTTGATCTTTCATCCTGAGTTGATCAAAGGATGAAAAATTAACAGTACTTTATTATCCTGCATCTTTTTTAATAAAGATGCCTGATGGATCATTGAAATATTGAAATACTCTATTCCCGACAGCGTCATTGATGAAGTGAGAGACCGCACCGATATTGTGGAAGCGGTTTCGCAGTCTGTGACTCTTAAGAAAGTCGGTAAAAACTTCAAAGGCCTTTGCCCTTTTCATTCGGAAAAGACCCCTTCGTTCACCGTCAGCCCTGAAAAGCGCATTTACCACTGTTTCGGCTGTGGTGCCGGTGGCAATGTATTTAAATTTGTAATGGAGACGCAGAGCATTTCTTTTGTCGATGCTGTCCGGCAATTTGCCGAGAGCGCAGGTGTTATTATCCCTAGCCGCGATGCGGGTAGCCTGAACGACCCTCAATATAAAGAACGTGAAGCTCTTAAAAACACCAACGAACTTGCGACAACTTATTTTCACTCTCTCTTCAACGATGCAGAGGCGGGATTAGCGGCTCGGGACTATTTAAAAAGCCGCCACTTTACGGGTGAGGTGTTGGATAAATATCAAATTGGCTGGGCGGCTCCTACATGGCGCGGGCTAGTCACTCATTTCCAGCAAAAGGGAAATCTTTCGCGCGAAATTGTTTTAAAGTCTGGCCTTATCATTGAAAAGGATGATGGCTCTAACACTTACGACCGTTTTCGAGGGCGGGTGATTTTCCCCATCAAAGACCCTCATGGTTATGTCATTGGTTTTGGCGGTCGCAGTATCGTTGAAGGCGATAACCCCAAATACCTGAATTCTCCTGAAACGCCGCTCTACCAAAAAAGCCAGGTTCTTTTCGGCATGGACTTAGCGCGTCAAGCGATTCGCAAAGAAGATCAGGCGATTTTAGTCGAAGGTTATCTCGACCAGATGCGAGCCACCCAATATGGGATTTTGAACACCGCCGCTACCTGTGGAACGGCTTTGACCTCTAAACAAGCGGGGATGCTGAGAAATTATGCCAGCTCTGTGGTTTTGGTATTCGATTCAGACAATGCGGGTCGAGCTGCAGCCGATAAAGGGTTCGATGTTCTCCACGAAAAGGGACTCCAAGTGAAAACCGTCTTTCTACCGGAAGGGCAAGACCCGGATTCGTATATCCAGGAAAATGGAGCCGAAAAATTTCTGGAAAAAATTAAAACCGCAAAACCCTATTTGGAATCTTATATTGATGGGGTTGTTGCAGGGAAAAATGGCAGTTCACCCTCTGAACGGGTGGAAATGGCGAACCAAGTGGTTCCTATGCTTAGGAAAGTGCAAAACCTGGTAGAGAGAAACGGTTTGATTGAATATTTTTCATCAACAGCAAAAATTGACGAGGCGTCATTTCTAGGCGAACTGAAGAAGTCATTTTCGCAGAACCAGTCAAAAGTTGAAGATTCGGAACCGGGGAAAAATGCAATTGTACATACAGAAAAATATTTAGTTCAATTGATTCTTTCCAATAAAGAAATTGCTCAAAAGGTTCTTCAAGCTATCAATCCTGAAGACTTTTCGAACCCGGCACTAAGATCTATTGCTATAACTTGCTCGCAAACGATCGATGAAGATATTGAAATCGACAAACTCATCGATCAGACCGATGACCCAGAAATCAGGAGTCTATTAACACAGTTCGGGCTCGAGCCTATAGAATTTGATTATCCTGAAAAAACCGTTTCGGATTGTGTCACTAAATTTAATAATGTTCACATCAAATCAAAGATGAAAATTGTCAAGCAGCAAAGAAACGAAGCCGAAATGGCCGGCCAGGTAGAAAAGTCGCGCGAACTTCAAAACAAGCTTCGTGAAATGCAATTAGCGTTAACTCATTAATACCGTTTTACTATTCAACAACCGCTTAGCGTAAGAGGAGAAATTGTCC
>JBLFWU010000021.1:0-43939 GCA_047610985.1 Nitrospinales bacterium | reverse complement strand
TGGTCCACACCTCTATTGAAATGACTGTCGATTGGAGCGGGAACGTTGGTGCAACCAAAATAGAAAACCATCTGGCAACATAAAAAAATTTTTACGGAAACTTTTTGAATATTTAGCATGGTTATTTACCTGACACTTTATCTAACCGCTTCATCCGTGTATCCGGTTTTCCTGAGATGGAACGTTCATCGGGAGTAACCGGAACCTCATCGGATTTACGGACCAGTTTCCATGGGTTACGTTTTAAATCTTCGGTCAACGACTTCAAATTGCGTGAAGTCTGGTTCATATTTTTGAGAAGCTCCAGCAAACTCCTACGATTCTCGACCATAATGGAGTTCCCCTGATCCAGGGTCTGGGCAACATTCGTAGCCGTACGGTCTATATCGATCGTAATTTCCTGCGCATTTGCTTCCATACTGTTGATCAGGCTGGTTACACCGGGCCGGGTGTCCGCCATCAGTATTTCCATTTCGCGGGACATATTGTGCAATTGGCTTATGATTTCCCGAAGCTCGGTGTCTTTATCAGTTAATAGTTTATCGGCTTTTTCTGAAATAGAAGCTACGTGTTCGAAAGTGGTACCTAGTCTGCCGCCATTTTTATCCATAAACCTGGAAAGTTTTCCGGAAACTTTCAGGGCGTTGTCCATATTCGCTTTAATTGCTGGCCGGTTTTCCATAACTACTGAATCCATATGTGAAACGGATGTGCGCACTCCTTCCAAAGTAGTTCGAACATCTGCAAAGAGACCTTCTGTAAGTTTGGTAAACCGTCGGATTTCCAAAATTACTTCGGTAGCCATGTCTCCAATTTTTGCAATTTCAAAAGAGTCTTGCCCCATCAGCTCTTCATTTTGCGCTAACTCAGGAGAGCCTTGTGTGCCCGGTCGGATATCAATATAAAGACCGCCCATTAACCCAGCGGTTTTAATCATGGCGACGGAATCATTTTTAATAATAATAGCGGGGTTGATTTCGGCGATCACAGTGACCCGGTCACTGCCTTTTGCATCGTTCGATCCCAGCAATTCAATATCTTTTACAGAGCCAATATCCAGCCCGGCATATCGCACTGGGGCGCCGACCTCCATTCCACCCGTAAAATTGAAAACGACTCGAAGCATTTTACGAGGTTTGAAATAGTCTTGAATATTTCCGATCGTAAAGATCATGGCAATCAGTGCAATCATACTGACGAAAATAAATAACCCGGCTTTAACTTCTGATGAACGGTATCCCATATTTGTATCCCACAAGTGGGCCCTAGTTTCCGTGAACTGTCACGGTTTATAAATAAAAAGTCATGTCCAATCACTCCGCTTTATTGCGGGGAATCGATTAGACTTTAATCATTCTTTTGAGCTCTTCCCCATAATCGGTTAGGCTTTTACTGAACGGGATGGGTCCATCCGGACTTCCCTCTATAAATTGTTGTACTCTCGGGTCATCACTATTGTGGATCTCTTCTGGCGAACCGGAAGCAATGATTTTCCCTTTAAATAACATGATAATTTTGTCGGAAATTCTCATGGCACTGGGAATCTCGTGGGTGACCACAACCGATGTGATTCCCATCTTGCTACTGAGGTCGATGATTAGTTTATCGATCACACCGATGGAGATGGGGTCAAGCCCTGCCGAAGGTTCATCATAGAACACGATTTTCGGGTCTAGCGCGATTGCCCGCGCCAAAGCTATGCGTTTGACCATACCCCCAGAGAGTTGCGCCGGCTTGAGGTGCTCTGCGCCTCTTAGCCCAACCATTTCCAGTTTCATTTTCACCATTATTTGAATGGTGCTTTCGTTTAGTTCTGTATGTTCCCGCATGGGAAGAGCAACATTATCTTCCACGGTTAGGGAATTAAATAAAGCGCCACTCTGAAACATGATGCCAAATTTTTTTCTGACGCGATTGGCGGCTTCCCCTTTTAACAGGCTGACTTCTTCACCATCTATCCAGATTTCTCCTGAATCGGGCGTGTATGCCCCAATAAGGAGTTTCAGTACCGTACTTTTCCCGCTGCCGCTACCGCCGATGATAGAAGTGATCTGGCCTTTTTCCATCTTGGCGTTGAAGTCATCAAGCACGACAATTTCTTTGTCGCCTTCTCCAAATGATTTCCTGAGGTGCTTGATTTCTATCATCGGAATACAAAGAAAAATAAAGATGTGAATACCAAATCTGCAATGATCACCAGGATCATTGAAACCACAACCGCAGTACGTGTGTTTTGCCCTACTTTCTCGGCTCCCCCTTCAATAATGAAAGCCATATAACTGCCGACCATTACAATGATGACAGCAAACACAACGCTTTTTATCAATCCGGTAACAACGTCCTTCACGACCATCGCATCGAGGGAATTATTGACATAAACCGCAGGATCGATACCCAGTGTGGTTGTGCCAATCAAAAATCCTCCCAATATTCCCATAATGTCTGCCATGATCGTTAAGCAAGGCAACATGATCAAAAGAGCCAGAAAACGTGGGGTGATCAAAAACTTGACCGGATTCAGCGCCATAGTTTCCAAAGCCAGTATTTCATCAGAAACTTTCATGGTCCCCATTTCAGCAGTGAAGGCGGCCCCTACACGACCCGCCATTACTAAAGCTGTCATTAAGGGTCCCAGTTCTCGGAGTATGGCAACACCGACCAATGCGCCGACAAATTCCAAAGCTCCAAGTCGGCTCAGTTGGTGCGCGGATTGGAACGCAAGGATGACACCGATCAAAAACGAAACCAGAAATACAATGGTTGAAGATTTAACTCCTACCTCTTCCATTTGCGTCCATACCGGACGCCATTTAATTGGTTTTCCTCGTAACGGTTCTATAAATGTGCAATATAATGTCGACCGGGTCAGGTAATACAGTCCGCTGATTTCTCTGAAAAAATCCGCAGAAGTGTCCACAAACTCGAAACCTCTTCTGCCTATGAATCCGAAAAATGACCTGACCATAATTTCCCTTGGGATGTGCTATAGCACGAACCCCTATCCAGAAGCGCAACGGTTATCGTCGCTCAATAACGTTCTGATCTATTGCCTCCCACGCTAGTGGGCGAGGGCTTGTTCTTTTGTGTCGAAAACTTCAAAAACGGTTAACAGACGTGCTATCTCGAACACATCTTTGACTCCCGGTGTCAGGGAAACCAGTCGAAACTTGTTCTGGCTGCTGTGGCTCCATTGCAAACCTTCGACCAATGTCGCAATGCCGGAACTGTCGATATAGGAGACTCCAGATAAGTCCACGATGATCGCTTTATTATTTTCCTGAAATAACGGGGCGAGAATATCGCGAACTTTTGTCGATGAACTCATGTCAATATCGCCGTTGACAGATACCATCACCGTGTTTTCCGCAAGGCGATCTAATTTCAACTCAATACTCATTCTTTATTCTTCTCCTGAACTGAAGTTAGCTCGCTTTTTAATTTTTTTACCATGGTGAGTAAGGTGCCTTTTGCGCGTTCGGTGCAATAGCTGACATCATCCATGATCTCATTTATGAAATGTGTACCCAGTCCGCCTGGTTTTATCTGGTCGAGGCAACGTGGTTTGATCTGGCTGCTATCGCATTGCTTGCCGTAATCCCTTATTTGCACTTTAAAGTCATCGCCATCGATATGGAATGTCGCCTCGATGGGTTCCTCGCAGGGGCCTCCATATCCGTGTTTGATAACATTCGAGCAGGCTTCATCCACACAAAGAATGAGACGCCTCGCTGTCTCGTCAGGGACTTCATGATAATCCAGAAGTTCCTGAAGAACTTTACGTATCAAACCGAGATACTTAGGGTGGCTCGGTATGGAAAGTTTTATAGGTTGGGACATACGGTTATTAATTTTTTATTATTGATACGGACAGTATACCTTGAAACCCCATTATTTCAATAGTATCACCCGCTAGCGCGGGGGGCAACGCTTGTGCTTATTTGCTTTCCGGGTGAGTCTCGGCTTGTCGGTTAAATAGCTTTAAAAGCAAGAGAGGTTAAATCATCGAATTGCGGTGCATCGCCGATGAAGGTTTTTATAGATTTTTCAAGTGTATGGATAAAATCCTGGGGGGAGCCCTCGTGGTTGGTGAACAATTCTTTCAATTGGGCCATTCCAAACTCTTCTTGTTGTTTGTTTCTGGGTTCGGTGATGCCATCGGTGTAAATTAATATCTGATCACCCTTTTTCAATGAATACTCGTTTTGAGTGTATTCAACATTAGGCAAGATGCCTAAAGGAGTGCCTCCCGCATGTCCAATTTCTTCGATAGCTTTTTCATTTTTAAGTAACAAGGAAAGGTGCCCACCGTTGGCAACGGTCAGCGTTCTTTTATTCATATCCAATAAGCAAAAAACAGCCGTGGTAAACATGCCCCGGTAGGAACGTTCGCATAGAATGTTATTGATCTGCCTCAAAACTTTTTTTGGTTCGGGGTTAACCTGGGATATGTATCGAAAGTCACTCATCAGCCGTGCCATTTGCAAAGCAGCGGGAACGCCTTTTCCGGAAACATCCCCCAAAACGATTCCCAAAACATCGTTTCCAAACGGAATAAAGTCGTAGTAATCGCCACCCACCACCTGAGCGGCATGTGTGCCAGCGGCAAAAACGAAATTATCGTGTTGCGGAGTAGAAGTGGGCAGAAAACTTTCCTGCACCGATTGCGCAAACTCCATATCTTTTTCCATACGTTGGTTTTCCATAAGAACCAGATGTAATCGGGCATTATGAATAGCCAACGCCGCACTATTGCAAAGCAACAAAAATAATTCCAGATCGCTTTCCTGAAACAGGATGCCCTTTTTTTTACCATGTATCACTTGGCAGACCCCCATCACCTCGCCCTTTACTTTTAATGGCGAACATAAAATAGAGCCGGTTTCAAATCCGGTCTTTTTGTCGTAATCAGCATTAAATTGAGGATGCTGGTAAGCATCATTGATGATCAACGGTTTCCCCGTTTTGGCAACACTACCGGCGATGCCTTCGCCAATTTTGAGCCGTGTCATGGTTTTTATCTTTTCACCCACATCGCTGAGAGCGATCTGAAATACCAACTCTTCATTATTATCATCGACTAGTAGAAGACTGCAGGCATCGGCGCTCATTACCTTTTTAGCGACGTTCATAATTGTGTCAAGCAGGTTGCTGAGGTTCAGCTCAGAATTTAGGAGAGAGGTGATTTTGTAACAGGTTTCCAACTGGTTAACCCTCTCCTCAAGTTGTATAAGCCGTTTGCTATCAGAAGTTGGTTTTGTCATGATTTTCTATGCAAGGAAGGAATTTAAAGGATTACAAGTTATTCCTTTAACTTATGCGTTAACATAGCTAAAATAAAAATTGGGGTCAAACCAATTAGGTTGTTAAGCTATGATAAGAAAACAGGATCTAAATAAAAACTGGTCGGACCTAAGTTCGGTTCTTTTTGAATCGCTGCCAGAAAGTTTGCAGAACGATCAGCTAGAATGGCTGTCTTACCATTGGAATCTTGTGGTTGGAAAAGAAATAGCCGATATATCTAGTATTGATAAAATTACCAAAAGCACACTTTATATCCGAGTTCAAGGTAAAGAATGGTTGTCAGCGCTGGAAAGCTTGAAGAAAAAAATTATTCAGGAAATAAATAGCCGAGCAGGAAAAAATCTAGTCGAAAATATTAAGTTAAAAGTATAGTTCCTTCAAAAATCTTTTGTTGAATAAAAAAATGACGACACAGAAAAACCGATTAATGAGCGGACGGTCAGTGGCAAAAATTCTTGTATCCGGACTGCTATTTTTATCTCTATCGAACTGTACGACTGTTGGCAATCAGATTGAGGTGCAATCACAAGATTTCGATCTTTCCAACTCCTATGCCGCGAAAATGTATGAACAAAAAAGGCAACAAGCCCAACCTCTCGATAGTAAAGACCCACGTGCCTACTTCCATTTTCTCATGTCTCTGGAAGCCGAAAAAAAATTCCAGTTTGAACAAGCGGCTTTGCAATACAAAGAAATCGTAAAATATGACCCGGAAACTGAAAAGTTTTTTGAAAAACATGTTCGTCTGCTGTTACGCACCGGCCAGTTAGATGATGCGGTTAAAGCAGGGCAGGCTGCTTTAGAGCGGTTCCCTAAGAATAAAAAAATCCATATGGATCTGGCTGATATCCTCGCGAGTCAGGGGGAAACAGATGCTTCTATTTATCATTATGAAAGAGTGCACCAGATCGATCCTAAAAGTTCCCGCGCTATTTTCTTAAAAGGAACCGTACTAGAAGAGCAGGAGAAATGGGGCCAGGCTAAAGATATGTATTGGCAGGCCGCCAAAATGGAACACAATAATCCGTTAGGGCAATTCTATCTGGGCAGAGCTTTATTGCATAACAATGAACTGAAGGAAGCAGAAAAAAGGTTCCAGATGTCGGTTATTTTAAAACCCAATTTACTGCAGGCGCGAAAATACCTTGCATGGATTTACGAGCGGTTGGGAAAACATGAAGAGGCTCTTAAAGAATACAACCTTCTCTTAAAGCTCAAGCTAAAAAATTCTTTTATTGATGAGCGTGTTGTAAAACTTCAGAATCCCTCAGACCCTGCTTATATAAACGAAATGTCCAATCACAAAGGAATCCCCGCCGAATTGGAAAAGCAGCCAAATGTTCACATGAGAATCGCTGCTATTTATTTCGAGGAAACCCTTTATCTAAGGGCATTGGACGAGTTTCAACTGGTCGTGGCCGCAGATGACCATAAAGACCCACATGTGCTCATGGCGCGTATCTATGAAAACCAGGGACGATTAGATAAGGCCATAGAGGAATTTGAAATACTCAGAAACCTTGAGCCTAAGTCAATGGACATCCTGCTTTATTCCGCGCGGTTATACAGTCTGGATGAAAAAATGGATGTCGCCATTAAGCTTTTGGAAAACGCCATTGAAATGGAACCTGAGAACGATCAGATTTATCATTCTTTGGCTTTGGCCTATATGTCAAAGCAAGAAAATGATAGGGCTGTGGAAAGCATGAAAAAAGCTTTGGCTCTCAACCCCAAAAAAGATTCTTATTATTTTGAATTGGGTGCTTTGATGGAAAAAGCCGGAGACTTTAAGGGCGCGATTGAAAATATGCGACAGGCTATCGAAATCAATCCTCTGCATTCGAATGCACACAACTTTTTAGGGTATATTTACGCCTTGGAAGGACGCGACCTTGACCGAGCTTTAGAACATTTGAAAAAAGCTCTCACCATTCAACCTCGTAACGGTTATTTTTTAGACAGCCTGGGGTGGATCTATTTCAAGAAGGGTGACTCAGAAAAAGCCCTTGCGCAAATTCAGAAAGCATTGATTTATACCGATCCGGATCCCGTGCTTTATGATCATCTTGGGGACATCCTGTTTTCTTTGAAAAATTATGATGAAGCAACAGGAGCCTGGAAAAACAGCCATTCCCTGACGCTCCATAATAAAGATGATCTGGGCGGAGAAATGCCTAACCCACAAATCCTGCAGGATAAAATTGAAAAAGCAAAAAAACTCATCCAACAAAGCTATTAACAAGGCAACGCCTTGAGGAAATATTGGGTGAATATAGTAAAAGGATTGACGGAGACAGGCCTATTATCTGCAGTGGTTTGCCGCGCTCCGCAGAGGTTTTTATTTGTTTTGCTCCTGTTGGTCGGTTGCCAGACTTCGGTTGAAAAAGCGCCCCCGCATTTTTCAAAAGACAAAATCTCTTCCGGTTATATATTCAAACAATTGCAAGCTCGCGCGAATAAAATCCATAGCGTAAAATCATTTGCACGCACCACTTTTATTGGCAAAGAATTTAAGCAATCCTTCCGCCAGACTTTGTTGATAAAGGAAAACCGTTCTATTAGGGTTGATACCTATGGGTTGTTTGGTCAAGCGATGGGGGTTTTTATAAGTGATGCCGGAAAGATGCAGTTTCTGGACCCTGCAAAAGGCAGGCTCTATTCGGGTTCGGATGTAAAGAACATGTTGAGAAAACTGCTTGGAACGCAAATTGATTTTCGCGAGCACTTAAGAATTTTTCTCGGACATATCCCGAACTTTGAGTTCCTAAGGGTAGAGAAATCTCGATTAAGTTCAGACCAGACGGAATACATTTTACTGGCTAAAGACTTAAAACGCAGCGGAGAAGTTCGCCTCCATATAGATGCTGTAACCTTGTTGCCGCTTGAGATGACTCGAATCGAAATGGGTCAAAAACGATATTTTGTTCAATGGCAGGATTATGAAAAAATCGGCAACATTGATTGGCCGCATTTGATCACTCTAGAGTTCCCCTCAAAGCAGGAAATCATACGGATCAAATATAAAGACCCAACTCTGAATGAAAAAATTTCTCAGAACACTTTTCAGCTTATGCCAACAGCTTCTGTAGAATAAATAATGACTCCATTTAAAAAACTGAAATTTAAAACTCCCGCAAAAATAAACCTGGGTCTCCATATCCATAAAAAAAGAGACGATGGGTTTCACGAATTGGAGACCTTGTTTCAAATGGTGGCTTGGTTTGATGAGGTGGAGCTGGAAGAAACTCAGGGGAATGTTGAGTTGTTTTGCGATACCCCGGGTATTCCAAATGATGAGACGAATCTTGTTGTCAAAGCCGCCAGGCTTCTACAAAATCGTTTTCCCGGCAAATGTAGTGGAGTAAAAATTAAACTGAAGAAAAATATTCCTTCGGGGGCCGGATTAGGAGGGGGTAGTGGAAATGCCGCGGGGGTATTGCTGGCCCTTAATCTGTTGTGGAATTTAAAAATACCGCGTGACGATTTGATTTCTATGGCCTCCGAGCTGGGTTCCGATGTGCCTTTTTTCCTGATGTCGCCATGCGCCATTGGAGCTGGCAAAGGTGAAATCCTGCAACCGATTGAAAGCCCGATTAGTTTTTATATTTTAATGATTTATCCCGGATTCCCCATATCAACCCCATGGGTTTACGGCAATCTAAAATTGAAGTTGACAAAGTCCGAAAATAATATTAGCATTTTGAAAAATTTTATTATGCGCTCGGAGTTTGCCCAATTGGGAGCGGCCCTTTACAATGACTTGGAACCCGTTGTATTTAAAAGGTATCCGGAGATCTTGAGGATTAAGAATGAGCTGCTAAATTCAGGGGCAGAAGGTGCGCTCTTGTCTGGAAGTGGTTCTACCGTCTTTGGAATTTTTGATAATCCCAAAATTGCTAATAAAGCGTTAGTCAGGTTTACAGGGGGAAAACACAGAGTGTTTCTGGCTAAAAGCATCACTCGCTTTTCTGAATTTTTTCCTAAAGAAATGATATCGGCTTATTAACAATGCATTTGTCATTGTGAGAAGTCTTTTCGTCTTTACCCCTTATAGGCCCCTTGTGGGCACAAATTTTTAACGGTACGGTTTACCGCCTTGGGGCGTCGTCAAGTGGTTAAGACACAGGTTTTTGATACCTGCATTCGGAGGTTCGAGTCCTCCCGCCCCAGCCAATTTTTTTGAGGATGAAAAATGTTTTCCAGTGATAATGGGCGTGTACTGGTTTTTTCCGGTAGAGCGAATCAAAAGCTAACGGAAGAAATCTGTGGGTACATGAAAGTCCCATCCGGGAAAACCGTAATTCGTGATTTCTCTGATAAAGAGATCTATGTGCGAATCGAAGAAAATGTTCGCGGCGGAGACGTTTTCGTTGTTCAATCAACATGTTTTCCGGGCAATACCAATTTGATGGAACTACTGATTATGATCGATGCTCTGCGTCGTGCTTCAGCAAAAAGGATAACTGCTGTGATCCCTTATTATGGGTATGCTCGGCAGGACAGGAAAAACGAGCCTCGGGTTCCTATCACATCCAAATTGGTTGCCGATTTAGTTGTCACAGCAGGGGCAGATCGTGTTTTGACAGTTGATTTGCACGCCGGACAAATTCAAGGGTTTTTTAATGTTCCGGTGGATCATCTCTTCGCAATAAATGTTTTGATCGAGTACATCAAAGAGCAAAACTTCGAGAACATGATCGTTATTTCACCGGATGCCGGTGGTGTGGAAAGGGCTCGCGCTTATGCAAAACGATTAAACTCATCTCTTGCGATTATTGACAAACGCCGAGATATTCCTAATGAAGCCAAAGCAATGAATATCATCGGTGATGTAAAAGGAAAAATAGCTTTCATTGTAGACGACATGATTGACACGGCGGGAACGCTGATGGAAGCGACCGATGCGCTTTTGGGTGCAGGGGCAAAGGAAGTACATGCCTGTTGTTCTCATCCGGTTTTATCGGGCCCGGCGGGAGAGCGTATTACAAATTCACCTATTAAATCAGTGGTGACAACCAATACGATTCCCTTGAATGATGAGCTACAAAAAAACCCTAAGATAAAAGTGTTATCTGTTGCGTCTCTTTTAGGAGAAGCAATTTTAAGAATTCATCAGGAGACTTCTGTCAGTTCCTTGTTTGATTCAACAAAGGATTAAAGCACAGGTCCACCTGCCAGAAAATTTTTCACATTGATTGGAGTTTAGAATGTCAGTTTTAACAGGAAAAATACGAGAAGCAAATGGTAAATCAGCCGCACGAAAATTGCGGACAGACGAGTGCATCCCCGCAGTTGTGTACGGCCTCAATGATAATGTCAGCCTGTCCATCAATCCAAAAGAACTAAGCAAGTTGATTGAAGCCAAAGGACGCAATGTCCTTATTGAGTTGAAAGTCGACGGCGATAAAACAGAAAATAGAAACGTCGTACTACAAGAATTCCAAACTCATCCTCTTAAACCGGGCTGGGTACATATCGATTTTCTTGAAATCGATGTGACCAAAAAGATCAAAGCAAAAATTCCTGTTGTTCTGATTGGTGTTTCTCCTGGAGAAAAGCAGGGTGGGCATGTAAACCACATTATCCGTGCTCTGGAAATTGAAAGTTTGCCAAAAGACATTCCCGAAAAAATAGAAGTGGAAATGGGTGAAATAGAACTAAATCAGATGGTTCATGTCTCTGACCTGAAGCTGGGTGAATCTGTATCTATAATAGATAACCCCAACGATGTCGTGGTGAATGTTCATCTCGAAAAAGTAAAAGAAGCAAAAGCTGAGGGTGAAGAAGGCGCAGAAGGAGATGCTGCTGCTCCCGCAGACTCTAAAGAGGATGCCGGGAAGAAAGAGGACGGTAAAAATTAATTGTGTTTTTGATTTTAGGCTTGGGCAATCCCGGGCCGCGTTATGAGCTGACACGACATAATGCGGGATTTCTTGCTTTAGACAATCTGGCTGATAAATATAAAATCAAGCTAACCCAACATAAGTATCGTTCCCTTTATGGAAAAGGGGAAATTGAGGGATTTCCGGTTATTCTCGCTAAACCGATGACCTACATGAATGAGAGTGGAAAAGCTGTCAAAGCGCTTCTTTCCGCTTTTAACCTTTCCTCCGAACAGATTCTGGTAACACATGATGACATTGACCTTCCACTTGGTAAAATAAAGACCAAGGTTAAGGGAGGTGATGGCGGTCAATTGGGAGTTAGATCGACCATAGAAACTTTGCGAACTAGGGAGTTTTATCGGGTGCGCATTGGGGTCGACCGCCCTGAAGACAGAGAGGACATTGTAGATTATGTCTTGTCCCCATTTACTGAAGAAGAGTCAGGGCTGTTAAATGATGTAATGAATAAAGCGGTGCAAACGATAGAAGCGGCGCTCACGGAACTGAATAAACAGAACAACCCTACGGAGGATTAAAATAATGTTATCGGAACACAAAGGAGAAATTGGCTTCATCGGATTTGCCATGGTGGCATACCTGGTGATGGCCGCTTTTGACGCATCGCAAAACTATGTGTACTTCGCTGTCATTTTTGGTCTCTTCGGACTCATTATCGCTTGGAAACTTTTTGAAGGTGTCGATGACGCACCAGCTGGAAATGAAAAAATGACAGAAATTGCCGAGGCTATCCATGAAGGCGCCATGGTTTTTCTTTCAAGGGAATACAAAATCCTCGGCTACTTTATCGCAGGAATTTTTTTGCTCCTGCTTGTTCTGATTTCCATGCAAAAAGGAATATGGATTGGACTCTGGACAGCGATTTCTTATGCCGTCGGTGCAGGTTGTTCTATGCTGGCTGGTTTTTTTGGTATGAATGCAGCAACAACAGCCGGTGTTCGTACTTCCCAGGCCGCAGTTGACGGTGAGCAGTCCAAGGCACTTCTTGTCGCGTTCAATGGTGGCGCGGTGATGGGGCTTTGTGTGGCAAGCCTCGGCCTTATTGGTATCGGAGGATTATTCCTTCTATTCGGACGTGGAGATTCTTTTATAGTCATCAGTGGATTTGCCATGGGCGCTAGTTCCATTGCATTGTTCGCACGCATAGGTGGCGGTATTTACGCCAAAACCGCAGACGTTGGTTCTGACCTCGTTGGTAAGGTCGAAGCGGGTATACAGGAAGACGACCCACGCAATCCAGGCGTTATCGCCGATAACGTAGGCGACTGCGTAGGAGACACTGTAGGGCTGGGCGCAGATATTTTTGAGTCTTATTGTGGTTCCATGATCGCGGCCATTGTTATTGGCGCGAGCATGGCAACATTACGTTTCGAGTATATGGCTTTGCCAATCATGATAGCCATGGTGGGTTTGCTTGCTTCAGTAATCGGCATTCATGCCATGACATCCTTGGGAAACATGGACCCTTCAGCGGCACTTAGAAACTGCACGTTTGTCAGTGCTGGTGCCATGTTGTTCGTGGCATTTTTCCTTATTAAAGTCATGGGCCTTCCCTCAGGAGTATTTATTGCTCTCCTTTTCGGTTGTCTTGCAGGAATTGCTATCGGATTAATCACCGAATATTATACAGCCGGCAAACCGGCTATCCGTATTGCAGAATCGAGTAGTACCGGTGTTGCAACGGTAATGATCACGGGTCTTGCAGTTGCAATGGAAAGTTGTGTTATTCCTATCCTGATTTTGGTCTTGACCATTTCTGTGAGTGCTGAATCCGCTGGTCTTTATGGAGTCGCTCTGGCAGCAGTGGGTATGCTCGCAACCGTAGGAATTACCATGTCGGTAGATGCGTATAGTCCGATTGTGGATAACGCAGGCAAAATTTCAGAGATGGCAGGACTGGGAGAAGAAACCCGTAAGATTACGGATGGACTCGACCAAGTGGGAAATAATACAGCTGCTATGGGCAAAGGATTCGCCATTGGCTCCGCAGCTCTGACCGCGTTAGCCCTTTTTGCCGCATTCACGCAAGCGGCTAATATCGATGCCATTGATATCACCAAAACCCATGTGATCATTGGTATATTCTTGGGCAGTGTGGTGCCATTTTATGTTGCAGCACTGACCATGACTTCGGTTGGCAACGCGGCGATGGAAATGGTTGAAGAAATTCGCCGGCAGTTCCGCGAAATCCCAGGACTGATGGAAGGCACTAGCAAGCCCGATAGTGGACGTTGTATCGATATCAGCACCCAGGCAGCTTTGAAAGAAATGATTGCTCCCGGTCTAGTGGCTTTCTTAACACCTATCATAGTCGGTTGGATGTTTGGTGCAGAAGCTTTGGGTGGAATGCTGATGGGAGCAACCCTTACCGGTGTATTGCTGGCGCTGTTCATGTCTAACGGCGGTGGTGCTTGGGGTAATGCCAAAAATTATGTGGAAGCTGGCGCATTGGGTGGTAAAGGCTCTGACGCTCACCACGCTGTAGTTGTTGGAGACACCGTGGTTGATCCTCTGAGGGATACCGCTGGTCCGGCAATGAACATCCTCATCAAATTGATGTCCATTGTGTCGCTGGTGATGGCACCTTTCTTTGTTTAGTGGTTTAAGGTTTTATTTTAAAGGGATGGGGGGAAACCCCCCATCCCTTTTTGTTTTTCAGGAGATTTAATTTGTTAAAATTTGGTATTCACGATTTCATAAATGCACAACCGTTACGCGATGCCCTGGAAACTATGGGTGACTGGACAAAGATAGAGGTTCATACAGAAACCCCTGCTCACCTTGCCGATCAGCTTAATCGGGGTGAGCTTGATCTAGCCATGATCCCCGCCATCGAATATTTGAAAAACGTAGATCGATTGCGTTTGCTACCAGGGGTATCCATAGCATCGAAGAATCAAGTGGGAACGGTTTTACTGGTGTCCAAATATCCACTTAAGACTATCGAATCTTTGGCTATTGATAACCGGTCCCGTACTTCGGTGGCTTTATTGAAATTGCTGTTTAAAAATGAAATGTCGCCTGATTTGAAATGGGTGGACTGTGATCCCAATCCCGATAAAATGCTGGAAGAACATGATGCCGCGCTCATTATCGGCGATCCCGCTCTGGGGTTTAAAAAAGAAGGCACAATAATATACGACCTTAGCGAAGAGTGGTATCAGAGAACGGGAAAGACTTTTGTGCACGCGGTGATTGCAGTCAAAGAAGGAGTCGAAATTGACGAGAGAATTGTAGAAATTTTTCGCGTCGCAAAACAAGAAGGATTGATGAAAATTGCCAGCACAGTGCGGAGTCAGGCGCGCCTCAAGAATTTTCCTGAACCCTTGTTACTCGATTATCTGCAAAATAAAATTCGCTACAATTTAGGAGGTGAAGAGTTGGACGGATTGAGCCATTTCCAGTCTCTTTGCAAATCGGCCGGACTGATTGAGAAAAAAATTCCCTTCGAATTCGCTTTCGATGAAGAAATTATTTAAATTCCCACTCAACCAAAAGATTGCATTAAGAAATCTTTTCCTTTAGCAAACCCTGTTTTAATCAGCTCGCCTATCTTAACCAGAGCCGATTCAAAGAAATCGAGATAAGCCTGCACGGCTTCATTTCTTTGACCCTTTTCCGGTTGAACAGGCTCCAAAGGTTTTGGTGGCGAAGGAGAGAATACAGGCTCTCTTTCCGAAAGCCCTTCCTGAGCTTTAGACTCTTCCACTACGACTTCAACATTTGGCTCCACTACTGTGGTGCTACTGCCAGAAATTTTAGCGGAATAAGGGTTGTCTATCGGCTCAGAGATGAGTTTTGCTAGAGAACCGCTGATATGTTCTATTTCTTCTAAAGGAGGGGGCGAGACTATTTTAATGGATGGCTCTTCCTCAACACTGAGGGATTCTTCAAAAACGGTTTTTTCTTCTAATGTAACTGGACTTTTTTCAGAAGGACTGACAACCGGTGGCCTTGCGATTTGATTATATTGTTTCGGCTGCGATCCAATAAGAGGTTCAATCCACTGCATGATTTGCGATGGAATCTGATGGGTGTAATAAAGGTAGCCGACGCCACTCGTTAAAATCAAAAGGATGAAGATAAGAAATCCGCAACCGCTCTTATTTTTCTTTTCAGTAGGAAGGACTTCTCCCTCTTGTTCTTCAAACGGAGACTCGTCTTCAGATGATTCAGGGATTTCAGCGGTTTCTTCGACATCAGAAGAGTTTTTCTCTTTTTCCGGAGTGTCTGAGTCTGCTGGTTTTTCTGATTCAGTGTTTTCTTGCATAAGGAATGCAGGGCGGAAAGACCCTTTTGACAAAATAAATCCAGAAACGCAATGGTATTTGGTCGCCCAAAAATAACAATGAATTGTCGCCGATTACGTGAGAGGCAATACCCCTATAGTAAAGGGCATTGAAATCTACATTTTCTTTTCGGGTATCGACACCTATTGGTTCCACGCCTAGTGGATGATTTTGTTTAATGGATATTCGACGATATCTTGCGCGCCAGCTTTTTTAAGATCAGGAACAAAATCGCGCACCAGTTTTTCTTCGAGAATCACATTGATAGCTACCCATTTTGTATCGCTCAACTCAGAGACCGTTGGTTTTTTACCAGATGGAAAAACCTTAACGATTTCATCCAGCTTATCTTTCGGCGCGTTGAGCATCAGCCCAACCTTACCGTTTGCTGCCATGGCACCTTGCAACATCATAACCAGACGATCGACTTTATTGCGTTTCCATGCATCCTGGTTTGCCGTTTTATTCATAATAAAGCGCGTTGTGGATTCCATTAAGGTATCGACAATCCTCAGGTTGTTTGCCTTGAGAGACGACCCCGTCTCTGTCACTTCAACAATCGCATCGACCAGCTTGGGAGCTTTGACTTCTGTGGCACCCCATGAAAACTCAACGTTTGCAGTTACCCCATGGCTTTTCAGCCAATCTGTTGTCAGGTTGATGACTTCAGTAGCAATCCGTTTTCCTTGCAGGTCTTGAACCGTTTGGATGGAAGAATTGTTAGGCACAGCCAGAACCCAGCGAACCGGTCGTGCTGAGACTTTGGAATAAACCAGCGGTGCGATTTCTTCCACATCAGCGCGGTTTTCCATAATCCAGTCTTTTCCGGTCAAGCCCGCGTCAAGAACGCCATCCGCTACATAGCGCGCAATTTCTTGGGCGCGAATTAACATGCACTCAATTTCATCGTCATCGATGCTGGGGAAATAAGAACGGCTTGTAATTCTTATGTTGTAACCCGCCCGGGCAAAAAGTTTTACCGTTGCTTCTTCCAAGCTGCCTTTGGGAATTCCTAGTTTTAATACTTTACCGCTCATGGACTGATCTCTTTCTTAATGGTTTAGGTGCAGTTTATTTTTTATAAACTTTTTCCGGGTCAAATACTTTTTCTTCTACGATTTTCACATCTCCGTCAACTTTTCTAAAAAAGCAACTAGTATAACCCTTATGACAGGCTGCTTTACCTACCTGTTCTACTTTCAAGAGCACGGTATCGTCATCGCAATCGACAAACACTTCCTTAACAATTTGGACGTTGCCGCTTTCTTCCCCCTTCATCCATTGCTTGTCCCGCGAGCGGCTGTAGAACCATGCTTTTCCCGTTTCTAGGGTCTTTTCCCAGGCAATGGTGTTCATATAGGCGAGCATTAACACTTTCCCGGTTTCTGCGTCTTGAATAATCGCCGGAACCAGACCCCCCATTTTATCAAAATCAAGTTTCATACCATTGCCCTCTAGCTAAAATTACTCACAAATTAATAGAATTTTGCCACTTATCGCAATTGCCAGTCAATCGGATTGGTGGATTTCTCCAAGCTTTGAATTAAGCTTGGAAATCTAAAATATAATTGATTTTCTGTCAACGTTATAATAGCCTGTTTACAATCGAATTAGTTCTTTTTGTTGGCTTTTTTTAATCATTTTGTAGCTTTTGGCCTGATAATTTCTTATTTATTAAAGGTTAAGGCTATTCCAAAAATATAAGGGGTCGAGATGCCTTCCATTACACATTTTGAAATTTATAAGCCTGCAGAACCTTGTACCTTGACAGGCGATAGGCTGCAGGAGGCCATGAAAAAAGTCGTTGGGGAGACCCTTAGCCAGGACGGCAAAGAACTTAGCCTAAAAGGCTATTGTGTCGGCCAAAATGGAATGACTATTATTACTCGCGATGAGCGTGTAGCAAAAGTACGCCGATTGAACTTGGGGGGGAATCGTATAGGTGATGTAGGTGTACAACTGCTAGCAGAAGCTGAATTATTTTCCAAGGTCAATTGGATAGAGTTAGGCGGAAACGATATTGGCCCAGAAGGAGTTCGCCATCTTATACGATCTAAAGTTTTACAAAAGGTAAAGTCGCTCAACCTGTACCGGAATGCTATTAAGGATGAGGGTGCAAAAATAATGGCACGGGATAACGGATTAGAAAAATTAGAAGATTTGGATCTGGCGCAGAACGAAATTGGTGATGAAGGAATTATGGCATTGGCCCTCTCAACAAAGTTTCCAGAGTTGGTAAGTATTGCCTTAGACAACAACTTCGCTTCTTCCGAAGGGAAAGAGGAAGCTAAGGTTGAACCCAATTTCAAAAAACTTCAATCTTTAAACTTGTAATCGCGTCATGCCAGAACCATCCAATGAAGAGTATGGCAAGGGATATTTCCTGATTGCCAATCCGGTATTACCCGACCCCAATTTCTCGCGCACGGTTGTTCTGTTATGCAACCATGATGACGAAGGTTCTTTTGGTCTGGTGATCAATCGATCGGCCCCCATAGACTCCAAAGAAGTATTTGCGGAAATGGGTATGTCCGAGTTTCCTTCTGGAAAAATATATATGGGCGGTCCAGTCTCCCCTTCACAAGTATTTTACTTGTGTCATTCCGAAGAACCTTTACCCGAACTGGAATCCATTTGCGATGGTGTCTATCTAGGAATGAGTTGGGAGTTGCTGGATAACTTAATGACTCGTGTTAAAAATCCGGAAAAGAATATCCGATTTTATCTAGGGTACTCAGGTTGGGGTGCCGGACAATTGGCAGAGGAAATGACCCGGCTTAGTTGGTTGACCTCTGCAGCCTGCGGTGAATTTGTTTTTCAGGATAATGAAGATGGAATCTGGGCAAATGTAGTGTGCTCTCTCGGTAAAGATTACGAATATCTCGTGCAAGCCCCAGTAAATCCCCAATGGAATTAAGCGACAAACCACCGCTGGTAATAGGTCGATGTCCGTAAAGCTAAAAGAGGTTGTTGCTTTTTACTATAGTGCGCAACATTACTTCCCGCTTAGTGAGCCGAGCCATGCCTGGTGAGTACAGGTCAGCACACTATTGAGCGAACGATTGCAATTTTGCTTCTAGAAACGATTTTTTTGATTTCCTCAACTCGGCATAGCCAGTGACCAGAGGGAACGCGGCGACCCAGGTTTTAATATTATCACCTTCTTTGGGGCTACATGATGGTGGATACATTATTCCAGCCAGAAGCAAGTCAGCAGATTTATAAATCTTCTCCGTCGCCGCAATATTGCGGGCTTTCTATTGAAGAATATTTTTCTTCACGTTTTACATATCAATCCAGGCAAGACTGGATCGCTCAAATAGAAAATGGAGATATTTCGGTAAACGACGCGACCGCAGAGATTGGTTATATCCTGAAAGAAGGGGATCGAATTATTACACGTGCCGGTGTGCGGCAGGAACCGCCAGCAAATCGCAGGTTGAAAGTTGTTTATCAGGATTCGCATATACGGGTGTTCAATAAACCGGCTCCTATTCCGGTTCATCCCAGCGGGCGTTATTTTCAAAACAGCATGACAGAAATTTTGAAGCAGTGGTACCCAGAAGAAATTCCCAGACCAGTACAAAGGCTGGATGCGACGACCACAGGTGTTATCGTATTCGCCCGGACACGCGAAGCAGCTGGTACTCTGATGAACGAATTCAAGAGCCACCGGATAAAAAAGGAATATCTGGCTTTAGTAGAAGGTGAACCTAAGACAGAAAAATTTTGTATTGATGCCCCCATTGGGGTTTTAAAGGGATCACATAGAGGTATCGGCGATCAAATTACAAATGCGAAATCGGCAAAAACTGAAGTTCAATGGCTAGCTTCCAAAAATGGACAATCGCTTTTAAAAGTTTCCCCTCTTTCAGGAAGAACAAACCAGATTCGAGTTCATCTTTCAAGTTGTGGACTGCCCATTTACAATGATCTGGTCTATGGGCAAGGAAGCAAAGAAAACTATCAATACGGTTTGCATGCTTGGAGTCTCGAGTTTCAATGCTTTGATCGAACAATGGAGTTTAGAGTTGATCCACCAGCACATTTTGAACCCTTATTGGAATTAGTAAAAATATAAACTCAATGAACACTTTTACCCCGCCACATCCTGTTCACGAAAACCCTGTGCAAGAAACTGGAGGTTTGTTTGCTAAGGCGCGTAATCCATTCTGGCTGGCACCTATGGCGGGCATCACTGATGTTTGTTTCCGACAGTTGATGGATGAAATGAGTGCGGGTGTTTTAATCTCTGAACTGGTTTCTGCTAAAGGACTTTTGTACAACTCCGAGAAAACCCAAAAGATGATGCGGGTTCATGCAAATTCCAAATCCATTGTCGGCATCCAGCTATTTGGTGAATCAGCAGAAGATATTGTGAGAGCTTCTGAGTTTGTAGAGTCTACCGGCGCGCATTTTATCGATATCAACCTTGGCTGTCCGGTCAAAAAGGTAGTTAAAAAAGGTTGTGGAGCCGCATTGCTACGCGACCCGGCCTATCTGGAAAATTTTCTTTCTACTGTAAAAAAAGGCATTCGACTTCCTCTTACAGTGAAAATGCGTACCGGGTGGAATGAAGAAGAACTGACGGTACACGAATGCGTCAAGGCAGCCTATAACTCAGGCTGCGAATGGGTGGCGATACACGGGCGCACTCGCGCTCAAGGCTATGAAGGTAAAGCCAATTGGGACTTAATGGCAGAAGTTAAAGAGAAGGCTAAACTTCCTATCATAGGTAATGGAGATATTCGCAGCGCTGAGCAAGCAAAGAAAAGACTGGAGGAATCAAAAGTCGATGCGGTTATGATAGGCAGAGGGGCTTTACGTAATCCCGGAATATTTAATGAGTGCGTCGGATTGAGTAACGATAGCTCTTGCCTGAAAATAATCCATCGCTATCGAAAAAGTTTACATGAACATTACGACACGCGTTTTTCACTCATTTTATTGCGAAAATTCTCAGCTTGGCTTGCGTTTGGAAATTCCGGAGCCGCAAAATTTCGTAAGAGCATGTTCGAGTGCATAACCACCGCCGAGGTAATGGAAAAGGTAGAAGAATTCTTTCAAAACGAGCAACCTCTCAGCTTTGACGATAACGAAGAGTTTATGATGGGCGGCCACGGCTAGCCAGCGTGATGCTGGACTCTAAAGGCCAGAACTTTATTAAGCAAATTGTCAGAGTAAAGCTTCTGGGTTGGGGTTTTTCCTCTCTTTGTTAAAGTGGGGCGAGTCCGAGTTACTTCGAGTGAGTAGCGTGCTGCCCTCGGTAAAGAAGTTTAATCATTTTATATTAAATGTGAGTTAATAATTGTGATCGATAAAGAACCAAAAATATTTCAGAAGACCCATTCCGATGGGGATAGAGCGAAACATAAAAAACAGGAAGAGTTTACTCTTTATGGTTGGAACGCCTGTATGAGTGCATTTAAAAAACGCCCTGAAAGTTTGCTACGCTTGTTTTTCAGTCGAGCCCGATCAACAGAATTGAAAGATGCAAAAGCGTGGTGTGCGGAGAAGAAGCTTCCTTTTCGCGAGTTGGATCAAGAATCATTGAACAAAGTGGCGTCGGCAATGCATCACGAGGGGATTGTTATGGTGGTGCGTCCTCGTACTTGTGGATCGGTGCATAAATTAATTCGCGGCAGTATTCCTGAGAACGGAATGGTGGTGGCTCTAGATGGTATTGACAACCCCCATAACCAGGGCGCGATCATTCGAAGCTGCGCTTATTTCGGAGTGCACGGTTTGATAGTGCCCGGGACGGGAAAGATAACAGGCATCACCCCTTCCGCTGCAAGATTGGCAGAAGGCGGATGGGAGTCGGTCCCGGTTTATAACAGTAGCGATCTGCCTTCCGCGCTAAGAGATTGTCGTGAACAAGGCTGGTGTGTAGTGGGCGCCGACCCGAATGCAAAGGAATCTCTAAGTTCGGCAAAGATTCGTTTTCCGGCTGTGCTGGTACTTGGCAATGAACATGAAGGCCTTTCAGATCGCGTAAAAAGCCGTTGCGATGCTCTTGTATCCATTCCAGGCAAAGGCGATATGCAATCCTTAAACGTTTCCGTTGCGGCGGGCATAATGTTGGCAGACCTTGATCGGCGCAGAAGTAGCAGTAAAAAATCCACAAAATCTAAATGATATTTTTTGCAAAGCTACATCCCCTAATTGTTCATTTTCCTGTGGCATTATTAACCAGCGGTGTGGTGTTTGAAGTTTATGGCAGTTTAAGAAATGATGAGGTGGTTGCAACGGCAGGTCATTTCAACACGCGTTTAGGGTTCTGGTGTATTTTCCCCGTTTTGTTGGTGGGTTTTTTGGGGATGTTGAGTCTGGGCAATACGGAAAAATTTGAAGACTTTCTTGCCGGTCACCTACGTTTTGCTTTTCTAACTGCAGGAGCTTTTCTTATTGCGATGGTTGTTTCCCGCTACTTCCGTAGCTCACTCGGTCGAGTGGTTTACTTTTTAGCCCTCGTCACTGGTCTCGTCTGTGTGCTCAAGACCGGTTACTACGGCGGCGAACTCGTCCATCGTTTCGAACTTCCAGCTAGCAGCTGGAGGCAGTAGACCTATGGGCCCCACGCCGAGTGGACAAGTTGATAACCGGAAAACAGGCAAATGCACATGGTTAACAATCCGACAATGTAAAAGCCTTGAGCCGTTTTAGAAAAAGAATTGGTGTAGGAATAACCGGTAACAAAACCGTAGAGGACAGTGAACAGGAAAGAATAACCTTGGTGCTCTTCCACATCTATCGTTGTGCGCAAGTTGATATCGACCGAAACCATTCCCGAAAAACTGGCGACAACAGCAGCCATCAACCCAAGACTGAAATTAAAACTCGCGGCGGAACCTAGTTTCGGGTCATTTCTCTTTTTGGATAGATAAAGTAGGGCCAGCCCCGCAACAAATAAGGCGGGTGGAAAATGCGAAATAAAGGGATGAAATGTAACAGAACTAATCATACTGCTCCGCGCCAGCGTGACGCTGGGCTAAAAAAGGTCAGAAGGCTATCTTCAGACAAAATGGCATAGTAACAAGATATTTTTCGAGTGAGGGAGGTTTAGGGGGACGGGTTAAAAAATTCCATCTTGAAGCTTTACGGGAACTGTATCGAAAAAAAAGAATAGACCTTTGAGCCGCAGGGCTTGCCCTGCTAGAGGTCTTTTTTGATATCGCCGGCGATATCCAGTTCCATTTCGGAAAGGTTCACATCGACATCGATTTTCGTAGCGGCTCCGATATCTTGTTCCAAAGCATCGATATTAACCGTTTGTTTGAGGCCTTCGGCTTCGTCCATAACGTCTTGTTTCAGTCCGCTGAAAGTATGTTGAAACTCTCCCCAGCCTTTGCCTATTGCTTTCGCAAGTTTAGGAAGGTTCTGTGGGCCAATCACCACAACGGCGATTCCCATGATTACCATCAGCTCAAAAAATCCGATATCAAACATTCAAATGCTCCTTATTATTCGGGTAGGGTTATATTAGCAGAACCAGAGCCGATTTTCATCTGTTCCGAGGCAACTATTTTATAGTTCCATATGCCGGGGACTTGAAAAATCAGGCCATTGAGGTAGACTGGAGTTAGATTTTATGAAAATAGTACGCGGAACCAAAAATATAAGAGGTCCCCTTCCCTACCCTGTGGTGACCCTGGGCAATTTTGATGGGGTGCATGTAGGTCACCAGATCCTTTTTCGCAAAGCGGCTGAGATTGCCCTTGAAAAAGATGGCACCTCTATTGCGTTCACTTTCGAGCCACATCCTTTAAAAATTATTGCTCCCGAAAAAGTTCCGCCACTGCTCACACATTTTCACAAAAAAATGGAGCTCATCGAAGCCTGTAATATTGATAGAGTCATTTGCGCCGATTTCACACGTCAGTTTGCGGACCAGCGACCGCGCGACTTTTCGAAAAATATTCTCAGCGAAAAAATTGGCGTTAAGGAAATGGTGGTCGGATTCGACTACGCCTTCGGCCGTGGTCGTGAAGGCACCATTCCCTACCTGAAAAAAATGGGAGAAGAATTTGGTTTCATAGTTCATGTGGTAGAGCCGTTCCAACTCGATGGATCAACCGTTAGCAGTTCCCATGTGCGTGAAGTAATCGAATCGGGAAACATGGAGTCAGCGCTAAAATTTCTAGGCCGCTATTATTCTATCGTAGGCCCCGTTGTTGCGGGATATAAAACGGGACAGGCTATCGGATTCCCCACCGCTAATATCGACACCAGCAAAGTGCAGATTCCAGGAACAGGTGTTTATGCCGTGCGTATGATCTATCAAAATAAATCCTACGACGCAGTAGCCAATATCGGATTCAACCCCACCTTCCAACGCGACCGGTTGAGCGTAGAAGTCCATATCTTCGATTTCAACCAAGTGATTTACGGAAAAGAAATCGAGGTGGAATTCATCTCCCGTATCCGTAGCGAAATAGAATTCAAGTCGAAAGAAGAATTGGTCGTACAGATCAACAAAGATATCGAAAAAGCCAAATCCCTGCTTGAGGAATCAAATTGAAAAAAATTCGGCAATCGCTGATAGGGCTGGTCATCGCTTTCGGTGCGCTTTATTACACCTTGCGAAACGTTTCGTTACAAGAACTGGCAACATCGTTGAAAGATGCAGAGCTTATTTATACCCTGCCCGGGCTGGTGCTTATCATACTTAGTTATGTTACCCGCGCCTACCGCTGGCAGATTCTGTTGCGCCCTTTTAAACAAATCTCCGTTAAAGAAATTTATTCACCGTTAATGATCGGGTTTATGGGAAACATTCTTCCTGCACGAGCAGGTGAGTTTTTGCGCGCCTATCTGGTGGGAAAAAAACATAACATCACATTTTCAGGGGCCTTTTCTACCATCATCGTTGAACGCCTGTTTGATCTTGTTTGTCTGATGGTGTTGTTTGTATGGGTCTTTGTGTTTAATGCAGAAATGTTCGACCCCAACCTGACCTTTTCCGGTATCTCCGTTCAAAGTATGGCGATAGGGTTTGGCCGCGTTTGCTTTATTCTGGTCTTTGGTTTGTTGGGGTTCATGTTTCTACTTGCCTGGCGGGAAGAAAAAGTGAACTCGTGGATTAGTTGGTGCATTCGACCCCTTCCTGATAAGTGGAAGGAAAAAATATTGTTCATGGTCGGAGAGTTTGCGTTGGGGTGTCAGATCATCAAAGATAAATCTGCCTTAATGCAGATTATTCTCTACTCCATTTTGACTTGGTTCCTCATCGTCGCTATGTATTATCCCTTTTATTACGCTTTCGATTTGCAAGACAAGACGATGGGTTCCATTTTGATTTTGACCGTTATGGTTTGTATCCTTATTACGGCGTTACCCACTCCTGCCTTTCTTGGGTCATATAACGCCGGGGTAATGATTGCACTGCACGAAATAATGGGGGAAGCAGAAGTGACCGCCGTCAGCTTCGGCATGGTGGTGTGGGCCGCATCGTTTTTAGTAATATTCGCAGGTGGGTTCTATTTCATCCTCAGCGACCATATGTCGGTGAAGTCGCTGCTGAAAGCAGAAGAGGAAGCCGATTCGGCTCTCGAAAAAGCAGAACACAAATAGCTTTGATGAGCAAACGCAGAATTAGGTCGATTTTTAACTCTATCTCACTATTAGGAAGTCGAATATTGCTGGAGAAGTTTCTTGATTTCGTTGGCTTCTATCTGATTAGGGTCCAAGGCCAGAGATCGGGAAAAATATAGAAGACTCTCTTTCAGGTTTTTTAAATGATAAAAATGCAGAACGCCCAGATTTTTAAAAACATGCGAAAACCGGGAATCGATTTCAATGCATTTTTTGAAATAAATATCTGCTAATTTCCATTTTTTTTGAGATAAATATATCTCACCCAATTTGGCATAAGATTCTGGAATTTCTGGCTTGAGCTGCAGGGCAGATTCAAAACGTAAGATCGCCTCTTCAACTCGCCCCTTCTTAAGATACAATTCACCCAGATTATATTGAATAACAAAAACTCCAGACCCTTTTAAAAGAGCTTCTTCATAATATTGGACTGCGTCTTCACTATTTCCTTCTATGCTATGAGCCCTGGCCAGATTGATTAAAGGGCGAAGTTTTCCTGGCGATTTTTTATAAGTGTCCTGCCATAAAGACAGCTCGTTTTTCCAGGTCATATTTCTTTCTATATTCAATGCCCCCAGGAAAAGAGTCAGTCCGCATAAAATTAAGATGCCTGATTTTTGATTTTTTAAAATGTCGAATAAACCGTAGGAAAAAATAAAAATCACACCAGGTAAAGCCAGATACACTCGATGCTCTGCGGCGAGATCATGCAAGGTAACGATAGATGAAGAGGGTGAGAGAATTATAAAAAACCAACTGAGGAAGAAAATGTAAAACCGCCATGCTTTCTGTTTAGAAAAATAATAAGCAATGAAAGCGATCATAGTCATGCTTGCAATAAAACTAAAGGAGAAAAGGTGAGTCACAACTTCAATATCGGGATCGACATTTAAATTGATGGGGAACAAAATTTTGTGAAGATAATAAAAAACAATCACAGCAGGCTGGCTGAGCATGTACTTCTCCCTGCCCACCATTTCAAGGGGATTGGATGGACCAATCAGAAAAGTTTCGTCTGAGAGAAGTTTGTATAAAAGGAGGCTTGAAAATATTAATACCGCGGTTAGTATCGGCCATTTCCAATTGAGAAGAAATTTTATAACCGGAGAATCTAAGGGGCAAACGGATATGTAATACAAAAATATAATCAATGGAAATGTCGCAAGCGTTTGTTTAACGCTGAATCCGATCACGGCCAGGAGCAGTATGACCAAAGGTAGTATAGATTTATTTAGTAGTGAATTGCGCTTGTCTAAATCCAGGCAGATTTGGAATAAGAAAAATCCAAGCAAATAAAAAGTCGATGCCAAAACCTCTGACCGACTAATAATATATATGACAGATTCTGTTTGAATGGGGTGAACTAGAAAAATAGTTGCAGCGAAAAAAGAAATAGCGGTATCATTCCCGCCAATTTTATTTTTGAAGTGAAGTAAAGCTTTTTTGAAGATATGAAAGATTAGAATCGCATTGAAAATGTGGAGTGCAAGATTGAGTATATGGTAGCCAAAGGGATGCAGTTCATCAAGATGGGCGTTAAGCGCCATGGAAATTGACAGAAGCCCTCTGGAAAAAAATCCCGCCATCCAGAATTGTAGGGTCAGCATTGACTCCGGATTCTTCAAACTCAGGCTGTTTTTTATGTAGGCAACACTATCAAACTGGAAGGTGTTTTGTAGATGGTTGCCATAGACAAGAATGCCAACTAAGGCCAAGGCCATGCAGCAATATAATTTTTGGGCCTGTGTGGAGGGAGGATCTGTAAATTTAGAGATCATAAAATCCCTTATCTAATTTGTCCAAGGGAGAATTGCAGTAGTTTTTTGGCATTTATATTTTTAGGTTGTAGGTCTATCAGTTTTTCTAAATGGGGAATTGCTTTCTTGTAATCCCCTTTTTTTATATAAATCGCCGCCAGGTTATTATGTATTGTCGGAATATCAGATTTAATGCTTAATACCTTTTCGAAAGCATCTTTTGCCTGATCCAGCTTCCCTAAAGCCCAGAAGATAGTGCCGATATTATTGTGGGCTTTATAATGGTTTGGGTCAATTTCCAGAGTTTTCCGGAACTGATACAGGGCATCATCAAATAATTGTAGATGATTGTATGAGTTACCAAGATCGAAATAATAATCAGCCTCAAAAGGTTTCATGCTGATGGCTTTTTCGAAGTAGGGTATAGCCTCTTCAAACCTTCCTAAGTTGTTTCTGGCAAATCCGGAATAATAAAAAGTGTCAGATTTTTTAGTGCCGAGACTTATTCCCAAATTAAACTTTTCGATAGCTTGTTCCCAGTTTTTTTCACGCCCTGCAATATGACCCAAATTAATATGCGAGTCGATTTGTAAAGGATTAATGGCCAAAGCCGCTATAAGTGATATTTTTGCTTGTTGCAGCTGATCGGTTGCCATATAAGCGGTGGCGAGATTATTATGAACCAAAGCTTTTCGTGGTGACTTTAGCGACGTGTCTTTCCAAAGCGAAACTTCAGACCGAAAGTCAAGAGATCGGTTTAGAGTTAGCGTGGATGATAATAGGATAAAAATCAGAAAAAGTACTTTGGTCCATATATGGTAGTTTCTGATATTCAAAAACATCCACCCTAAAGCCAAGCTGAATCCCAATCCCGGTAAATAAGTCCGATGTTCCGTAGCCAATTGTTTTAAAGGAATAAAACTGGATGTGGGAAGAAGGGTGATGAGGAACCACATGGCGCCAAACTTTATAAGGTTTGACTGTTGCTTAAATATTGCGATCCCAGCTATGAAGAGGATTGTCAGTGAAATAACCCAATCCCAATGAAACCAATTGCTGTAAAGAACTATATCTGGTTCAAAATTTAAATTGAACGGAGCTAGTAATTTTAGCAGGTAATAACCCAGGATCACTTTAATTTGGCTCAATAAATAGAGCAGGTGATGGGTATTTACTGACGAAGGATCAGCCTTAAGTGAGAAAAGGCTCCCCTGTTGAAAATATCTATAGCCTAGAAAAATCAGTAATAAAAACAATATAGATATGAACTTTGGAATTAAGCTTTTTCTTTTTTCATTAGGCGTTGCCAACCATAGATATACGATTGCAACCAAGGGGAAGGAGGCTACAATTTCTTTTGAGGCAATTCCGAGAAATAAAACTATTAAGAGGTTGGAAGCCAAAATAGGAATTCGGAGCTTAGAATCTTCTTCTTTGGTTGGCTTTAAAATTTTAAGAAAAATATAGAAGGCTAGTAAGTAAAAAAATGTGGCCAATAATGATGATCGACTGGATATGTAAGTTACCGCCTGAACATTCAAAGGATTTATCAAATGAATGATTGAGCAGACCAGTGGTAAGGTTTTTAGCTGAGATCGGTTTTTAAATGCCTCGATGCATAGAAACTCTTTAACAAGAAAAAACCAAAGAATTGCGCTAAGGATATGGATTAGAATATTGACGAGATGATAACCAAAGACTTCCATTTCTCCTAAGTGCTGGTTGACCGATAAAGAAAGTAATAGTGCAGATCTATTAAAAATATTCTGAATGCCCACCTGTTCCTGAAATTTGCTGAGGTCTTTTATATAGGGATTTTCAACAATTGCATGTGTGTCATCATAATGAAATGGAGAATGCAGGGTGCCATAAAAGGCTAATACTCCCATGCAACAAAGAAAGAAAATTGCCTTGACCTGGAGTGTTACTGGAGCAAAATTTTGCGGGTGAGGAGTCATTTGGAAATATTTTTTATTTTATTTTTTAATATTTTTTCCAACTGAGAATCTTTATTTAGATTTAAAGCTACACGGTATTTCTCTTCTGCACTCCTGACATGTCCTTTAGCCAAAAATGCATCGCCTAAAAGGATCAAAGTATTCATGTCTGTCGGAAGTATGCTTAATGACTTCTCGAAAAAGGATTGGGCATTCGTCCAGTCTTTTAGGCTTAGGTAGTTGATCCCGATCTGGGTAAGTGCGGAAGACCTGGGTCCTGTAACAGCAATATAATTATTGAATCGCTTAATGGAGTCTTGCCAATTCATTTGTTTTTGTTTGACGAGAGCAAGATTAAATAAAGCTGGTTCATGCTTATTATTCATCTCTAAGCATTTTAATAAATATTTTTCTGCTAGATCAAACTCCCCTTGCATCATAAAAGCCGTTCCCAGATTGAAATGCGCTGGCAGTAAGGAAGGGTCTTGTTGGATGGCTTGTTTCCACTCTTTAATGGCAAGAGAAATTTTCCCTGTTTTGCCATAGACTTCTCCGAGATTTAGATGGGCAAGCGGGAAGTAGTTTTTGTTGTTCTCGGAATTCTTGTCTTCGATTACCTGTCGGTAGAGTTTTTCGGCTTTCTCATAAAGCCCCTTTTTGTTGTAGACAGAGCCCAGTCCTATTTTTGCGGAAGAGTGGTGAGGCCTGAGTGAAAGCGTTTTCAGATACTCCTTTTCTGCGAGAACTAGTTTTCCTTGATCCAGGTAAATGCTGGCAAGGTTATAGTGAGGCTCAACAAGATCGGCTGCAATTCGTAGATTGGAATTATCTGAGTTTGCAGAACCCTTTTTTCTTGAAAGAAACTCTTCTGCATTTTTCAGGTTAAATTTATCTTCGATGAACTTGGGAATATTCGCAATGCTCTTTTCAAAATGATAGCTCGCGCGCGTGAGGTCGCCTTTTTCGAAATAAGCTTTTCCAAGATTATTATGTGCTCGGGACGACGATGGATTTTTTCTTGCGACGTCTTCCCATAGACTTATTTCGCTGATCCAATCACTATTCCTTGTAATGGTTGTCAAACTGAGAGCGAGTATTATTAGTGATAAAAAACCAAACCTCCACATTGAGCAAAGACGGGATATTCCCCAGCCTACTGCCATACATACTCCTAATGTCATAGGAAGGTAGGTGCGATGCTCAACCGCTAGATCGTTCAACGGCGTAAAACTTGAGGTTGGCGCAAGTGTAATAAAAAACCATGCTGTTCCTACCAGCAACCATATATTTCGTGATTTAATAGCGGCGACTACTATCCCAGAGATGATTAGTGCTGCAAAGATAATGAAGGGGTCTCCATTGATAGCGGTGAAGGGCATGCCGCTGTCTACACTTAAGTTAAATGGAAAAAAGAACAACCGTAAATAATAAAAAACAATTACCTTTATTTGAATAAGTAAGTAGGGCAGTTGACCATACAGCTCCAATCCTTGGTCTTTTGCATTGTAAAACCAGAAATTTTCAAATAAAAATAATGCTGCTATAGAAAATAAAATAAACAGTAAATAGGCCCAGATCCTTTTCCATAGTAGTTCCATGTTTATTTTGGAAAAAATAAAAGCAAAATACCAGAAGCTCATTAATAACGGCAAGGTTGCAGCGATTAGTTTGGAGGCAAGGCTTAGATACATTGTTGTAGCAACTAGCGGGATTAAGATCAGGTTGCTTGCTAAGGGGATCTTCTGTTTTTTAGGGCTAAATAAATTTAGGAAAAGGTATAAAGAGAATAGATAAAAAAATGTCGCAAGTACCGATGAGCGAGAAGAAATATAAGATATAGAATCTGTGTTCAAAGGGTGCAGAGAAAATATTAGAGCGGTTATGAGTGGGAATATCCAGATGCTAGTCGGATTCCTTGTTCCGGGATTGTTGTTGCATGTGTCATTAAAACTTCTGTGAAAAGAAGAAGTTTTTAATACTGAAAAAAATATTAGAAGAGTGACCCCAATATGGAGCATGAGGTTAAACAGATGGAATCCAAATTCCTTATTTTTACCCAGAGAGTTGTTCAGTGCATAGGTCCAAAGCAGGACGGGTCGATTTTCATAAGAAGAAAGTTTTACAAATTGGTTGAATGATTCGAGGTCTCCAATCCATTGATTACTGATCAAAGGAACATCATCAAACTGAAAAGAACCTTTTAGTGAATTGAAATATATCCCGGTGCTGGATAAAACCAACAGTAGGACACAGGCCAGTTGTTTTTGTATTTTTACCGGGAGGAAAACCATTGCACCTTAAAAGAAGAGGAAACTACAAAATCGTTGGGAAGGCCAAAAACGTTCCCTAATTATATATAATAACCTTGGAAAGAGCTAAACCTTCAATTTTCTGATTAGTTTTCTGTTTATATAGCGTGCGTACCATTTGGAAAAGTAGGCTGGATTTTGGATTGATCATTTTATTGTGATAGAAATATTTTTAAGCCCTATTATAATAGGGTTCTTCTTTAGTTAAATGTTGCCGAAGTGGCGGAATTGGTAGACGCGCATGATTCAGGTTCATGTGCCCGAAAGGGTGTGGAAGTTCGAGTCTTCTCTTCGGCACTCTCTAGCGAGAGTGGCAAATAAAGCAATACCCGACCCTGTATAAATGTTTTTCTTGCGTCATGATGAGCGGAACGCGGTAATCTATATTCTTCATATCCCCAGCCATTCATTTTCCTCATGCCCAGAATGGAAGGGTAATATCCGCCATCGACCAAATGCATAAATTTAGGATGGTCTATTAATTTAGTGTGCCGATAAACGTTTTCTGCATGGCATATAAATAGGGTTTTACTGAATAAACCTTCTTAGAGAACTTGAAATTGTTTGGTGGTTGAACTTTTATCTTTATTAGCTTTTTTCAGATGTTCGAATTTGTTATTTGCCACTTTTAGCTGAGATTCAAGGATGGCTAAGCGGACCCGTAATTGGCTGGACTCGTTGTATTTAAGTTTCATCATTTGTTTCTCCATCTTTTAAGGTCTCTTGATAATCCCAATCTTTAGCTCATAGTAATGATAATCATTATCAAAGTCAAGTTGTTATCGTTAGAAATGGGATAATGGAGAAGGGTTATAGGGAGCAAACAGGGACTTTTATTTTAAATAAATCAATTCTCCGCCGCAAATAGTGCTTTTGTTCCTCTTTATTATAAGCACGGAGCGTGGCAATTTGAGGTTTCACGCTCAGAATCAGGGAGCCTCACAAGCAAGATATCTTGGAGCATAACCCCGGGTTTATATTTTTTAATTCAGGCGTATGGTAAAACATTTTTAGATATCAGCGAATAACGAGGAGAAAAGTTTTGGCAAATTTTATGATCGCATATTACGGAGGGAACCAGTCGAGTTCTAAAGAAGAAGGGATGGCACAGATGGATAAATGGAAGGCCTGGGTAGAGGGGCTTGGTGACAAGGTAGTCAACCCCGGAACACCTTTAATAGGAACAAAAACTATAACTTCAAGTGATGTTCAAGACGAAAAAGATCCCAATGCGATGAAAGGGTTTGCTGTTGTTAAAGCGGATAGCATGGAGGTAGCTATTGAAATTGCCAAATCAGATCCGTTCTTGGCAAATGGCGGAACCATTCGTGTCTCTCAAATGATGGAAATGAATTAGATAAGTTTTTACATCCAACAGCGGCTTCCTCTTGATTGAATATAAATGATGCAATGCCCTAAATGCAAATTTGAACAGCCAGCCTCTGACACTTGCACTAATTGCGGGATCATATTTTCCCGATATAAGGAAGTGCGAGAACTAAAAAAAGAGGTAATAAAAGATATTCGCCCGTCTCCCCAACCGCAAAATAATATTGATAACGATCTATTATTCTATTCCATGTGCGTTATCTTTTTGTCGGTTCTTTTTGCCCGAGCCCTATTTTTTATGGAATTCCCTGTTTTTTTGGACCCCTATTTTAGACTATTGATGCTGGGTGCAATGGGTTGGTTGAGTTTTGGCGTTGTTCCTCGGGCGACAGCCTTGTTTGTTCGCTTGGAGCGAGAAACGGATAAAAGATGGGGTCTAGATGGATTTAATGTTTACGATAAAAAAGCCATCTTCCTTTTTTCGGCGTTTGGTTTGGGTTTTCTTTCCTACCTTGCGTGGGCAATATTAAGTGGTAGCATAGACTGTTTCGCGGGCAAGAATCGCACTTGCCATGAAATATATAATTCGATTGCTGATCCTGGCGAGTTTTGGGTCACCGTTTTAGTTTATTATTTTGTTTCCATAATTCCTACTGTTGTGGCGTTCATGGGAGCGCAATTGAGACGCGACAGAGAATAGCCCCAATGAAGATATGTTTAATAATTAATTCTTCGCCTTGGTCTATGTTTAAGGGCGGGGGTCAGCTTGCGGTGCACCAATTGGCCTGCGCGCTTTCTGCTAAAGGTCACGAAGTGCATGCCTTGTATTCAAAATATCCTGATGAACATTTTGAGGTGGAGGTTCCTTATAAAATCCATTGGGCACAGCATCACGATTTCGCTACGGTCAATTTAAATATATTTTCTTATTCGAAGGTTCTGGCTCCGTTAGCGGCGAAAGAAAAATTTGATGTCATCCACGGCAACGCAGAAGAATCTTGTGGAGTGGGAAATATTGCGGCGAGAATAAAGGCTGCTTATGTGTTCACTTCGCATGCTCCAAACATCCCTACTACCGGAATATTACAGGGGATGGCTCATCCGATTCGGTTTCTAAAAAGCATCAATACTTATCTTTTACGACAAGCAATGGTTGAAGCAGACCGTATTGTGGCGTTCAGTCAGTTTTCCCGAGAACTCATTGTAAAAGGACTGGGCAATGCCTGCGCCAACCGTGTGGAAGTGATTCCACCTGGAATAGAAAGTTCCTGGTTTGATGTGGAGAGAAACCAAGTTGTGCCTGCGCAACTTTTGTTTTGGGGTCGAATGGAAGAGGAAAAGGGGCTGCCAGAACTTTTTGTTGCCTTAAATACGGTTGCTAAAAAGTTTTTGAATGTCAAATTGACTCTGGTAGGCGAAGGCAATCTATTGCAAGAGTATAAAACCCGTGTGACTGATCTTGGCCTGGCGGATCGTGTGAAATTTGCCGGATGGCTAAACAATTGGGAAATTCAAACCCTGGCAGCTAAAAGCAGCATCGGCATTTTCCCTTCCCGAATCGAAAGTTTTGGTTTATCGGTGGTGGAAGCAATGGCGACCGGGCTACCGGTGATCGCTGCGCGTGGAGGTGCTGTCCCGGAAAATATAGAAGATGGGGTGACTGGAACGCTGGTGCCTGTAAATAATTCCGATGCCTTGGCCGAGGCCATCAATAGAGCTCTGGAAGACCCGAAATCCTCAGAAATGATGGCAAAATCTGCAAAAACTGAGGTTCAACAGAAATTTTCTTGGGACCGGGCTGCTGACAGCATGATCGAAATTTATAATAATATACGTATGAAAACCTTTTCGATATAAAGAAATCGGTTAAAATATCCGATAAGACAGGAAACTTTCAGGTCTTTCAATGAACGAAACCTCCACGGTAGAAAAAATAGAAAAAGAAGCAGAATTGAGTGAAGTTGACGCCCTCGATGTCTCTGTTACCCCACAAAGTGAACCGAATTCTGCGAGCGAGAATCCCGTAAAAAAGTGGATTAAGAAGATTCCCTTTTTTCCTGCTATGGATTATTTCCGTCGCAAGGTTTATGACTCCCCTCTATTCGATGGATCTGTGCGTCCTTTGGCAAAAACTCTTGAAGAATGGCCCGGTGCTTTGTTAATCGACATCACCAATCGGTGCAACGCGAAATGCGTTTGGTGTCCGAATCCGGACCTCACTAATGTGGGTGCGATGGATATGGATGTGTATCGCAAGATCATTGACGATTTTGGAACCCGTGGTGGTGTGCTGACATTTGGAACGTTTGGCGAACCATTGATGGATAAGTTTATGAAGGAGCGTATCGAATATCTGCAACGCTATCCCAAAATTCATAAGGTTGAGGTTCTCACTAATGGGTTTTTCCTCAACGATAAAATTGTTCCCACACTTATTGAGCATGGCGTCGGGGTAGACATTAGCCTCGATGAGCTCGACAAACAGACCTTTGAAGATGTAAAGAAAATGAGTTTCGATGTCGTGCGCGACAATATAGTGAATTTTCTCGAAGAAAATAAAAAAGCAGCGCGACCTGTTCCGGTCAACATTCGTATCAAGACTCTAAAAACGGTGGAAGAAACTATGGAACAGGAGTTATTTAAAATAATTTCCTCCCACGACTGTTCGGTAGTATTGAACTCCATCGATGACAATATTATTTCCAACTGGGCTGGGAAACTGGATAAAGAATCTTTTGTCAAAGAATACGAAATCTCCACTAACAATAAAACGAGTTACACGCATAAACGATTCAATCAGACCAACGTTGCTCCCTGCACGCAATTATGGAAATGGATGGTTGTCTATTGGGATGGCAGTGTTGTGCTTTGTTGTGCCGACATGTTTTCTAGCACCGTTGTCGGCGATCTAAAAACAAACTCTATCACCGAAGTTTGGAATGGGCCTCAGTTAAAAAAATATCGCAAACAAATGGTGAGTAGGAAACGCTTTGACGTTGCCATCTGTCAGGATTGCGATATCCATTTAAGCTGGCATAACCTAAAAGAATATTACGATACTAGCGGCAATTTTTTACCCGATAAAAAATTCATCATGGGCTAGCGGCCAAATGGCCGCAGGTAAAAGGTCGGTGTCCGAAAAGCGTCAGGTGTTATTTAAGCTTTTTACTATAGCGTGCTCGTAGCTCTTCAAAGCGGGGTCTCACTTCCCTATTCAACAGTTAAACCCGAAAAAATGACCTCTCCTGTTTTTAGATTTCCACAACCTGCTGAACTAGATATCACTTTGGTGATTGTCAGTTTTAATACACGCGAAATTCTATTGCGTTGTCTGGGTTCGATTAAAAAACATACTCAGGAAGTTTCTTATGAAGTAATCATTGTTGATAATGCTTCCGAAGATGGGACCGTCGAAGCCGTGATCGAACTTTTTCCTGAAGTGGAAGTGATCGCTAATGAAGATAATCGTGGTTTTTCCACTGCCAATAATCAGGGGATTGTCGCATCAAAAGGTCGGAGAGTAGCATTGTTGAACCCCGATACGCTTTTAACTGAAAACAGTTTCAAAAAAGTTATCAATTTCATGGAGGCGCATCCAGAATTTTCCATTCTTGGAACGGGTATCGTTGACGAGAACAATCAGCCTTGTCCCATCCGCTTGTGGGAAGACACTCCACAGGATGCGGCATTAAAAATCATGGGACTATACGACCCTGCCAGCGAGCTAAAAAAAATGGGCTCCATGATAGCGAAGGACGCAAAAGTAATTTCGGGTTGTTGTTTTGTTGTTAGTAGAGACCTGATCGAGTCTATCGGTTTGATGGATGAAAATTATTTTTTGTACAACGAAGAAGATGATCTTTGCCGGAGAGCTAGAAAAGATGGGAAGAAAATCTGTTTTTATCCGGAAACCTCGGTACAACATTTACACGGTCAAAGCACGCATCAGGACCGCCACCGAAAAAAGGTAATGCTGGAAGCTTATCGAAGTAACCTGTATTTTTATTCCAAATATTATTCCTTCATTTGGAATATTATTTTACGATCTCTTTATAAAATGACTTTTCTAGTAGGGTTATTGCGTTCCACGTTCCGCCACCTCACAGGTTCTGCAACAGCAGATGATTCCATATCATTAAAGTTGAAGCTTCTATTAATGAGTTCGGGGGAGAGTCGTCGATAAAACCTCTTATTGTTTCTCACCTATAAACAAAAGATAATTGCACGAGGACCAGGGGAAAAACTTTCGCAATACCGCTGCCAATCCTTCTGCGAGACTGTTTGCTCTGCCATTGGTGTCTTTTTGGAAACACTCGCACCCAAGATACAAATTAAAACTATGGCTCATCGGCTGCTCATGGATAATTTTGAATTTTGAAATTTCGAGAATAATTCGCATCTCATCTCTGTCATGCAATTTGAAATAAGTGAGATGATCATCTTGAGGAGTTAGTGGGGGTTTGCCTATTAGTTTTCTTATCCAACCATTCCTTCTTAATTTGTGGAGGAAATTTTGTTCGTTATAAACGAAATTCGTTACCGGATTCGCGGCAGGAACCATCATGAAAATCAGGCCACCGGGTTTTAGAACTCGATAGGCTTCAGTGATCGCATCTTGCGGTCCTTGCGGAAAATGTGTGACGACACCATAGGAAAGATAAGCCCCAAAAGTCGATTCGGGGAAGGGCAGCGCATGGACGTCTGATTGAGTGAGAACCAAATTGGAATTGTAATTTCTTATCTGCTGCAGTGCAGAAAAGATGTAGTCGAGTCCTAAAATTTTATAGTTTTTAGTATCAAAGTGTATGAGTTTTGGGCCGAGTCCGCACCCGGCTTCCAAAATGATATCACCCTTGGGAAGGAATCTTTCTATGCAGGCGAATTCCTCCTTGGTTCGCGGATATTTATTGGTTTCAAGAAGAGCTTCAACAGAGGTTCCTGCCCATTGTTCATCGAACCCGCGTTTAACACCTTGGTTTACCGCTTGCAGGTCCATTTGTTTTCTAATTGGGGTTTATTCGTTCTAAAAATATGGAGTTTTATTGTAAAATAACGGCTCCGAATAAATACTGGTGCAAGATAGCATGAAAAAATTTGATGTCATAGTAATTGGGGGCGGCCACGCAGGTTGTGAAGCGGCTTTGGCCTCAGCGAGAATGGGTTGCGCCACGGCGTTAGTCACGCTTGAAGCAGATAAGATTGCGCTTATGCCGTGCAACCCTGCCATTGGCGGAGTAGGTAAGGGGCATATTGTGCGGGAAATCGATGCTCTCGGAGGCGAAATGGCCAAAGTTATCGATGAGACCGGTATCCAATTTCGGTTATTAAATTCTTCTAAAGGGCCTGCCGTTCATGGCTACCGTGCCCAGGCAGATAAGCACCAATACAAAAATGCCATGCGTCGGGTTCTCGAAAATACGGATAATCTGGAACTTATCTATGAAGAAGTTGATGAGCTGATTATAGAAAACGCCGAGGTCAAAGGAATACGTACTGGCAGTGGAATGGAATTGCAATCTGCAACGGTCGTTATTACCACAGGAACTTTTTTAAATGGACGCATTCATATTGGGCTTAACAGCCGTCCCGCAGGCCGGATGGGTGAAAAACCATCGACAAAATTATCGCAATCGTTTCTCGCGGAGGGATTTGAGCTCGGTCGCTTGAAAACAGGAACCCCGCCCCGATTGAAACGGGACAGCATCGACTTTTCTCGGTGCATTGTTCAAGATGGGGACGCAATACCTCGTCCTTTTTCTTTTTCCACTTCTCATATTGATCGCAAGCAGGTGCCTTGTTATATCACCGCAACGAATGAAAAAACGGCAGAAGTGATTCGCAACAATATGAATCTGTCACCGTTATACAGCGGTATCATTGAAGGTGTGGGTCCGCGCTATTGCCCTTCAATTGAAGACAAGGTGGTTAAATTCCCCGATAAAAATTCGCATAATATCTTCCTTGAGCCAGAAGGTCTGGACACAGACTGGATTTATCCAAACGGTATTTCAACCAGCATGGATGAAGATGTGCAGCGACAACTGGTTCACACGATTCCAGGGTTAGAAAATGCCGAGATTGTTCTTCCTGGTTATGCAGTGGAATACGACTTTGTTCCGCCGACACAGTTAACGCCTTCTCTCGAAACGAAACGGGTAAGCGGATTATTTCACGCAGGGCAAATTAACGGAACCTCTGGCTATGAAGAAGCAGCTTGTCAGGGATTGATGGCAGGTATCAACGCCGCACTCAAATCGCAAAAACGCAAACCGTTTCTGCTGACAAGAATGGATAGTTATATTGGTGTTCTCATTGACGATCTCGTTACCAAAGGCACGCAGGAACCTTATCGCATGTTTACTTCGAGAGCAGAATACCGGTTGATTTTAAGGCAGGACAACGCAGATCAAAGGTTGATGGGAAAAGGCCATGAACTCGGCCTAGTAAATGAAAATCTTTATAATCACTGTATGGAAAAATACAATGCCGTGGATCGTGAGATACAAAGACTGGAGTCAACAACGGTGGTGCCCAATCCGGATACGCTAACGCGACTTTCCACGCTGGGCATTAATGAATTACGCAACGCAACGACCTTGAATGTTTTATTGCGGCGACCTGAAGTGACGCATGATGGATTGCTTCGTGCATTCGAAGGCGAGGAAGTTCCGCAATTGGTTGGCGAGCAAGTAGAGATTCGCGTCAAGTATGAAGGGTTTATCGCACGCCAGAATCAACTGATAGAAAAGCAGAAAAAATTGGAGCATTACCGTATTCCGGAAAACTTTCAGTACGAAGGAGTGCCCGGTCTTTCGCATGAAGTAGCACAAAAGCTGGAAGCAATTCGCCCCGTCACACTTGGGCAGGCTGCGCGTATATCGGGCATCACGCCTTCGGCCGTCAGTCTCATAATGCTGTTGCTTGAGAAAAGCCGCGTGACTTCCTAAAGATAATTTTATGCACAGTGATTCGATTCAATGGCAAATAGAAGTTGATAAAAAAGACATCGCCTATATCGTAAGTATCTTTGAAGGCTACGATTACCTGGCAGTGGTGCGAACTGTAGACCCCGCGCGTGGCCTAATCGAACTGATGATTTCGCCCGATTTTTTAGAAGATACCCGCAAGCTCACCGAAGCTCTAGCCAAAGAAATCCCCTTCCGGCTATGTAACCAATAGGGTGGGGCCGAGCCCCGTTACCAATGGGTATGATCTTTATCTCCAAACAAAACGCTTGAGCATGTGAATAAGATGATTACATGATCGCTCGTTATGTGGATGGCAATGTTGGTGAGCAATAGTAAAAGGCGCAACGACCTCTTTTAGCTTTACGGGTATAGACCTATTCCCAACGGGCGTGGCCCGTTAGTAGTGGATGAGGGAGTGGATGGGAGTGTCTTTGAGTTTTTCGCGTCCGTTCAAGAAATCCAGCTCGATGAGAAAAGCAGTCTCTACAATTTCCACACTTTCAAAGTTGTTACGTATCAAGTTCAAAGTTGCCTCAAGGGTTCCACCAGTGGCAAGAACGTCATCGATAACGACGATACGTTCTCCTGGCTGGAAAGCATCCTGGTGGATTTCGACGGTGTCTGTTCCGTATTCCAGAGAATAAGTTTCCTGATAAGTTTTATAAGGCAGTTTTCCTGGTTTGCGAACCATTGTAGTACCTGCTTCGAGCGCATAAGCCAAGGCTGATGCGAAGACAAACCCGCGCGCTTCCACTCCGACGACCTTGTCGATCTGTTTATCTGCATATCTTTCTTTTAACGTATTGATGGTTTTCCCAAATGCAGATGCGTCTGCAAGTAGCGGAGTGATATCTTTAAAAATAATTCCTTCTTTGGGGAAGTCAGGAATGTCGCGGATGATTTGTTTTACAGATTCCATGGGTATGCCTTTCTTTAGATGATCGAATGCTTTGGATTTTAGTTTTTAACAAATATGTAAAGAATTAGAAAATTTATCTTTTCATCGGTAAATATTTTATGGGGTTTTTAGGTTTCGTATTATTTCTTACTTCAAAATGAAGGTGCGGCCCGGTGGAGCGTCCTGTACTTCCCATTAGAGAAATTTTCTGTCCCTGTTTTACGCGGGTACCATTTTTTACCAATATTTTTGAGTTGTGCGCGTAAACGGTTGTAAGGTGGTGTTTGTGTTTTATGATAACCATTTTTCCATATCCGGTTGGACCCCAGCCACTGAAAACCACTTCACCGGCAGCGGCAGAATATATAGGTGTTCCTTTTGGTGCGGCGATATCAATGCCTTCGTGCTTGCGTCCGTTTCGTTGGCCAAAACTTGAAGTAAGCGTACCCTTTGTAGGCCAGGAAAGAATTCCTCTACGAGGTTTTACAGTGGGCAAATTTTTCTTTTTCGCGGAACGTGAAGGAGTAGATGTAGTCGGAATAGAGCGCACACGGCTTGCGCCGGGTATCCATAACTGCATCCCTTCTTTAATTTTAGAGGCATCTCTTATAAAGTTTGCGCGGCGTAAAGCTTCCAGGTCAATTTCATAAGACTGGGCGATGCGATACAAAGTCTGGCCTTTTTGTACCGTGTGGTGAATGCCGTATTGTTTATTGGGCCAAGGGTCGAACTGGAACCCCTGACAAGCCGTCAAAAATAAAAAGGCTATAAAAAACAAGAATTTGAAATTGTTATGGAAGGACATATTTCGAGGCGAAGTGAGATATAACTTATTGAAAAGTATATCATTTTTTCAAATTCGTTTACAAGTTCCAAGGCATCCTGTATAACCGAAAAATCATTTTCAACCTGATTTCAATTGAGACACTGATGATGAAGTTTTATAAATATATTTCAGTATTTTTAGCAACGGCGATGTTATTTGGTTGTGGGTCGAGTGAACCCGCGCCGGATATTTTTGCTCTGCCTGTTTCTTATATGGTTGGCAAAAAACCAGAAGTGGTTATTGCCCACGATATGAATAACGACGAGTTCCCCGATATTATCGTTGTGAATTCTGCTGATCGTACTTTGAGTTATTTCGAAGGTCTGGGAGATGGAACATTTAAAGATGCGCAGATTATTGAAACTGGTCGCGAGCCTTTTGCTGTAGAAGTGGCAGATTACAATGGTGACCGCATTGCCGATATCGCATTATGTAATTATGGAGATGGTGAAGTTTCTATCATACTCGGGCAAAAGGACGGACTGTTCAAACTAAAAACCAATGTGAAGGTCGGGCGTTTGCCAATTGCAATAACATCGGGTGATTTCAACAACGATGAAATAAATGACCTCGCTGTAACCCTGCGGTTCAACAAAATGATCATTCTCCTGGGCGTCGGTGATGGCACGTTCAAGGTAGCAGAAGCCTACCAGGCGGCACCCACCCCTGCTCATATGACGGTTAGCGACTATAATGGGGATGGCAATCAAGATATCGCCATGGTCCTCAACGCAGTGAAGGTGAGATATTTAAAAATGTTTTATGGCAATGGCGATGGCACCTTCGCACCCCCTCAGCTGATCAAGGGGGGAAGTCAATCTTCTTTCCTTATGCACCACGATATGAATCTGGATGGCCATCTCGACCTATTGACATCGAGCCCAATGAAAGACAGTCTCAGTATTTTTATGGGGAACGGAAAAGGTGACTTCACCAAAATGCAAGATTTTGCCGGAGAGAAAGGTCCACATAATATTGTCGTAGGTGATTTTACTGGCGACAAAGTTCCCGACATAGTTGTCTGTAACCGGCGTGGAGGTTCTATTTCTGTAATACCCGGCAACGGTGATGGAAGTTTTGTTTATCCGCATTACAACTATGTGGTCGGCTCACAACCTCGATCCATTGCGGGTGCCGATTTTAATCGCGATGGCATGATGGATATTGCCGTTGTGCTCTACCAGAAAAAAATCCTCGAAGTATTTTTAAGAAAAGCCTCCGTTCCACAAATGGATACATAGAAAATCTTCGCTTTAAAAAGCGGATTTATATCTCTGAATCCATAAAAAGGTCATCGCTTTCGATGACATATTTTCCATCCAACCAGGCACCGAGGTCGATGGTGCGGCAACGCTCCGAACAAAAGGGAAGATAAGAATTTTGCTCTTTATCCATTTCTGATGGGTTTTTACAGATGGGGCATTTTAATTTTTTTTCTTTTTCAGTCATTTTTGGGTCATAGAGTTTACGCAATTTTACCACTCATCCTGCCAGTTAAATCGAAAAAATCCACACCCTAATCGCTAATAAATTCCCATTTACCCAACCTTTCGACGCTCAATTTGCCAGTATATCCATAACTATTTGTATATTAAGCTCTTATTGCTTTATTGGCGAAATAGAGATACAATAATTAAAATTGAGGTATAGCATAACCATTTGAAAATAAGGCAATAATCATATTCTTGTCTAAATCTAAAGAAATAATCTTTGCCGAGAGGCAGTAGTTAACTAATAAGATAACTATCAATAGCTTACAGCAATATTTCTGCAAGAGCGGCTGATACTTAACTAACCAGATGGAAGAAAGCGCATGATAACCGAAGTTCAATCACCTGATTTTTATAAGTTATTGGGGGTGAAACCCAACGCCAACCAAAAAGAGATCGACCGCGCCTATCAGAAGCTAATAGGTAAGTTTGATTCTTCGGAAGGTAATAGGAAGTCGCTTGATAAACCTACATTGAAAGAGCAAATCGAAGCGGCACAAGAGGCCTATGACACACTTTCCAATAAGGGAAAGCGCGAAGCCTATGACGCCGTCGCTCAAGTGAAAAAGAGGCCGGAACCCTCTACGTCTGTAAAACCAGGCCCTCTTCAATTTATGGGTCGCAAGGGTTTATCTAAAAATCGGAAACACCAAAATGTTTATCAGGATTTTTTTGGTTTTTCTGAAAAGCCGTTCGACCTTACTCCTGATCCAAAATATCTCTATTTGAGTCCGAAGCATAAAGAAGTGCTGGCGCATCTGGTTTATGGCTTGCAGGAGAATAATGGATTCTTAAAAATTATCGGCGAAGTGGGAACGGGCAAGACGATGATCTGTCGTAGTTTTCTAAGAGAGTTGAGAACAGATTTTAATATAGCTTATATATTTAATCCGGCCATCAATGAACTGGAATTGTTACAGACCATCAACAGTGAATTGGGATTGCCGGGTAAAAGTAAAAGCAAAAAGAAACTGATCGACCTGCTCAACGCTTTTTTGCTGGAAGAAAGGTCAAAAGGCCACAGAGTAGTCGTAATTATCGATGAAGCTCAAGATTTAGAACCCAAGGTTATGGAACAATTGAGATTGCTTTCGAACCTTGAAACAGACACCGAAAAACTCATTCAGATTGTATTGATCGGTCAGCCGGAGTTGGAAAAAGTCCTGGCCAAAGACGGGCTGCGTCAGTTGCGCCAACGCATCACCATTCAGTGGGAACTGTTACCTCTCAACCTGGAAGAGACCCGTGGCTATATTCAACACAGGTTGAATGTGGCATTAGGAAAAGGGAAGGTGCGTTTTTCTCGTCAAGCTGTCGAAACGGTTTTTCGATATTCGC
>JBLFWU010000020.1:0-45225 GCA_047610985.1 Nitrospinales bacterium | reverse complement strand
TTCTCATCCAGAATAACTTCAGTAAACCCCATGATGGAAACAAGAGGATTGTTCAATTCATGCGCTATCCCAGCAGTTAAAGTTCCCAACCCAGACAATTTTTCCGCAAGGGTCAGTTGATCGTGTAAATCAACTTCTTCTGTCACATCTCTTAGAAGTAATCCGATATGTTTTTCACTTCCCTCTTGAATGACCAAATCAAAAACTTTGTAAGCAAAAATCTTATCGCCCAGCTTTATAGTTCGTTGCATGCTTTGCAAAGAAGGTGATTCTTTCGGAGCAAGAGGATCTTTTGCGGTGTAACACTGGATTGGCCGGTCATCGAGAGTCTTGATTGAAAAAGGTTTCACATTTTCGAAATCTTTTTTCAAAACATCGTAAAGTGTTTGCCAGGGGCCAATGGGATAAAGGCCTAAACTTAAAAGGGATTTTCCACGTAAAGACTCAACACCTATTTCAATAATATTTTCAAATGCAACATTGCTATATTCGATTTTCAAATCAGGATCAAAAATCACCACGGCATCAGGAACACTCATCAATATGCTATCGGTGTACTCTTTCAGATAACGAAACTCTTCTGTTTTTTTCAGAACCTGGTTTTCCAACCCAGAAAAAGATTGCTGCAACAATTTATTCATCGAATTGACTTCATCGGCGAGTGCTTCTATTTCATCCCCTGTCTTAATTTCAAGCGCCCTTACCTTTTCCCCCTTTCCAATTCGAGCGGCCGCATTCTGGAGCTTACGAATTGGTTGAACAATTTTTTTAGCCGCCACCGATCCCATAATGCCAATTAACAAAATAGACACTAAACCTGCCGTTGAGATCCAAAGGAAAAGTTTATTCATTGGAGCAAACAATTCATCTGACGACTGCCAAGCGAAGGTATACCAATCATTCCCTGTAGATCTCGATGTTATCTCTCGAGTCAGCCCTAAAGGAGAAAAGCCAATGATAGAAATTTCTTTCCCGCCATGACCGTCTCCTTTAATTTTGACCCAGTCAGGGTCAGACCCCGTTACACTTTCCACCAGGTGTGGATCGGTTAATTGGAACCCCGTTGGCAGAATTGGACAATCAATAACCACACCTTTTGAGTCAATCATCATGACATGACCTGTATCTCCGAAGGTAATGGGTTCAATAGATCCTGAAAATAATTCTCTGGCATCAAAAATATGATGCAAAACTCCAATGGGTTTTTCCTTTCCCCCGAGTATTGGGAAGGCAAATTGAACTAGAGGTGTTTCTGATTTTGGATGGAGATAAATCGAGCCAATAAATACCGTGCCCTTCTCCCCATTGAGTATTTTTTCTGCAGCTGGATTGACTGTAGTAATAAACTCCGGAAAATTATTGACACTTCCAAGTAACACTCCATAGGAATCAGTAACGAACAAGGCGCGAGTGGCCAATGCCGAAGGAGTTTTTCTCTTGAGAAAATTATTCAGGACTTTGCTTGAATCTTCATAATAGAGGGAATTCGTATTTTCTTTCGGGTTTTCCCAATCCGCTTTTTCCTGCGCAAGCACCCTTCCTTTTTGCAAGGAATCCAAAAAACGCAATCTCTGATTTGACTCCAGAACGGAATTCCGAATCACCTTATTTGAAGAAAGTCCATCATGGGCGATTATCTCGCCTTGAATTAGCAAGTCGATCTTGGTCGATGTTTCATACGCTAACGCCTTGAAACTGGCTCCGATCACCCCTTGGAGGGATTTTGTTCCTTGGAAATAGGAGAGAATCATAGCCAGAATCAAGGGCAACGCCCCGACAACCAACATAGTCCAGATTAATTTATTCTTTAACCCAGCCTTTATGCCCTTCGATTCCAATGTTCCCATTTCACCTCCCAATGAAGGGAGAGGCCTTGGTTGAATAGTGTCCATTGAAAGGGACCTTATTTAGGGAAACATTAATTTAGACATAGTCAAACTCTTGCTCTGATGACAATGCTTCTTTAACCTTTGCAAGCAACTTCTCCTTTTCCAAAGGTTTCACCAGATAATCTTTAACTCCTTTCTTCAACAAAGACACTGCTAACTCGGAATCTGGATAGCCGGTGACAACTATAATTGGAATAGAAGGCGCATTTTCTTTTAAGTATTCGATGGCTTCAACTCCATTCACTTTTGGCATACGTATGTCACAGAGTATAAGACCTACCTGAAGCAGGTTCGCTCCTAACTTCATAAGCTTTATCGCCTCTTCTCCATTTTCAGCTTCGATAACATTTAAATTAGCTGATTCAAGATGCAATCTTAAAACTTCTCGAACATCCGCTTCGTCATCAATAATTAAAATTTTTCCTTTTGTGCTGGAAGCATCTTCTATTAAGGACATCGGGACCTCCTTCATTTTGGTTCAAAAAAATTTTACATCTCCTGCAACTGAATATAAATATAGTCTGTGCATTTGATTTCGCCATTAAATAACAATTAAATTAAAATGAAAAAATCTTCATTAACCTGTTTTGATTCCAACAGAGCAAGGCTATAACCTTAGCCTCGGTTGAAAACATAGACTTAATATCGTTTTATAAAAAGCAGAAGAGGATTGAAAATTGAGGAAAGCAAAACCTTGCGTCTCTTAAAGAAACGCAAGGTTTGAGGGAAAGTTATTGTCCTTTAAAAGTGGAGCGCAGGTAGGCAATGACATCAGCTAGATTTTGCTTTGACAGGGTCATCCCCCAATCGGGCATATTTGGTGATTTCCCAACGCTTTTCCCGCCGTAATAAACAAGATTATAGAGATAATCATCAGGGTAGTCACTTAAGGGCAAGTTTGCATGAACAGCAGGTTTGGGGTCGAGCCCTTTTGCTCCTGGACCATCCCCTCCTCCACTTTCCCCATGACATTGCACACAATACTCTTTGTAAACCTGCGCTCCTCGGTCTTTATCTACATTCTTAAACTCTTTCGATTTCCAAGGCTCGTAAAATTTAAAACTCTTTACACCCAGAGTCATAACATAGCCGATGAGGTGTCTGGCTTTTCGCAGGCTGATGTCAGCAAGATACTCTCCACTATGCGGTGTGAAGTCTTGCGGATTTTCTGCAAACCGGCTCCACCAATCAAGAGTATAGCGATTGCCTGCATTAAAAAGGTTCGTACTGATGGGGCCACCGATTAGTTTCCCTTCATCATCTTTAATCTGATGACAACCAAGACAGGAGTATTGTCGGAATATATTTGCTCCCAACGCCGCTTCCATTTCCGTAAAAGTCGACATATCGACAAAACTTTTTTTAACACGAGGGTCACGCAACTTTTTTTCCATATAGTCTGCAATCACTGTTGCCTCTTCGCGAGTCGAGACCATATGTTTGAGTGAGAGACGCATTTTGTCCCACCGATAACCGTTGGGGTATAGGTTGTCCTCCTGCCCTATCAATCTCCGAATCAACCAGTCCCTCTGGAACTTCACTCCTCCCCACATCAAGTCGGGAGCTTTTAGTTCGAATTTGGATTTAGGCTTTCCTTCAAATCTATGACAGCTTTTGCATTGACTGTTAATTAGCTTTTCAGCGTAACCATCATTCCCCGCCCAGACTAAAGATGGAGTCAAAAATAATAGGACCAATAATAAAAAGTTTCGACTATACATAATTATCCTCTGCCAATGCGTAATGTTTGCTCTCACTTCGCTTCTAAAATTCTTCGTCTATACAAAATCAATTGCCAAATTTGCTCTTTGCTCAAGGAGAATTTATGTGCGGCGGTGCCTCTTAAGCCATTTTGAATGACCCCGAATAACTGACCATCGGGCCAACCCAAAAAATGCGATCCACTTGGCGATCAACGCCTTTTCTCAGAAAAAGTTCTTAGATAACGAACGACCTGCCAGATTTCTCGGTCTTTAAGGTTTTTGAATGCAGGCATTCCTGTGCCGGGGGAACCGTTACGAATGATCCAGAATAATTGACCATCCGAAATAGTTTCCATGGTTGAACGGCAGGTAAAGTTTCTCGGAGGAGGATTCAACCCTTGCGCCATAATCCCCAGTCCATTCCCCGTCACACCATGACAAATTTTGCAAGCCGTCGGCTGTGCCTCGATTTGAAACAAGGATTCGCCTGCATAGAGAACCTCTCGATTTTTCTCAAGAGGATTACGCTGAGTTAAAATTTTATCCGGTGCCTGAACAGTTTTTCTAATTTGTGGGCAAATTCCTTCCCCTAAAAATCCAACGCCATGATGCCCCTGGAAAGAACGGTTCGAGTGTCTTCTTCCCTTCCCCGGTGGCGGCCCCGCCCAAGCTTCCGCTAGTAGGCCGGATATAAAACAGGCCAGGAAAAATATAGCAACGATTGTTTTTTCACGATCATTCTGCATTCACAAAAGTCCGAATATAATGGATTACGCTCCAACCTTCTTCTTCATTGATCCCCTTACCCACCCGAACAGGCATTGCTGTCCCGGGACTGCCATTTCTGAGCACCCACATTATCTCTCCATCGGTTCTAATTTCCTGCCATTTTCTATTGGTGAAATCTCTGGGAGAATGACCGGGAAGTTCCACACCCTTGCCATTCTTGCTATGGCAGGTAACACAAAGACCTTTACCAAAAAATATCTCTTTCCCCAGCTCAATTCTCTCGGGGCTGGCAAGATAAGGATTGTCCATGTCCTGCAGTTTCTCAAGAAGTTCTAGCGGAACACGTGGTTGATAAATATCATTATGGAACGCACCCACGTTATCAGATGGCAAGATAAAAACAATAAGACAGTAGCAAAAAATAACGATCCGCATCGGAACTCACGTAAATAAGAAAACTCAGGTTACCTATTTTATTGAGGGAGCTGCATTCCTTACCAATCTCAGAAATGCATCCGAGCCGGATATTTTATCCTGATAGGCTTGTCCACCTTCATCTTTATAGGAAACAGCAATGGCCTTGTTGCGTTTTTCATCACTGGTCCAGGTTCCCCAACCGGCACCTTTAGGAAACATGCTATCAATAAAAATTTTATCCCCATCTTTGTCTGTATTACGCTTTCGCCGGTCATACAAAGTTGCCGCTTCTTTGGCCGTAGGCATTCGCCAGTCCTGATAGCCTGCATAATGTCGATGATTCAACTTTTGCACATACTCCCTTGCGGTATACCAGTTGACCCACTTGGCCTCCATTTGCCAATGATCTTTTTCCATCCACAACAAATCTGTTTTTCGGTCGAGGATAGTACCATTAGCAAATCTTGCAAAACGCTTGTCAACCGACTCCAAAACTGGTTTCTTCTCCTGCAACGCAAAAACATTGGAAGAAAAAAATACTGCCAACATTATGGTTCCTGCGATCCATTTTGATTTACGAAACATTTTCCGCTCCATAAGTGTGATTGGTTTTAATTTTACCCGCATGCCAGACCTAAGTAAACGGGGAAATCGGCTTGAACCAGCAAATTCATTTCGGTAAAATAAGGTATTAACTCTAAAGGACCCTCGCATGAAATCTTATAGCCAAGCCCAACGGATAGTTTTTTTAACAATAACGGTTTTGTTTGTTTTTGCATCTTTCTCTTACGCTAAACCCAAAGATAAAGACCGTTGGAATGAGAAATATGATACGGAGGTCTACCTGTTCGGAGAAAAACCCATTTCATTCCTGATCGACAATATACATATTCTACCCAAAGGCAAGGCTCTTGATGTCGCAATGGGAGAAGGAAGAAACGGCGTCTACCTTGCCACGCAGGGTTTCGATGTTACCGGACTCGACATCTCAGAAAAAGGACTGGAAAAAGCACATGCTCTTGCTGCTAAAAATAACGTAACCATCCAAACCAAAGTTGTTGATCTTGAAAGCATCCGACTCGAACCTAATAGTTATGACCTCATTCTTTGCACATACTATATGGATCGTGGGCTTTATAAAAAATTTCGCGATGCGCTCAAACCTGGTGGCATGCTCCTGATCGAAACTTATAATATCGATTACTTGAAATATCGCAGGTTCAACGCAAAATGGGCACTCAACACTAACGAATTACTCGACCTCTTTAAAGGCATGCGAATTCTCAGATATCAAGATTACGACGATGCTAGAGAAGCCTACTCCAGCATCATTGCGCAAAAACCTTCACCTTAGTGAACCCTCTGAATTCCCTGGAAAAGTTTTTTATAATGCTCGCCAATCTGTTCCCTTTATGGGTGCTCACCGGTGCTGGTCTGGCGTTATGGAAGCCGGAAACCGCTACCTGGTTTCAACCTCATTGGATCCCCTACTTTCTAGCGATCATCATGCTAAGCATGGGTTTGACCTTGAGCCTCGAAGATTTCTCCCGTATTCTAAAAATCCCTAAATCCATTCTATTGGGAATCGGACTACAATACACCGTCATGCCCTGCATAGGATACCTGCTGGCACGACTGTTTCATCTCCCCATCGATTTCGTAATTGGACTCGTCCTTGTTGCCTGCTGCCCCGGTGGTACGGCTTCCAACGTAGTTTGTTTTATCGCGAAAACTCATGTCGCACTTTCCGTGAGCCTAACTACCGTCTCCACCTTACTAGCTGTCATCTTCACACCGCTGCTGACTACCTGGTGGGTCGAGTCCCTTTCACTGGAACTTACCGGGCAGGCAGTTGATGTCGACACTTTCGGACTGCTAATAAAAACAATAACCGTGGTGATATTACCTATCTTGATAGGAGTTTTATTAAACCGTTTTTGCAACCGTGGGGTTAAACGTATCGAAGCTTATACGCCTTTTCTCGCAGTGCTTTCCATCGTGTTCATCGTTGACTTTATTCTCGCTGCAAAAAAAGATGCAATCCTTGAAATAGGCACACCGTTAATCGCCGCTGTTGTACTGTTACATTTTTTTGGATTTTTGCTTGGATACATTTTGTCACGCGGACTAAAATTGGAAGAGAGAGATGCGCAAACGATTTCCATCGAGGTAGGAATGCAGAACTCAGGACTGGCAACCGAGCTGGCAAGAAGTAATTTTTCGAACTATGCGTTGGCAACAGTACCCGGAGCTATTTCAGCGCTGACCCATTGCATATTGGGTAGCATTGCCGCCGGCTTATGCCGAGCCAGAAATCGAAAAATTAACTGATTGGGGTTTTTGTTGTAATCGGCTCCACTTCAAAGACCCAACCGATTGCGAATAGTGATGGAAATTTTCTGCTTAGAAATGAAAACAGGTTTCGTTTCCAAGCCGAATGAATGATGGGTATTTCAGGCTCCATTTCAACTATCGTAAAACCAGCATCTGCTATCAAATCTCGAGCCGTCTTCAAAGTATAAAATCGAATATGGGTGCGGTCGAGAATTCCAACATCTGTGTAATCCCAATTCCCCATAAAAATTCTGAGGCGGTTCTCGAAATAAGCAACATTTGGAAGTGATAGGATCACTTTGCCCTCTGCATTTAAGATGTCTCGGCTTTGCCTGAACACCTTGCCTGCATCGTTGAGATGCTCAAGCACATCGGAAAAAACAACAGCATCGTATTTTACTTTTCCCAGCCCCTCCTTCTCCACATCCCGCTCTACAATGGAAACATAATATTCTTCGTAGTCTTCAATGTGAGTGAGTTTCAGATCCCATCCCGTTACTTCGCATTGTTTCCCATCCAGATGACGGCCCAGAATACCAACCCCACAACCGACATCCAGAATACGGGTGGCATCAGATATTCGTTTGGATATTTGCTGGTATTTGATCATTTAAAACATGCCCCAGGTGAGAACCTGTTCTGCTTTAAGGTCTTGTTTACAGGGTTTGCCAATAACACGGTCTAACTCTGTCGGGGGAATGCCATTTCCTGGACGCTTACAGGCGATCATCTCTGAGGTCAACGCTATACCGGCAGCGATATCCATTCGTGCGACGAGACTCCGGCGGGCAGACAGTTTAACTGGAACTTCCGAAGGCTGGATTCGTTTTTTATCATTGCCCAGTATCTGATTAATATGAACCAATTCTATTTTTAATTTTTTTAATTCCTGCGGTTCTATAGATATCGACTGATCGACTCCTGGCAAGTTGCGATCGGTTGTAAAATGTTTTTCAATCAGCACCGCACCGAGCGAAGCGGCAACCACTGCGGATAAATTATCAAGCGTATGGTCCGATAAACCGATTGGCACGTTGAATTTTGATTTCATTCCTTGCAGGCAGTTGAGGTTCATTTCCTGATATTTGGAAGGATAATTCGAAACGCAGTGCAGAAGAATCACAGAACACCTCGGTTGCAGAATTTCAAGCGCTCTAGAAATTTCCTCTTCATTTCCCATCCCTGTAGAAAGAACAACAGGCAAAGCAGTTTCAGCCACCTTTTCCAGAAAAGGCAAATAGGTGAGATCGGGAGATGCGATTTTAATAGCAGGGGTTCCCAATTCCACCAGCATCTCCAATGACGCTTCATCGAAAGGTGTTGAGAATAGCGGGATATTTAAAGTTTTTGCATACTCAAAAAGAATTTCATAATCAGATCGGGAAAGTTCGTACCGCTGAAAAAATTCATAGAACGGAATTTCATTTCCCGGATTATCTGGATCATCGGCAATCAAACTTTTCGAAATCATTTCCCCGGCAACAAAAGTCTGCAACTTGACTGCATCGGCCCCATTTTCTACGGCAGATTCGATCATTCTTTTAGCCAACTCTACATCGCCATTATGATTAAATCCGATTTCACCAACGAGATACGTGGTATGCCCATCCCCCAATTGCTTGCCGCAGAACTTAAAAGGTTCTATTTTCATCATGACTGACGTTTAAAAATATTGAACACCGTTAATAATATTGCCGCTCTCCTTCATACCTCTTTAACGACCAATATTTATAAAATCATTGGCCTTCATTATTAAATATAATAAATTTACATGAAAATAACCATCCCACTTTAAATTTCGGGAAGTTTCCAACATTCACCTTCCTTTGTTTTAAACTGATAATAGCCTATAATTTGGATAATTATTATCTACGTCGGTTCAAATTTTTCAAATTTACATTAAAAATGGAAAACTCCAATAAAGATTCGCTGCCAGAAACTCAAGGCGTTGACTCCAAACTCTACGATAAAGAATATTTCGAATCAATTGATGGGGCCCAATATTTTTCTGAAAACAAAACGGCGCCAAAATTTATTTATGCTGTTAAAACCAGCGGTATTATCAAAGGTGACACGGCTTTGGATATCGGGTGTGGACGCGGTGACTTAATGATGGCTTTGGCCCAGAAAGGAGCTGATGTAACAGGCATCGACTACTCCCAGGATGCTTTGGATATAGCACAACAAGCTATTGCAAGCCAATCGGCCGAATGGAAACACAGGCTAAAGGTTCTTCACTCCAATGCCACAGACTTGAAATTTCCAGATCAGACTTTTGATTTTATTTTCATGACAGACCTTGTGGAACATCTGTATCCTGCAGAACTACAAACATGCTTTGCAGAATGCAAACGCGTTTTAAAACCTGAAGGGAAGCTTATTGTTCATACAGCACCAAACCGGTGGTATAACGATTTTGGCTATCCTCTTTGGGAACAACCTGTCAATAAAATCTTAAACCGCTTATTTCGGCAGAACCTTTTAACAAGGCCCATTCGCAGCGAAATAGACTTAAAAGTTCATATCAATGAACAAACCCTCCTAAGCTTAAAAAAGTACCTGGTTGCAGCCGAATTTAATTCTAAAATCTGGCTAGGTTCTGAATATGTAGTACCTGTAAAAAAGGAATCCAGTGGAATGCAAATATTAGAAATTTTTCGGCAAACCTTATGCCATGCGTTCCCCCTTTCTTTGCTCCCTCCTTTAAAATATATTTTTTGTAACGATATCTGGGCCATCTCAGAAAAAGTAAAAGCACCGTAAAAAATCCCTCCTGCCTTAACTTGCATATCAAAACGATATGTTTCCTCCATTTTTATAAAATCTATTCAGTTCCGCACAAACCAACTGATCCATATTGGAAATCTGAAGTGGATGTTTTGCAATACCTCTGTTTGCGCAGTCGTAAAAGGTTTTAATCCTGCCAATATAATAAAGAATGAAAAAGCGTATATAAAAATACTCAACAGAACATGGTCCAATAACAATGATGCAAAGACTTGTGTTGGAATCACGGCTACTAAAGAAATCAGCAGGCATTTCCCAATGGTCGGCCAAACAGGAAGTGTATTAATCTGTTTTTGAATCACGAGGATTTGGCGAAAAACCATATATACCATCGCAATTCCAGTGCCTGCAACAGCTCCCGTCTCCTGATAAAGTGGAATTAATATCAAATTCAATCCAATATTCAACAAACTACCTTCTACTGTTACTCGAACCACCGTGCCCTGCCGTTTGAGAACAAACAATGTTGATGTTACAAAATCCAACCCAAGTACTGTTGAGCATCCAACAAAAATTATGTAAAGGGATAGAAGGTCGCCAGCTTTTCTAAACTCTTCTCCATAGACAAAACTGATGAAAGAATCTGCATTGAAAAGAACAAACACAAAAACAGGAATTGTGAGAAAACTTGCGAACCCGACAATCTGACACCAGATGCGAGAAAGGTCTTTTGCCGATCCTCGTGCATAGGATTCAGAAAAAATAGATAATGCGAGAGGTCCAACTCCAACTAGAATAAAAGCTAGCATTCCACCCAAGCCTGTGGCGAGATGATAAAATCCAATTCCCACTGATCCCACTTGAAAGTAATTCATTAGCACAACATCGGCCTGTGTGATCAAACCAAGACTTAGCAAGGCAGTAAGATAGGTAGCCCGTGCTAAGGAATACATCTCCTGAAATTCGGGAGCTTGCGTTTCTCCCTTAAGATCATTCCAGGTTAACCCAAGGTAAATAAGGATATTGAAACCTGTGGACAAGGTATAAGCGTAGAGGACGCCGTAAATGCCATAATCCAGAACAATGAATCCCGCAAGAAAAACCAGATTTAAGAAAGCACAACCCGTTTCAGTTGCGGAAACAATTTTGTATTGCAACCGGGTCATGAAAAGCGTGCTCAATATTGAATTTAAAGTGATAACTAAAAAATAAAGGATGAGAATCGGGCGATATTCCAGCCACTGCGGGTTTTTTATAAAATCCATATAGTATGGAAGGCCTAAATATAAAAAACCGCAAAAAATAAGAGCGGTGCCAGCGCGGATCGCCAAAATCCTTTGAATCAGATATCTTGCCTGTCGACCACTGGGATCGAGAACGTTCAATTCAGGAATTTTTTTATTAATAAGGGTTTCTAAACCAAACTGATTGAGTAGACGGACAAAAGCAGGGATCACCAGAAGGGTCGCGTAAATTCCTAACCGCTCCTTTCCAAGATAACGAGTGAGAAGGATCGAAACACCAAAAAGCAAGAATTGCACACAAACCTTACCGAGAAGGTTCCAGGAAATGTTTGATATGAATCGCTGAAAGGAAGACAAATGCGGTTACTCCAGATAGGGCGAGAACCCCAAAAATGATTCGAGCCCAGACCCAATTTTAAAACATTACACGTTCTGGACGGCTTATTATACACTAGGCTTTACAAATATTTTTAACCTCAAAAAGGAGAACGACCCTTGCAGTATAAAATACTTGTAGTAGCAGAGTTTAAAGGGCTAAACGAAGATTCTCTTGCCGAGGCCATTGGCAGACTGGAAGAACACGGAATGGAAAGAATCCCAACATTAAGCTCTACCTGGGAGTTCTCTTGCGAAGCAGAAGATGAAACCGATGCCAAGGATAATGCCATACAGGCATTTATCAATGTTGTTCGTACTTACCCCTGTGAGCTGGGGTTAGTCGTGCAAGCAGGGACCTCTCAAATTTTGCGACGCAAGAAGAAATTCGAGCCTTGAAAACAGCCTCTGTGGTATCATGGCTATTGATCCAAACAATACGGGAATAGCGGAGCTTTGCCCAACCCCGAGGTCCTTCGATGAACTCAGGATGTCACCCTAAAGCCCCGTTACCGTCATGCTGAGCTTGTTGAAGCATCTCATTTTCTCGTTTTTACGACATATGCAAAGTTCTCGCTTCACAGGGACTTGTTGCTATAATTCGACACTCAAAATGCCTTTGGGAGAAAAACCTTGAATATTATATTGAACAGTTATTGCAACCTAACCTGTAATTACTGCTTTGCAGACGAATACATGGAAGAGACGGTAAAGACACCGGGTAAATCCATGGAATACGATTATTTCCTCAACGATTTTCTGCCAAAAATCAAGAATACGCCAATCATCAACTTCATGGGCGGCGAGCCGACCTTGCACCCCAAGTTTACGGATATTTTTCGCAACACTTATGATGACATTTTACCCTACTCACATCTCAGTGTATTTACCAATGGCCTGATGCCAGATAAAGCTTTAGACCTGATGCTCGAAATGGCGGGTACAAATGGAGCAAGAACTAAAAACGTCGTCTTCGCTATTCTCTTAAACTGGCAGACCATGGAGAATATTTCAGAAAAAAATCACGAGCGCTGTAAAGAGGTGGCAGAAAAAATGTTACGCACAAATGGTTACAGTGTCACTTTCAGCCTCAACCTATACTCAAAAGATCAGGATCTGGAAAAGCAGTGCGAAGAGATCGATGCCATCTACCAGAAGGTCGGACTGCCCAAAGACAAGCTATACAAAATTCGAGTCAGCCCGGCGTTTCCAATCATCGGTGGAGAATCAAACGTTTATCTGCCCATTCGCGATTACCCAAAAGTTGGCAGACAAATGCTGAAAATTCTGCAACGCTTTCCACAAATGTGTTTTCGGTTCGACTGCTCGTTCCCGCCTTGTTTTCTGGATGAAATTGAGGAGGATCAGTACTCGCTTACTGATCGATTTTTTTTTCATGGCAACAAACAAGTGCCGCCGACAGAGGAATGGAAAAACAACGATTATTATTTTGGTTGTGCCGATGGTAGCCCAATGGACATCGACTCAAAAGGCGATTGCTTCAACTGTTTCCCGTTCCACAATTTAAAACTGGGCAATGTTTCGGATTTTAAGGAAGTGAACTCCATCGCTATGGCACAAATGGGGTCCAAATTTTTGAACACCGTGTTCGAAAAGACCGAGGCCAAGGAGCCCTGCAGATCTTGCCCTCACTATATGGTGCGATGCACAAGCGGATGTTTCGCCTACAACTTCATCGATGAAGAAGAACTTGCATCGGTGACTAAAGAACCCGATTCAGCTTAATTTCCTGGCAAATGATGCCAATGTGGAACCCTTCATAAGTTTCCACAGGACCGAACACATACCCCTTTTTGAGGGACATGTCATCAAGCCCATCCATTATAAAATCATTTAGTTCGTCATTGTTCAAAGTTTTAAAACCGCCACGAGGCTGCCGCGGATCATTCTTGTTCCAGCCCACTTCCAGCCAACCTAGGTTTCCCCCATCTTCTTTAGATTCAGAACAAATGCTGTACTTCTCCGTTAACTTCATCAACATTTGCGTCCGTGCCGCTTGATTGGGCAAACTTTCAACCGTTTCTTTCAAAAGGTTGGCTACTTCTTTTTTCTCTACCAAAATATGACGTATCTGTATCTGATGGGTCGCTCCCGCCATGGTTCCCCCGAAATTTAAAAAATAAAAGAAGCCAATATAAAGGATTTACTCCCCAATTACCACCCACTAGCCGCGGGAGGCAACTCCCAAAAAATTTTCCGGCTGACAAATGGATAACTTGGCACAAGGAACTTTTTTCCAATTTCCTCTAGCCAAGCTTGATGAGGAATTGGATTTAGAGTATGTTACAAACATATGACAAATGATGATTCTAAAATAGTACTGGCATCGCAATCGCCACGACGTCTTGAGCTTTTAAAAGAACTATTTTCCCAGTTCGAGGTGGCGCCCAGTTCCATAGAAGAAGTACTGGATCCTGGATTACGTCCCGAAGCAAATGCCCAAAATTTAGCCCGTGCAAAAGCCGAGTCTATTGCACCCAATTTTCCAGACTGTTGGGTCATAGGTGCTGACACTCTGGTAACACTGGACCATGAAATTTTTGGGAAACCTGAAGATGAAGAAGATGCAAAGCGAATTCTCAAAAAGATAAGCGGCAGGGAGCATATTGTCGTCACAGGAATTTGTGTAGTAGGTCCAAAAAAAACGCTCGATAAAGCTGTGATCTCTCAAGTTAAAATCAAACCCCTGACCGATCAGGAAATCGAAGACTATATCGCCACAAGCGAACCGATGGACAAAGCCGGAGCCTATGCCATTCAGGGAAAAGGTAGTTTTATGGTGCGCTCTTTTTCCGGTTCCAAAAATAACATCATCGGGCTTCCCTTGGATGAACTTAAAACCCTGCTAAAGAAAACCTACCATCCGGCTTATCGTGGTGGGTACGGGTCACAATCTTTTTGACCTCTTCCAAATTTTTCAGAATTGACCTATTACAAGAGCGGTTCGCCCCAGAAAAGTCTTGACAAATCAGGGAGTTTGAGCAGTTTTAAATCACTTTGGTTCTCAAATAAACTTGCGCAAACTTACTGATTATAATCTAATTTGAGTAACGGATACTTTGCGAGCCGCCAAAGGAAAACGGCTTGCTCTTTTGTTACTCAGGTAGGAAAATGAACAAGCATCAAAATATTCACGAAATTCAAGGGCGTTGCGATAAATGCCAGGGACCGATCTTTTTGAATCGCACAATGGATTGGTATGGCAATAATGTTGTAACTCTCAATTGCTGGAACGGCCATTACAAGTGGATCAACATAGAAAACCTCGATACCCGCGAAGATCTGGCACCCGAAACCAAACGCGATCTGGTAACTCATATAAGTTTTTTCAATTTGTAATGCGCCCAGGTATTACCAGACTGAAATCTATTCTTCCCCTTCTTTTTCTCGTAGCATTCTATTTTGTTCCTCCTGCTCAGGCTCAAGACAATCCGCCTGCCAACATGGTTTTAATTCCGCAGGGTTATTTTCAGATGGGAACTTCATCGGGCAATGACGATGAAAAACCCATGCACTTTGTCTACACCTCCGGCTTTTATATCGATAAGTACGAAGTCAGCAATCAGGATTACCAGGCTTTTATGGATGCCACCGACCACTCGGCTCCTATTTTCTGGGATGATCCACGGTTCAATGATCCGGAACAACCGGTTGTAGGAGTAAGCTGGCACGATGCTATGTCTTTCGCAAAATGGAAAGGCCGTCGTCTGCCCACCGAAGCCGAATGGGAAAAAGCTGCGCGTGGCAACGATGGTCGCCTGTGGCCATGGGGTAGAAAATTTGATAAAGGATTTTTCTTTTTCTTTGTGAATATTTTCGGCGAAAACGATAAATACGCACATACCGCTCCTGTCAATTATTACCACTCAGGTATCAGTCCATTTGGCTTATACAACACGGCTGGTAATGTGTGGGAATGGTGCCTCGACTGGTATGACGAAAATTATTACCGGGCCAGCCCCGAGATCAACCCCGAAGGCCCGCAAGATCCACTGAAAATGAAAGTTCTTCGAGGCGGTTCCTGGGTGAACAGTATCGAAGGTGTAAAGGTGGTAAAACGCGCTCGTAATTTTCCACATATCAAAAATGAGATTTACGGTTTTCGAACTGTGCTTCCCCTTCCTTGAGTCCGCCTGCCAAAAAGCTCGAGATTGCTTCCTGGTCTCTCTACGATTTTGCCAACACCATTTTTTCGATGAACGTGATCTCCCTTTACTTCGCGTTATGGGTGACTGTAGATCACGGCGGGCAGGATATTCTATACAGTGCCGCCCTTTCGCTTTCCATGCTGGCGGTTGCTGTCAGCGTACCAGTTTTTGGTGCCATCTCAGACACCACCGGCAAGCGCCAACGACCGTTAGCATCGCTCACCCTTATTTGTGTGATTTGTACAGCACTGATTGGTGGAACCAGTAATCTATGGGTAGGGCTGATTTTATTTGTCATTGCCAATTATTGTTATCAATCGGCACTGGTTTTTTATAACGGTATGTTGCCTTCCGTTTCACAAGGCACTCATATTGGCGTGGTTTCCGGCTATGGCGTTTCACTCGGTTACCTAGGCTCCATAGCAGGGTTGTTGATGGTAAAACCGTTTGTTGAAGAAAGCGGTCGCTCGGCAGCCTTTCTGCCAACCGCTGCGCTGGTTTTATTCTTCGCCCTGCCCTGTTTTTTTTTCGTCAGAGACTCGAAAAAGAAATCTTCGCCTCCCATTCAAATCAAAAAAGTGTTTGCCACTCTTAAAGAAACGTTCTCGCGAATAAAGCATTACAAATCATTATTCCAATTCATCACCATTCATTTCCTTGTTCTAGATGCAGTGAACACCATCATCGCTTTTATGGCCGTTTACGCCACCAAAGTAATAGGATTCGATGGCAACGAAATCACACAATTCCTTATATCGTCGACGGTGGGCGCAATGATAGGCTCTGTCATCATCGGGTTTTTTGTAAAGTATAAAGGCAGCATCTGGGCTTACTGGCTGGTTCTGTGGATTTGGATTGCGGCTCTCTCTCTAGCCGCTGTCAGCCAAAGCACAACCCTTTTTTGGTGTGTCGGCCCATTGGCAGGAGTAGGGATGGGAGGCGTTTGGGTGGTCAGTCGGGCTATTCTAGTGGAATTATCACCTCCCGAAAAACTGGGAGAGTTTTTTGGATTCTATAGTTTGGCCGGGAAAACCGCTTCTATTTTTGGCCCTATGCTTTGGGGTAGTGTTGTATGGGCTCTGGATACCACTCAAACTTTGAAGTACCGTGCAGCAGTCACCTTGCTTCTTTGCATTGTCATCGCCGCGGCTTTCCTGTTTCGCAACTTCAGCCGCAATACTTCACAAGTTAAACAATTCAATTGACATCCCCCTTATGAATGATAAATTTCAAACATGTCTCAAATTCTCTCTAATAATAGAAAGGAACCCTCAATGAAAAGGTTCATTCCTTTAGTTTTTATATTTAGCATTTTTTTTAGTAACCCAACCTCTTTGGTATGGGCGCACTCAGGTCACAAACATGATGCTCTCAAAATAAAGCTACCCGAAGTCGTGGCAAAAGTGAATGATCACGATATAAAAAGAGACCTCATAACTCGGGAACTTAAAAAAGCCGTCGAAAAATACAAGAAACGCGGGATGCCTCTGACTGCCGACCAGGAAAAATCTGCGGCAAAAACACTCATCGAGGACGAAATTGGTCGTGCTTTACTGGTACTCAAGGCAAAAGAATTGGGAGTAAAGGTTTCTGAAAAAATGTTATTGGCAAGACTGAAAGAGGTTAAATCTAAATTCAAATCAGATGCCGTCTTCGAGCATCGCCTCACCGACAGAGGTATGACTATTGACCAATACAAGCAGGAACTGGGAATCGATATTTTTATGGATCAGATCATTAAGAAAGAGATTGAACCTAAAATTAAAATTGCTGAAAAAGATTCCCGCAATTATTACAACAAAAACAAGAACAAGTTTGAAAGCCCTGAAAAAATCCGCGCCAGCATCATGCTTCTAAAATTCAATCCCTCAAAAGGCAAAGCCGGAGAACAAGCCGCCCTCAAAAAATTCGAATCGATTCTAGATCAGGTAAAAAATGGCACTGGCTTCGCAGATATGGCGAAAAAACATTCAGAAGACAGCCTGGCATCAAAGGGAGGAGATTTAGGATTTTTCACACACAAACAAATGCTTCCGGCATTCAGCGACCGTGCCTTTAAAATGAAAGTCGGAGAAGTCAGCGAGATATTCCGCACCGGACACGGTTTTCACGTGCTCAAAGTCACCGATAAAAAACCCGGTGGACTCAGCCCCTTCGAAGTAGAAAAGGCCAAAATCGAAAAATTCCTAACCAACAAAAAAGTCTCTCAAGCCACCCGCGACTACATCGAAACGCTAAAAAAACAAGCCAAAATCAAAACCTATTACTAGCGGCGACCCGCCGCTGGTAACAGGTCGATTCCCCTCAAGCCAACAGCACCTGCAAGCCTTTAACAATAGGTGCCCTGATGTTTCCCGCCCCTTAAAAGGCACCACCCCTTATCCAGAAGCTTTTAGGTGATGGTTTCACGGTAAAAAGACTTGATCTATCGACCCCACGCCGAGTGGATTGGTGGTAAAAATCTGGATTATATGGTAATCTTGTGCGCTTAAATATTCCCCCAAAATAACTATTTTTGATTGAGAGACTAGTGATATGAAAATTGGAGTTCCTAAAGAAATCCATGCGGGTGAAAAACGGGTGGCAACGACTCCCGAGGTCATTGGGCACCTTAAAAAACTCGGATTTGAAGTTCTTGTTGAAGCAGGTGCCGGAGCCGGAGCTCATTTTTCGGATGCGGCGTACAGCGAAGCAGGAGCAACCGTAGTCGATAACGCTAAATCCGTGTGGAACGATAGCGACATTGTTTTAAAAGTTCGCGGTCCTGAATTGAACGGCGAAGAGATAAACCTTCTTAAAGAAGGCCAGATTTTGATTTCATTTCTCTGGCCGGCGCAAAACCCCGATCTACTAAAAAAATTAGCAGATAAAAAAGTTACCGCTATAGCAATGGACATGGTGCCACGTATATCGCGTGCCCAGAAAATGGATGCCCTTAGTTCCATGGCAAATATCGCAGGTTACCGTGCTGTAGTGGAAGCTGCGCAAAACTTTGGTCGGTTTTTCACGGGCCAGATCACAGCAGCGGGCAAGGTTCCTCCTGCCAAGGTCATGGTTATTGGTGCAGGTGTTGCTGGCCTTGCTGCGATTGGAGCTGCAAAGAGTATGGGCGCAATCGTACGGGCATTCGATACTCGACCAGAGGTTAAAGAACAAGTTGAAAGTATGAACGCGGAGTTTCTGGAACTTGATTTCGAAGAAGAGGGTTCCGGCACCGGCGGTTACGCAAAAGTAATGAGTAAAGAGTTCATCGAAGCAGAAATGAAACTCTTTGCCGAGCAAGCTGAGGAAGTGGATATCATCATTACCACGGCTTTGATTCCCGGCAGGCCTGCTCCTGAGTTAATTAAGGAAGAAATGGTTGTCTCTATGAAGGATGGTAGCGTCATTGTAGACCTTGCCGCCGAACAGGGAGGTAACTGCAAATTGTCGGAAGCGGGAAAAATCGTCAAGGTCCACGGTGTTTCAATTATTGGATACACCGATTTGCCTAGTCGCATGGCAACACAAGCCAGTCAACTCTATGGTACGAATTTGCGTCATTTGTTGACTGACATGTGTAAAGAAAAAGACGGCAACGCCAAAGTCGATTTTGAAGACGAGGTCGTTCGTGGAGCCACGGCAGTGAAAGCAGGAGAAATTACTTTCCCGCCGCCAGCCCCGAAACTTTCGGCAGCACCTGCCAAACCGGCAGAGAAACCCGTCGAAGTAAAACCTGTCGAAGAAGAATCTTCGGTAATGGGCCCTCTCATCACATTTGGTTTGGGTGCTTTAGGACTGTTTGGACTGGGAACAATTGCACCCGCCTCATTCATGGCGCATTTCACAGTTTTTGTGTTGGCCTGTTTCGTGGGTTACATGGTTATCTGGAATGTATCGGCGGCTTTGCATACTCCGCTTATGAGTGTGACCAACGCTATCAGTAGTATCATTGTTATCGGTGCTATATTACAAATCAGTTCAGGGAATCAAGCGATCATGTGGGTTGCGGGTTTCGCAGTGCTGATTACATCTATTAATATCGTAGGCGGATTCGCGGTAACGCGCCGCATGCTTGAAATGTTTCGCAAATAGGAGGCGAGAAGATGAGTGAAGGAATCATAACTGCCTCTTATGTTGGGGCAACAATTTTATTTATTTTAGCATTAGGTGGATTGAGTAATCATGAAACGGCAAGACGCGGCAACCTTTATGGAATGATAGGTATGGCCGTGGCGTTGATTGCCACGATATCAGGGGTCACAGGTAACATGGGAATCCTGATAGGCGGACTGGTTTTGGGTGGAACTATCGGCCTGATTCTCGCAAAGCGTGTGCAAATGACAGAAATGCCAGAGTTGGTTGCGATGTTGCACAGTCTGGTAGGGCTTGCTGCGGTATTGGTTGGATTCGCCAATTTTATGGATCCGGAACGATTGAGTCATTACAGCGGTATTGAATTAACCATTCACGATGTGGAAACTTATCTAGGTATTCTCATCGGTGCTGTTACCTTATCGGGTTCAATCATTGCGTTTGGAAAATTGAGTGGAAAAATTGGCGGTAACCCCATGTTATTGCCAGCGCGACACTTCCTAAACCTACTTCTATTGCTGGGTTCCATATGGCTATGCGTTATGTTCGTCGAAGAATCAGCAGCAGGTGGCGGAACAATGCCATTGCTGATTATGACGGGCATTGCAATGCTCTTCGGAATTCATATGGTCATGGCAATCGGCGGTGCGGATATGCCAGTTGTTGTTTCCATGCTCAACAGTTATTCCGGTTGGGCTGCGGCGGCAACAGGATTCATGCTCAACAACGATCTGCTCATCGTAACCGGTGCGCTGGTGGGTAGTAGTGGTGCGATTTTGAGTTACATCATGTGTCGCGCCATGAACCGCAAGTTCATTGCTGTTATCGCAGGCGGATTCGGAACGACAAGTGGCGGCGGTGGCGGTGCCTCTGTAGAAGATCAGGGCGAAGTTGTCGAAATTCATGCTCCAGAGGTCGCAGATTTATTGACCGAAGCCAAAGAAGTTATGATCATTCCAGGTTATGGAATGGCTGTTGCGCAGGCTCAGCATATCGTTAATGAAATCACGAAAACGCTTCGATCTAAAAAAGTGAACGTACGTTTCGGAATTCATCCTGTTGCAGGGCGAATGCCGGGACATATGAACGTTCTACTGGCAGAAGCCAAGGTGCCTTACGATATCGTTTTTGAAATGGATGAAATCAATGATGACTTCCCGAAAATAGATGTTTCTATTGTTATCGGTGCGAATGACATTGTTAATCCATCTGCGCAAACCGATCCAGACAGTCCAATAGCCGGTATGCCGGTTATGGAATGTTGGTTAGGTGAAACGACCATTGTTCTGAAACGCGGTATGGCAACCGGTTATGCCGGGGTACAAAATCCACTGTTCTTTAAAGAGAACACACGGATGTTGTTCGGCGATGCCAAAAAGAGCCTTGATGAGGTTTTCAAAAACCTATAAGTAAGTAGTTAGATAACCTTCTCGGCCTTCTTGAAAAAGAGGGCTGAGGGGGGTTTTTTATTTGGCGCAGGCCAGCAATCCCATGAGTTTTATTGGTATGCTATTAAATCCCCTCCCTTCATAGGGAGGGGTTAGGGGAGGGTTGGTTTATGAATTTCAAATCCCTCCTTACCGTCACTGAAGCAGTGCCCCTCATGATTGGGGAGGAGTTATACCCTTTTATCCATACAATATTCTGGTTAAAATGCCAAAGCCTGCCAACAAAAAAGAAATTTATTTAGGAATGGCGCTGATCGGAACGACGGGAGTTCTGATCGGATTGGTAATGGACAGTCCATTACTGATGGTCATCGCTGGATTCTTGGGGACAGTGATTGGTGGCTTTGTCGGCTGGATCGGCGGAAGACGTTATATGATGATCGTCTGCCTAGGCGTTTTGATCGGTGCTTATTTAGGTTACCGAACCCGAGATCGCGATATTCTAATCATCTCTGCAGGCACAGGAGGTGCGATTGCAGGATTCATGGGCGCCCAAATCGAATCTTTTTTCAAAAAATAAACTACTTGCCGTTATCTATCCAAACATAATTCACACGGCCGAAATCGAACATGATGTTCTGGTCCCATACTTTTCCCACATCCTTTACAATCTGACTGTATTTCCAAGCTTCTCTACCTTGTACCTGACTTTTTTTGTCCGGTTCCCCCAAAGCTTTTAGAACTTCTTCCTTCCTGCGATTCATAAAGGTCGATTCAAATTCAATGACCGTATAAATCTTTGTTTCTGTCTGGGCGACAGAGGTTTTCTCAGATGCGGCTCCCAGGATTTGCGGAACAAACAAAGTCAAAAATAAAAAAGAAGAGACTGTGAGAATATTTTTTTGAAATTTCATAAGTTAATTATGACTGAATTCAGAATTTTTATCTAGGCATACATTTTAGCGACGTATTCACCATAACCGTTGTAAGGAAGAGTCTCTCGAATGGCTCCGGTTCCAATCATCTTTTCGCGGTTTTGCGGCCAGCGCGGATGTGGAATGCGCGGGTCAACATTGGCGGTAAAATCGTATTCGAGTCCCTGCAAAGTTGTCCAGAATGTAGCAGGCCGATAGTCGACGAGTTCGATTTTTACGATAGATTTTATGCTCTTAAATCCATATTTCCAGGGAATCGCCAGTCGGAGGGGTGCGCCGTGTTGCTTCGACAATGGGTGCCCGTAAATCCCCGTAACCAGGAACGCGAGGTCGTTCATCGCTTCTTTTACTGTCAGCCCTTCGGTGTAAGCCCAAGGCTCCCAAAAAGCCAACTGTCCCTGCGCAGTGAAGGGCTGATAAAAGGTTTCCATCTTGACGTGGGTAGCCGAAGACTTCGGCTCTACAAGTTTTAATAGCTCTTTAAATGGAAACCCTGTCCACGGCACCGCCATCGCCCAGGCTTCGACACAGCGAAGGCGGTACAGCCTTTCTTCAATCGGCATGGTTTTTAAAAAATCGTCAACATCGAAAGTTTTAGGTTTATTGACGAGTCCCCCCACCTCCACGGTCCACGGTCTTGTATTGAGTTTTTGAGCGTAATGAACGGGATCAATTTTATCTGATCCGAATTCATAGAAATTATTATAAGTTCCTGATATTTTTTCGTCCGTTAAAGGTCGGTCGAGTTCAAATTCTGGATTGCGTTTGGCTGGATAAAGAGTTTTTTCAGTTTCGTTCCACTTAATTTCCGGGAGCTTGTTTGGGACGGTGGAAGGGCCGCATCCATACAATGCGCCGACCGTTGCCAGGCTGGTCAAGGCAGTACCCTGTATGAATTCTCTCCGTCTCAAGTAAACAGACTCAGGGGTGGCGAGGTTCTCAGAAATTTGCCAGTCTTTTTTCTGAATGAAATTAGTCATAGAGTGACTCATTTATAGGAAGCAAAGGGCAACATCCTCAGTCCCCCTTATCAGGGGGAAGTCAATTTAAAGCCCTTTGACATAGTAAATCACCCCAGCCCCTCTTTAAAGAAGAGGGGATTATTCAGCACCCCAAAAAATCGGGATTTAATGGGTTTTCAATGAACCTCTCTTCTTTAAAGAGGGGCTGGGGTGATTTACATTTTGTTCTTATTAATCGCCAACCCAGTCGTCTATCGCTTGTAAGTATTCAGGCAACCCTTTCTGAATAGGCAAAGAAACAATTTCTGGCACATCGTAACTATGATTCTGTTTCACCCATTTCTCCAAGGCTTCATAGCGATCTTGCCGGGTTTTGACGATCAACATAATTTCATCGTCGACATGAATCTTTCCTTCCCAGTGATAAGTCGATTGGATACCTGAAACGGTGTTGACGCAGAAGGCTAATTTTTCTTCTACCAGTCCCCGGCTCAATTTCTCGGCTTCTTCATCAGACCCGGCGGTAATAAAGATAACGCAATGCTCATTCATGTGAACTCCCTTAGTTACAGCACAAATTTTAACAAGAAAAATCCTAACACGAGCAAAACAAAAAATACGATGCTGAACAAATTGAAGTACTTTTCAATCAATGCTTTGATAGGCGGTCCAAATTTATAGATTAGGAATCCCACCAGAAAGAATCGCGCAGAGCGGCTGATCGCTGAAGCCGCAACAAAAGTTGTAAAATCGATTTTAAACGTCCCAGCGGCAAGAGTGAATATTTTATAAGGGAGCGGAGTGAAGCCAGCTGCGGCTACTGCCCAGCCCTGGTGTTCGTTGTAGAGTCCGCCTATTTTATCGAACGTTTCCTGTAAATGATAGAAGTCCACAATTTGTTGACCGACGAGATCCATAAATTGGTAGCCGATAAAATATCCAAACATTCCTCCGAGCACTGATGCAATGGAGCAAAAAAGAGAGAACCGCATCCACAATGCAGGAACGGCAACGGTCATGGCAATCAACAAGATATCAGGAGGGATGGGGAAAAACGATGACTCTACAAATGAGATAACGCAAAGAGCAGGCAGAGCATAAGGTGTTGCCGCCCAGTGCAAAACCCAGTCGTAGGCAGATCTAAATAATTTCATGTAAGGGATTTTGGAATAAAGGTTAAAGAAGGTTTAGAGGGTCAACATCTATGGACAATTTTACTTTCCCGAAGGCTTTGGGTTCGTTGAGCTCGGGACATTTTAGCAAAATGCTTTGTAATTGTTTCATATTTCCGCTGCGCAATAGAAGATGCCAGCGATATTTATTTTGTATCCGGTAAAGCGCCGCTTTAGAAGGCCCGATCAATTCCACTGATTTTTCCCTGGAAACTAAACGCGAAAGAGATTGCCGGAGTTTTCCTATGGCATTTTGCCCCTGGGTTTCATTTTCGCAAACGACTTCCAAGGCTATCATTCTCGTATAGGGTGGGTAATTCAATCGCTTTCTGAGTTTTAGCTCTTTATCGTGAAATGCATTTACATTATGTTCTATAACGAACTCAAACATATAGTGATCGGGATTATTAGTCTGAATAAGAACTTTCCCCGGTACTTTGCCACGTCCCGCCCTTCCTGCGACTTGCGTCATCAATTGGAATGCTCTCTCGCAGGAGCGGAAGTCGGGAATATTCAGAGCAACATCAGCAGCCACCACCCCCACCAGTGTGACATTGGGGAAGTCGTGGCCTTTGGTAATCATTTGCGTGCCAATAAGAATATCTATCTCGCCTGAGTGCATATCTCGATGCATATTGGCAAATGCAGATTTGCTTTGTGTTGTATCTCGATCAAGACGGGTGACCTTTGCTTGGGGAAACAATTTAATCGTTTCCTCTTCCAGCTTTTGAGTGCCGAATCCGCTAAAGCGAATGACTTCACTCTGACATTCAATGCAATGATCTGGCATACGTGCTGAGAAATTGCAGTAATGGCAGAGCAGACGGTCCTCACTTCCGTGAAAGGTTAAAGTGACGCTACAATGATTGCATTCGACAACGTACCCACAGTCGGGACAATAGACAAACCGCGCGGTACCACGCCTATTGAGAAACAGAAAAATCTGTTCCTTCCTTGAAAGTCGGTCGCGAATAGCGGCGATTAATTGTCCTGAAAGGATGGAAAAGTTTTTAAACTCTTTTCGTTCTCTTCTCATATCGACCAAACTAATAATGGGCAACATGCGGTCGCCCACCCGCTTTTCGAGAGAGAGATATTTATATTTATCGAGCTGAGTGTTGTGAATCGACTCTAAAGAAGGAGTGGCCGAACCCAGAAGAACCACAGCATTTTGTGAGCGAGCACGTATCACCGCTGTATCTCGTGCGTGATAACGTGGTGTAGAATCCTGCTTATAAGAACCATCGTGTTCCTCATCAATGACAATGATCCCTAAATTTTCGAACGGAGCAAAAACAGCAGAACGGGCACCCACAGCAATCGAAACTTGTTTGTCATATATTTTTTTCCATTCAATAAAACGTTCTTTCTGCGACAATCCACTATGTAGTATCGCGACCCGATCACCAAACCGTTGCCGAAACCGTTCCACTGTCTGCGGTGTCAGAGAAATTTCCGGAACCATCATGATTGCGGTTTTGCCCTGCTCAAGAATTCGTTGGATACAGCGTATATATAATTCTGTTTTTCCACTCCCCGTAACACCGTGCAGAAGAAAAGTCTGAAACTTCGATTCTCGAATTGCTGCCTCAAGTTTCACGAATACTTTTTTTTGTTCTGGCGTGAACTCCAGGGAAGGCCCGATAGGTTGATTTGATATGTCTACATGCGATGTTCTTTCAACTTTCTTTGAAAAAGTTTCTATGAACCCTTTATCTTTTAAACTCCTAAGGGCTGCAGCACTTCCCTTGACCAGTTTTTCTAAATCTGCAGTACTCACCTCCCCTTTTATTAACTGGTCATAGACCTGTTTCTGTTTGGGGCTACGTTTGAGCATTTGTTCTATTTTCTCGGGCTCCGGCAAGTCTGGTTTCAAGCGCGCGGTTTTAAGAAACTGATAACCGACAGTGCTTTTATGAATAGCCTCAGTGGAAGCTAGTAATCCGTCCTGTTTTAGATTCGCTAGAGAATGAGCACTGAATTTCTTGTCCAGCCCTTTCTGGCATTGTTTTGAAGTAGCTTTGGGGTGTTCCCCGATAAAATGTAAAAGGAGGGTAGCTGGTTTAGAAAGAGAACCCTTCAGTAGAGCATCGGCCCCCATTTCTGTCAGAGAAAACTCTTCACGGCTTTCATCATCGAATCCGGCAGGCAGGGCGGCGCGAATCGCTTCTCCCCAGGCACATTGGTAATAACCGCTCAACCATTTTGTTAGAGCTAGAATTTCTTCTCCGACCACCGGTTTCGTATCCGGCAAATCGCTAATGGATTTCAGTTTGATATCCTTGTCCCATTTTGCGGTGAGAGCCACGACGTAACCGGTGATTCTGCGTCTTCCAAACGGAACAAACACACGCATGCCAACCTGAACTTTTCCGGCAAACTCAGGCGGAATTTTATAGGTAAAAACCTCTTTTATAGGCAGATTGAATGCTACCTCTGCATAAGGTTTTTCGAGGGAAGGTTTCACATTAAATTCTTTAAGGAAGCGTTGTATAATTTTTCAGATTGTACAAGGCATAGAAGCTTTGAGCAATAGAATAGCCTTTAACAATTGCCTACAAAGGTTCTCCATCACTCGGGTGAGGCCACTACTCGACGTAGAGCCAATGATCAAAAAAACTTAACTATTAGAACCCGCTGAAAGCGGGATAAAGCCAGTTAAAATTACCTACAGAGGTTCTCTGCTTGACACTTTATTTGTTTTCCTCTAATCTCATTTTCTTCGTAAACAATTTCGGGTAATCCCTGTTTTTAAAAGAGGTGGTAATATGAAAGTTGGAGATAAGATCAAATTTGATTTCGCTGGAAAGAAAAAAGAAGCTGTCGTTGACAAACTGTTTCCCAACAGTGTTTATCTAAAAGTAGACTTCGACAAGGATAAGCAGAAAACCATCAAGCGCAAACTCAGTCAGGTTGATGGCGGAAAATCAAAGAAAAAATAGCCCGCTGCGCGGGTAGCAAATTTAGCGAATAAAAAGTAAAAGACGGGGCAGTGCTTTTCAACTATTCTAGAAGCACTATATGAGTGTATCACTCAAAAAAGAATAGACCTATTGCCAGCTACGGCTAGTCGCTGTCGTCGAAGACACCTTTGGCGAGGCTTTTGCGGGCCGTACGGGCTTCCTGATCGGCGCGGGTGATGCCGCCATCATAATCATTATAATCCACAAAACTAAGAACCGGTTCCATTTCCGGGTGACGGTCTAGATAAAGTCGGGCCATCGTTTGTGTGGTACGCCGGTATTTCGGGTGCCCGGCTTTTTGGGTTCGCAGTTCGGCAAAGTGACCCAACTCGCGCAAATTCATCCCCATATTCCAACGAATGAAATGATTGAATAGCGTTGCATATTGCGCTTCCTGCTGAAACCCTGCGCGTTTCAAGTCGCGGTGCAGCGATTCAGTTCGCTCAAAACATTCCTGAACTTTTTCTGCCATGCCAACCTCTGCTATTTCTTCTGGCAGGGAATACCCCAACTCAATTCCCAGGTTCTGCCTTTGCTGAGTGAGCATTCGGTGGCGTTGCAAATCTCGGTACTCGGCGAACCCAGCGAGAATATCGAACTGGATAGGATAACCGTATTCCAAAGCTCGACCTGGTCTGTCCCGCTTACTTTTTCGCGAGCCTATATAAGCAGCAAAAACTTGTTTTTTCTTTTCATCCGGTAATTGTTGGATCACGCTTCTTATCTGCTGAGTGGAGTGCTGTACATAAGGAAAAACCATATTAGCTAGCAAATTGGTATGCTGACTTTCTGCCTCATCATCCAACAAAACCACTTCCGCAGTAGTTTCTATGGGTAGCGAATCAAAGATTTCTTTGCAAAGCCCGCGCATGGCCCTATGGTTTTCTGCATTATAGATATTTTTGTCAGCGCGTTTGATAAAAGTAGGAATTTGTGTGTTCAGTGCTTTTCGAATCGACTCCGCCAGTTGGTGAGCTTCGGATAAATCGTTAGTCATTAATTTGCTTATCAGGCCTGAATAAAATCTGCCGTTACCTACTAATCCGACATTTGCCTGGGTGCAGGCAGGAAGAATGCAACGGATGATATCGCATGTCGCGCTACGAATTGTAAAATTATAGGCAATTCTATGCGCTTTGATTTCATTATCGTCCTGCAATTTTGACAATCCGGCTTTTTGAATTTGGCCATCGCGCTCCACTTCTATCTCAAACGCCTCTTTCGTCAAACGCTTGCGAAATAGGTCTTGCATAGGCTCGACCATTTCTGCATACGTTTCAAAAAGGAAATCCATATTACCGGTAAATTTTTCACCCAACTCAGACTCTCGAATATTATCTGGGCAGATGTATCTCCAGCGACCATTCTTTTTCACATCGTAAAGAACATAGCGGGTGGACTCTTCAATAGGGGAGCCGCCAATGCGACAATCTTCTATAACCTTGGTCATCAGGTTGGAAACTTCTTCAATGCATAAAGGTGCTACTGCCAGTTCCGCCACCGATTCATCGCCAAACTTATTAACCACCCGGTCGACCATCTGCGAACCTTTAAGATCATTAGGCGTTCCATCTGGATTCAAAAACTCGCGCACGATGGTTTCTTTGAATCCCGTTGGGGCGCGACTGTAACGAGCCAGTGCGCCGCCAATCACTTCCGGATTCAAATTTTCAAGCGTGAATACGTTCGCATCGACATCGGAAAGATAGGGTTTTAACAACTCTCTCTCGTGATCGGTCAGTTCATCAGAGCGTTTTGGTTTGTCTGTCATTAGTTTTTCTACTCAATAAATTGTTTTGAGTCTTTGGCGCAACGAAAACCAGTGTCATTGAAACGTACATCCGGTTGGCTCCATCTACGAAAGGCGCTACGAAGGGAATCGGGAAAATTGATCCAGGAACCACCGCGAAGAACTTTGAATTTTCCATTTGCAGGTCCTTTAGGATATTTTTTTGTGCCGTCGCTGTAATAGGTACGCATATACCAATCGTCCACCCATTCCCAAACATTGCCGGCCGTATCGTGCAGCCCATAAATAGAAACACCTCTGGGGTAGCTGCCAACACTAGTCATCGTTGCAATGCCTTTCCATTTCCTGTTGTAGGTAGCACGTCCTTTAGGAGATCCCTTTCCCCAGGGGTAAATGTTGCCGCTCGGGCCTCGTGCGGCTTTTTCCCATTCCGCTTCTGAAGGTAAACGTTTGTTTTTCCACTTGCAATACGCAACCGCATCATACCAGTCAACCTGGGTGACAGGCTGATTGCGTATCAACATGGTAAACGAATCGCCTTTCCACAAATTCCCCTCCCAGCAAGAATCGGTTGTGCAAGTATCATCCAAAGCAGGGCGGTGACCGGTGGCTTTTACAAATTCAAGATATTGTTTATTTGTGACCTCATAAATATCTATCCAGTAACTTTTTAACGAAACCAGCTTCAAGGGAAATTCATCCGAAAACCACCACAATCGGCAGGCCCGGTCATATTTACGGCACAATTTTAATGTGTCCTGATTCTCTTTAAAGTTAGACCCGCGTACAAATGTTCCACCTTTGACCCATGCCATATTTAAAAACTGCTCTGTGTCCGAATTAGTTCCTTCGGGCTCAACCGTTTTAGAGAAGGCTGTGGACAAAAATATCCCACTGTTCAACAACAAGAATAAAAGTATGAAAAAATTTCGATTGAGTGATGCGGAAATAAACAAGGGCTTAAATAGGGGATGGAAAATTATCGGCTCTCTGTTCGCTGTATCGAGAAACGGGTCATTTCTTTACCGTGAATATAAAACAACGACAGGCCCAGAACCATGTTGATGGTGTACAACCATGTCAATTGACTATGATAGCGGTCAAACTGAATCTGTAATTTCTGATCTGCAGGGTTAGCCTTCTTAAGCTTATCCATTGCATGCATTTCCGGTCGCAATACACTACCAACATAAATAGCAAGGACTATCATAACTGCGAGGAAGACCTCTCGCGCATAGCGACGTTTGGTAACTACCTGAGGCTCATAGCCCACCGAACTGTATTTTGCGGCGAGGAACTTGATAATCTCGGCAAGCACTATGATCGTTATGCAGGTATAAATAATATTGATGTTAAAAACATCCATGATCTTGTTCATTATTGTGCTGGCCGCGAGCTTCTGATCTTTCAGGTTTATTCTCACCATGATCTCGACAAGAATACCTAGCAGAAACATGCCTGCCACCCAAAGGCTGAGAGAAAATAAATACAACCAATTTGATATAAATAATAAACGTTTCATTATGAATGATTTTTAAATTTTAGAAATTATTCCAAAAAACGAATTTCAAAAACTCAATGGTTCGTTTTTTAACGCTCATACTCATTGCTACCCACGCTAGTGGGTTAACGACTACCGGAGACGCGTTTTCGCATGGCTTTGAAGCTCTCCTTTATTTCTTTTTCTTCACGCGCTCTGGCATTAATAACTTCGTCTGTGTCACCACCGAACCAAGTCTTAACAGTGGTGCCTACTCGTTCCCGATTGATCGTATTAAGAATGGATAAATAAATAATGCCGTAAAAAACAGCGATACCATAAAGAATATAAGGAACAAATGACCGCAAGCGTTGTTTTTCTTTCAGCGAGCGGTGACCCCATAATTTATACCATAAGCTTTCTTTCTTATCATCGCCCATAATATTTTCCAGAAAGTGCCCTTAAACACATATAAATAAAAAGCTTTTTATGGAATATTCCAGAAATTGGATCATAGCAGAATCCCAAAACCTTAACAACCTAGCGGCGTATCGCCAAGCATTTAACTGTAAATCAGCTAATATTGCCACCCAAGTTAGTGGGTGTGGTATATTCCCAAATTCGAATCTCAAACAAATAATATCGTGATAGAAATCCAGCCTGTAGAAAAAGTTAGCGGCACAATAACGGTGCCCGGCTCAAAGAGCTATACCAATCGTGCTTTATTGATCGCTGCTTTAGCAGATGGTGTCAGCCGTCTCGAACAACCTCTGGTGAGCGATGACACCAAATTCATGATCCGGGCTTTGAAAGGATTCGGCATTAAGGTTGAGGAAGAACCCAACGCCTTCATCGTTTCAGGAAAAGCAGGAAAGCTGATAACCCCAGAGGAGAATATTTTTGTTGGCAATGCCGGAACAGCTATGCGATTTCTCACCACTTTTGCAGCTTTAGTGAAGGGTCATGTCCACTTAGATGGAGATGAACGCATGCGGGAACGACCGCTTGCCGATTTGCTTGAGTGTCTCGGGCAAATGGGGGTCAAAGCCATTCCCGTGTACAATAATGGGTGCCCTCCTATTGACATCAAAGGTGAAGGGGTTCCTGGAGGTGAGGTTACCCTACTCGGCAACAAGAGCAGCCAATATCTCACCTCACTACTTTTGTCAGCACCTTACTTTAATAACGATACGAGTATTCTTATTCAAGGAGACCTGACCTCAAAGTCTTATGCGGATATCACTTTAGATATCATGCAAACCTTCGGCGTTACTGCAGAAAATAACAACTACCAGAAATTTAGTATTCAAGCAGGTCAGATATACAAACCACAAACATATAAGGTCGAAGGCGATTGGTCTAGCGCCACTTATTTCCTTGCTGCCGCTGCAGTTACCGGGGGCCATATCACTCTTTCCGGTGTAAACCCAGACAGCGTTCAAGGCGATGCTCAGTTTCCTGCTGTACTGGAAAAGATGGGATGCAAGGTTAAAAAAACTTCCGAATCACTCCAACTCATAGGAAGCTCATTGAAGGGAATCACCATCAATATGAATAATATGCCTGATGCCGTGCAAACTCTTGCTGTGATTGCTCTGTTTGCAAAAGGCGAAACAGTAATAGAGGGTATTGGCAATCTTAGAATAAAAGAAACCAACCGTATCGAAGCTTTGGCAAACGAATTGGGCAGACTGGGTGCAGAAGTCAAAACCGGGGAGGATTTCCTTGTTATAAAGCCCGGCGAATACCGGGGAGCCGAAATCGAAACTTACAATGATCATCGCATGGCAATGAGTTTTGCCGTGGCGGGACTAAAAATACCGGGGATGAAAATAAAAAATCCCAAATGCGTTGAAAAATCGTTCCCTGATTTTTTTTCCCACTGGCCGCCGGGCCAGATTTAATAAGTGAAACGCCGGGCTTTACTGAGCAATAAACCCGTTGAAACGAAAAAAAGTTTACTAGCTTATAGAATTATTTCGGATTGCGCCCCTCGTCAGAGGGAGTGCCATGATAAAATAAAGCACCATACTTACCTCAGCATCATAAAAGTTGGTTTCAAATAATCCCGCAACCAAAAACCCGACAACAGCAGCAGCGCTTGCCATTGTATCTCTTCTATTAGCAGAGTTATCTGGCATGGAAACCAACCGCCGATACAACGTCATAAAATATACCACCCAAATGGAAATCCAGGAGACCAAACCAAATAAGCCCGTATCGACGGCCAATTGGATAAAATTATTATGCAGTCCTCGTAATTTTTTAATATAGCCTGTCGGATCAGGGTAATCTTGATTTACGGCATCAATACATTTAAATCCACACCCCGTCAAAGGATGATCGTTGAAAACCAACCAGCCACCTTGCCAAAGAGCCAAGCGGATTTGAAGATTAGGGTCATTGAGGTTTATCAAAGAATCTATTCTTTTCCTAACATCCGCCGGCGAAATCAATAAAATGATTCCTAATACAACTGGCATGAACCAGAGCAAACTCTTTTTTCGGAACCAGATCAGAAAAAAGACTCCCGCTAAAACCCCCAGCCAAGCTTGTCTTGTAAAGGTCAACAAAAGGCACACCACCATCAAAATAATAGCAGGGTAAAACCATTTGTTTTCTTTTGGGGCAAAAATAAGTTTTCCAGAGGCAACCAGAAGAGCAAGCATCAAAAGACCCGCATAGGTCATATAAACACTCATGGTACCTTCCGCTCTCGAATAGATAGTGATACCCGTTTCCCAAGCAGAGTAAAAACCCGTCAAGGTAGAAAGAGTAGCAGAAGCAATTAAAAGCAAAGAAAGTCGTCCCCTCAGCTCTTCACTCGTAATACAATTGACGGCCCAAAAAAATATCAAAATTTCCAGAAGGCGTTTGAGTGACTTATAGCTGCCTGAAAAATCCACTGCTCCGACAACTGCCACAAGACAGGCCAGGACAAAAAGCAGAAGCGGAATCTTCAAAGGAAAGACCTGCTCTCCCCATGATCGAGTCAAACAACATTTTGTCATCCATGCCAACCCTCCAACTCCACAAGAAATCTGTGTCAAACTTATGGAAAAAAAAGAGAAGCAGACAAAGCTCATCAAGCTAAACGATATAACTTTATCCAGATTTTCAGATCGAAGGGTCATAGAATTAGGAGGTGATGAAAATACGATACAACCTTGATTAATTGCGGGTCGATTAAGATTAATCTATCTGCGCGTTCCAGAAATCAATGCATGGCGAAACCAGTGCCTTAGCCACTCAAAGTTACTTTCCAGAAATTGGTCTGCTCGGAAAGCAAAGCGCATGAGACTATTGGACGGGTTCTTAAAAATTATTCCAGATAAAACACCACAAGGAACCGACAAAAACTCCTCATAAAAAAACTGAGTTTCAAAACGTTTTTTAATTTCAGCAATATCGCAAAGTCTTAGTGGTTGCTCGTCAGAGGTTCTAGCCTTTTTTGTCAAAGACCTTACAAGTTTTCCGACAGGGTTTATATCCAAAGGTTCAATAAATAATATTTTTCCATTGGGTTTTAATACGCGAAAAATTTCATCTAAAGCTGGAGCCATATTCAAGTGATGCAAAATCGCATCCCCAAAAACAAAGTCAAAGGTTCCATCTTCAAACTGTAAATCATGCGCATCCATTAGAATAAAATCTGGACTATTATTACTACTCACCGCAGAATCTATCCCGGCTTGGAGCTCGGCTTCGGAAATATTAATACAAGTTAATGAGGAAGGGAGAATCGAATTATTTTCAAGCCATCCATTCCATGCCGTGGAACCTATTTCCAGAACCTTTTTGCCCTGGACGTATTGCATCATCTCCTTAATCAGCCGGTATCTTCTGCGGATGTAAAAATATCGACAGTGATTGAAGAATTTTTCATACCCTTTTCTTTCTAGACCTTCATTATACTGCTCCCGTTCTCTTTCACCCAACTCCGAAAATTTTTGCGATTCCATACTCTACTCTTCACTAAAAAAGGTTGTTTTCGAGCATATATTATATCACCTCGAAAAACTCATGTTGATATTTCTGATATGCTCTAATCCAATCCATGATGTGACATCATAAAAAAAACTCTTTCTCATAAATAACACCTAATGACAGTACACAAATATACCAACGAACTCATAAAAGAAAAAAGCCCCTACCTGTTGCAGCACGCGCACAATCCAGTCAACTGGTATCCCTGGGGTGACAAACCCTTCCAAATTGCAAAAGAAAAAAATATACCCGTACTCATAAGTATTGGCTATGCCACTTGCCACTGGTGCCATGTGATGGAACGTGAATCTTTTGAAGACGCGGTTCTAGCTGCAGTCTTAAACGAAAGTTTTGTCTGCATCAAGGTAGACCGCGAAGAGCGCCCAGATGTCGATAGCATCTATATGCAAGCTGTACAAGCATTGGGTCAACAAGGAGGCTGGCCTCTCAATGTATTTTTAACACCCGATGGCATCCCCTTTTATGGTGGAACTTATTTCCCTCCAGAAAAACGACATAATACTCCTTCTTTTCTTGATGTATTAGAATTTCTAATAAACACTTGGAAAAATGAGCAAGACAAGGTCACCAAACAAACCAAGGCACTGGTTGATTACATCCGACAATCTTCCACGCGGGAGAAAATAACTGCCGACCTCGATGATTTGAGCTTTGACGGGGAAGACAAAGCATTGGAGCTTTTTGAAAATCATTACGACAAGCTGAACCACGGATTTCAATTCCAATCGCAAAATAAGTTCCCGCCATCTATGGGACTTTCTCTTTTATTAAGGCATCACCACCGAACAGGTAATCCAAATAGTCTGGTGATGACTCAAAATACTCTCAAGGCAATGAAGTTCGGTGGCATTTATGATCAGATCGGCGGCGGACTTTCACGCTACAGCACAGATTACCGATGGCTGGTACCGCATTTTGAAAAAATGTTGTATGACAACGCTCTATTTACAACTGCCTTGATCGAAGCTTATCAAGTCACAGGGAAAATGGAATTTGCCGACTATGCCAACGACCTTCTACATTATATCGACCGCGATATGACTTCCGAAGAGGGAGCTTTTTTTAGCGCCGAAGACGCAGACAGTGAAGGCGTGGAGGGTAAGTTTTACGTCTGGTCCAAGGAAGAGATTGAAAATATTCTTGGAAGAAAAACAGCCAGCGTTGCAATTCCTTTTTACAATGTCACTCAAAAGGGAAATTTTGAAGGGCAAAATATCCTTCATTTAACACGTGGTTCTGAAACGGTTGCCAAAGAAATAGGCATGAACCCTGACCACTTCAGTAAAGAGTTACAAATAGCTCGCGAAAAACTACTACAAGTACGTAGCAAACGCATCCGCCCTCTGCTTGATGATAAAATACTCACATCATGGAATTCTCTGATGATCAGCGCCATGGCTAAAACCGGACGCGTATTGGAAGATCAGGAGCGAATTGAAAAAGCAGCTAAGGCAATGCAGTTTCTGCTCGATCGACTTAGAACTTCCGACGGGAAAATGCTACGTCGTTACCGGGAAGGAGAATCCCGTTACGATGGCTATTTGTTCGACCACAGTTCCACGGCAGTGGCTTGCCTGGATTTATATGAAGCCACTTACAATCCACACTATATCCAAACAGCAAGAGAGTTGATGCAACTTGTTGTTGAAAAATTTTCAAGCGAATCCGGTGCTTTCCATGAAACCGCTAACGATGCGGAAGAATTATTAGTCCGCCAAATCAGTGGTTCCGATGGGGTCGAACCTTCGGGAAACAGCAACGCCGCCCTGGCTTTTCTAAAACTTTCAGCCTATCTAATTGACCCTGAGTTAACCAAAAAAGCAGAAAACATTTTCTTGAGCTTTTACGATGAACTGATGGAATACGGGATCAACTCTGCTTATATGTTACAAGCATTGCATTTATATCTAGGCGGATTAAAAGAAGTTGCCATTATAGGCAAAAGAAATGATGCTGCGACTCAGAGTTTTCTGACCACCCTTCGCAAAGGATTTTTCCCGAATTCGGTTTTTGCGTTTTCTTATGAAGATGAAGTTGAAAAAAACGCTAAAATAATTCCTCTGCTGGAGGGCCGAAAATTGCACCAAGGAAAAGCAACAGCATACGTTTGCCGTCAAGGCACCTGCCTGCCACCCGTACAAACTTCAGAAGAATTGGTGAAACTATTGAGTTATGAATAAAGAAACTTTATGATAGGCTTATCACTTTCACAGTAGGGAGAAACTTAACTAACATGCGAAAAGAATTGATAGATGGCATGGTCGAAACAGCTCTTAATGGCCAATCCATTTCTAATGAGCAGGCCTTACAACTAGAATCCTTTTCCCACGAGGAACTGGATTATCTTTTTATTGGAACCGATCGAATTCGAGACCAATTCAAAGGTGAAAATGTCAAAATTTGCTCCATTGTCAACGCCAAGTCTGGGCGTTGTGTTGAAGACTGTTCCTTTTGTGGGCAATCGAGTTCGTTTAAAACCGATGCTCCTGAATTCGAATTGATGAGCGTTGAAGAGATGGTCACCGCCGCAAAAGAAGCAGAAGCTTTTGGTGCCAATGAATTTTCCATTGTAGCATCTGGAACTAAAATGAATGACCGAGAGGAACTGGATCGAGTTAAAGAAGCGGTGCGCCGGATTAAAGCTGAAACCAACCTCGAAACCTGTTGTTCCTTAGGATTGATGGAACTGGATCATTTAAAGGAACTGAAAGCAGCAGGGCTGGACCGATGTCACCACAACCTCGAAACCGCCGCCAGCCATTTCGATAAAATTGTAACCACTCATACTTATGAAGATGAAGTCAGAGCGGTGAAAAATGCCCAGGAGGCTGGACTCGATGTTTGTGTTGGAGGAATTTTTGGAATGGGAGAATCCTTCACTCAACGAGTAGAACTGGCATTCTCCATTCGCGATCTCGGCACACAATCTCTCCCCATCAATTTCCTCAAACCCATTGAAGGAACTGGGATGGACCATATCGAAACAATTGAATATTACGATGCACTTAAAACCATTGCCTTGCTGCGATTGATATTACCTAAGATAGATTTGTTTGTTTGTGGCGGTAGGGAAGAGGTATTAACGGATAAACAGGAAAAATTGTTTTCGGCAGGAGCTAATGGGATTCTTGGCGGCAATTATCTGACCACAAAAGGTCAAGACCCAAAAAGAGATATTGGTATGATCGAAGACTTGGGTCTTCGCCCGCCAACTTCGTGGGAAGTAAATAGCAATAGCTAAATCCTGCAACCAATAGGCCGCTCAGCTCACCCTCTAGCGAGGGTAGCAAAGCTGGCGAACCTATAGTAAAAGACTTGACTGTACCTATTAGCTTGATGGGCATCGACCTCATCACCAGCGGCGGTACGCCGCTAGCCCCAGAGTTCGTCTGGGACTTCGAGACGGTCGACTTTTTTACCCTGACCGACATGCTGATCTAGAATCTCTTCAACATCTTCGGGCTGCACTTTTTGGTACCAAACCCCATCTGGATAAACGACAACAACCGGACCGACACCACAAGGCCCCAGACATCCGGTGCTGGTGACTGTTGCTTTTCCAAACAAACCTTTTTGTTCGATTCCCATCGACAGTTTTTCAAAAATGGCATTGGAACCGCTCTCACTACAAGACCCGCGTGGGTGCCCCGGTGGACGGCTGTTTGTACAAACTAAAATATGATAACTTGGTTTCGGCATCTGAAAATCTCCGCTTGGATTTAAGTAAAAAACAGAATGCTACATTAGATATTTAATAATTGAAATAGATTTTTTTATACGCATGGAAAATACGGATATTAAACTTGCCCGGTTTGATAAAAACTATCTGATCTCATGGCTTGAACTTTTTGCCAAGGAACCGGTTTTGCAAATAGAGTGCACCCTCCTGAAAGGCGATGCCTCGGACAGAAATTATTACAGGGCCAAATATGCATTAAAGTCTTCACCTGAAATTCCACTCTCCGTCATCATAATGCAATTAGCCAAATTGGAAACCGAACCCGACTTCAACTGTATGCAGAAGTTTCTCAGAAACCTGGATATACCCGTACCAGACATCTTTCATTTCGATGCAAAACATGGGCTGCTATTCCTGATGGATTGCGGCGATACTCATTTGGCAGACCAGGTTACGGAGGCCCCCGAAAAGACCGTGTTCTGGTATCAACAAGCCATTGATATTATCGTGGCCTTTCATATTCGAACAACCGACACTATTACATCCGACTCTCCTGCCCACTCATTATTTTTCGATGAAGAAAAACTGATGTGGGAAATGGACTTCATGCTGGAACACTACGCACAAGGGATGCTGATGAGTGCGTTGACCAAGGACGAAACGAATAAAGTCCGGGAAGCATTGCGCACACTTTGCAAAACCTTGTCGAAAGAGGATCGGGTTTTCACGCATCGAGATTATCATTCACGAAACATAATGATTCATAATGGTAAACTGAAGGTGATCGACTTTCAGGATGCCCGAATGGGTCCTTGCCAATATGACCTGGTTTCCCTTTTAAAAGATTCCTATGTTGTCTTGAATGAGTCCGTGAGGAGTGAGTTGTTGGAATATTATATCGAGTGCATGGAACAAAATGGCCGGAAAATTATACGGGAACCATTTTATAAAATTTTCGAATGGATGTCGTTGCAGAGAAATTTAAAAGCGATTGGCACTTTTGCCTACCAACATAAAGTTTTAGGCAATGATCGCTATCTGCAATACATTGAACCGACTCTCGATTATTTAAGACAAACTCTGGCCAACCGCAGCGATCTCGAATTTTTGAGCCTGGCTTTGAATTCTGCGATACCTACGTTAAACGCCAATTGAATTTTCAACAATAAAAGCAGCAAACCTATGACATTGTTAAAGCGATATGTACTCGCACAATTTATAAAAATATATCTATTGACCGCCAGTGGTTTGATTGGAATTTTTTTGATCGTGGATTTTTTTGAGCGCATCGACGAGTTTTTGTCAAAAGACGCACCCATGATTGATCTCGTCTCATATTATATCTTCAAAGTCCCTTTCATTGCCTTTTACATGGCCCCTCAGGGGGTTCTTCTTGCAACCGTCATCACCCTCGCCTCACTTGCAAAAAACAATGAATTCACAGCAATGAAAGCTTGTGGGATAAGTATTACCGGCATCACCCTTCCCATTATCGGCGCCTCCTTAGTTGTTGCTTTGACAATTCTTGCCAGCAGTGAATTTTTATCTCCCATTACCAATCAGAAAATGAATTATATCTTTATGGGTAAAATACAGGCGCGCACTTCCTATGGGAAAATTCCCACTGAAAATCTCTGGTTCAGATCGACCAACGGCGATATCTGGAGCATCGATTATTATGACCCCTACAAATCAAAACTAGAAAAAGTTATTATTTTAAAACCCGGTAAAAATAATTCGATCGCACAGCGCATTGATGCTCGAGAGGCGATCTGGTCTATCAATAAATGGGAATTTATAGATGGCTATATACGCATATTCGATAAAGACGGAATACAATCGACAGAATATTTTGCAAAGAAAACTTTCCCGACGCCTGAAACCCCAAAAAATTTATCCAAGGCTCATAAACGCCCCGAAGAAATGAGCCTTAGCGGATTGTACAATATAATAAAAGCTCAGGCCCTCGAAGGAAAAGACACCTCCATGAAATGGATTGAGTTGCATCGAAACATTTCTTACCCTTTCATTAGCGTCGTTATGGCCTTGCTGGCAATTCCTTTATCTATTCGATCCAGCAGGCATGGCGGTCTTTTGTTTTGTGTCGGCATTAACCTTGCGATGGGGTTTGTGTTTTCGTTTATTTATGCGATGAGTATTTCGTTGGGGCGCGGTGGAACATTTGATCCGATATTAGCGGCGTGGGGTCCCAACCTGCTTTTTACCGTTTTAGGGTTTTATCTACTCCTCACCATGGATAGTGAAAAAGCTTTTCCCATATAGCGACGAACCCGCCGCAGGCATCGTCAAGCCTCTTACTATTGAGCATCATTCCATGAAAAAAATTGCATCCATCGATATCGGCTCCAACACTGTCCGTCTTCTTATTCTTGAGTCCACGGGAAATGCAGAGTTCAAGATGCTCGTTTCCAGAAGAAATATCACTCGCCTGGGCGAAGGCATGGACACTCAAGGCAAGCTCGCAAAAAACAGAATGAAAGAAACGCTTCAGGTTCTCTCTGAATTTCGCCAAATTTGCCTGGAGAATGGCAACCCTCCTTTATTTGCAGTTGCAACCAGTGCCGTTCGCGAAGCTTCCAATGGACAGGAATTTGTTCATCAGGCAAAAAAAGAAACCGGTATTGATATCAAAATTATCCCATGGGAAGAAGAAGCCCGACTCACTTTAGAAGGAGTGTTTTGGAAAATACCCGATAACAACCGCAAAGTTATCACTTTGGATATCGGCGGCGGCAGCACCGAGTTCATTCTTTCTGAAGGAAAAGAAATATCCGGTTTTTGCAGCACCTCGCTGGGTGTAGTGAGGCTGACTGAAAAATTCATCACTCAGCACCCGATCAATGAAAAAGAGTTTCTTAACCTACAAAACCACCTACGAAACGAATTGCAGGCAGTGAAAAAAAAATTATCTACGTTTCCACCTGAACTTCTGATTGGAACAGCAGGAACAGTAACAACACTTGCTGCATTAAAAAATAATATCTACCCCTACGACCCAGATAAAATTCACGCTTCAATATTTTCTCGGGAAGATGCAGAGGCAATTCTTGCGGATCTTAAAAGTAAATCGCTCAGTGAACGATTAGCTTTGAAACCTCTTGAACCGGGACGTGAAGATTTAATCATTGCCGGCACGGCAATTGTTCTTGAAACCATGCGCGCATTTGACTGCGAAACACTTACGGTCAGCGAGTACAGTCTGCGTGAAGGGATTATCCTAAAAGCTGTTAATAGTATTTAGAATGTTTTCCGGCTTACAACCTCCAATCCTCATAACGTTTTGACAAAAAAGAGCTTTTTAAAGATTTGAATTTGACTTCAAGGGGCAATTCCGCTAAAGTTTTCCGGTGTTCCACCCGGTGAGAACATATCTATTCCCTAAAAACTAAATCAGTATCGCTCCCCTCTCTAGAGGGTTTTATCGCTATGACTACGAATAATAAAAATACAGCTAAGAAAAAATCTTCTCCTAAAAAGCCTGCAAAAACAGCTGGACACCCCATGAAGGGCCGCGACATTCTCGTAAAAGCCCTTGAAAACGAAGGGGTCAAAGTTATTTTTGGGTACCCCGGTGGAGCCTCAATGGAGATTCATCAAGGCCTGACTCTGTCCAAAATAATCCGTATGGTTTTGCCCCGGCACGAACAAGGGGGAGCTTTTGCAGCAGGGGGCTACGCACGTGCAACAGGTGATGTAGGTGTTTGCCTGGCCACTTCAGGACCTGGAGCAACAAATTTAATCACCGGAATCATAGATGCCAAAATGGATTCCATTCCCTTGGTTGCCATAACGGGACAGGTTCCCAGCACTGTTTTAGGAACCGATGCGTTCCAGGAAACAGATATCATGGGATCCACTTTTCCTCTGGTAAAGCACAGCTACATGATTCGGAATATTGCCGATATACCTCGTGTTGTCCATGAGGCGTTTTATATCGCAAAAACAGGACGACCCGGTCCGGTTCTTGTTGATCTGCCAAAAGATATTCAACAGCAGGAAGCGGTTGTTGATTTCAATGTTAAGTTCGATGTCCCAAGTTATAAACCAAACCTGGCTCCTTCGGTTCAGCAATGTAAAAAAGCCGCACACGCTATTCAAGTGTCGAAACGCCCCATCATTTATGCAGGCGGTGGTATCATTTCCAGCGGGGCTTCGAAGGAGTTGCGAGCGTTTGTAAAAAAAACGGGCATCCCGATAACCACAACTGTTATGGGGTTAGGTGCTTACCCCTCAAATGATCCTTTGTCTTTAAGAATGTTGGGGATGCATGGGGCGGTTTATGCCAACATCGCCATGAACCATGCCGATCTAGTTATCGCTATGGGTGTACGCTTCGATGACCGTGTTACAGGAAAACTTGCCGAGTTCTGCAAAGACGCGCAGTTCATTCATATCGATATCGACCCATCAGAAATTAATAAAAACATTGTGATCGACATTCCAATTCAAGGCGATGTCAAACAAGCCCTAAAAGTTCTCGATAAATATGTAGAGCCGAAAAAAGATATCAAACCTTGGATAAAACAAGTCACTGATTGGAAAAAAGAGTTTCCTTTAGCTTTTGAAAGTAAAAAGGGACAAATTGTTCCACAATGTGTTGTTCATCACATCAACAACCTCTCTGATAAAGACGCCATATTTTCAGTCGGGGTAGGACAGCACCAAATGTGGGCAGCGCAGTTTCTCGACTTTGAAAAACCCAACAACTGGTTGTGCTCTTCCGGTTTGGGTGCGATGGGTTATGGCCTGCCAGCAGCGATGGGTGCACAAGTGGCTTTCCCAAAAAAACAGGTAATCAACATTGAAGGAGATGGCAGTTTTCTAATGAATATTCAGGAACTGCAAACTTTGAAAATCGAAAAAATTCCTGTAAAAAATATCGTCCTCAATAATGCTCATCTAGGGATGGTCGCACAATGGGAAGACCGATTCTACAAATCTCTCAGAGGCCACACCTTTATTGGTGATGCCAACTTTGCAGAAGTGGCACACGCTTTTGGAATCAAATCAGAAAGCATTACGGCTCCGGAAGAAGTTGTTCCAGCCTTAAAGCGTATGCTCAAACATAAAGGACCCTACGTTCTTGATGTGAAGTACCCATACAATGACAAAAGCCACGGCCATGTTATGCCGATGATTCCCGCTAACCACACCTATCTAGACACCTGTCTGGACGCGTCTACATCACTTCGGGATTACTGGAAAAAGAAAAGCCACTAGCGTGGCAGGCGACAGGTCAAACTTTTTCTGGGAAAAGGGAATCGTCAAGCCCTTTACTTGGTGCGTTAGCATTGCTTCCCCTTTAGGAGCCACTAGCGTGGCAGGACGGGTCAAACTTTTCAGGAATACGAAGACGCCTTTCACTAAAAGGTTGCTAATACTTTGCCCTCACTCGCACCTAATCATGGATCATTGAATCCCTTTCTACTAATGGGTCCTGCTTTGCTGGCGGCGTTCCTGTTTTCCTGGTCCATTTTCCATTCCGATCTGTCCAAACGAGAAGCGCGTGAAGGTGTACCCGTGGTAAATATGATGAGGGGCGGCAATATCTGGCTTCCGCAAATCAACCCACAGCAACTACGCACCAAGCCTCCTCTGTTTTACTGGTCTGGACTTTTGACCTCGAGAATTTTTGGGGAAGTGAGTGAAGTCTCTTTGAGAATCCCTTCAGTGCTAGCGGGAGTGGGAACCGTGTTTCTCACCACCTTTCTCGGCATGCGCCAATTTTCAGCGGCCATCGGTTGTTTAGCAGGACTGATCATCGCGACCTGTTGGCGATTCGCATATCTGGGGAGTCACGCCCGCATCGATATGCTTTTCACTTTTTTTATCACTCTCGCATTTGTTGCTCTGTGGGAACTGTCGCGCGGTGAGAAAAAATCACTCAAATGGCTGGCAGGACTGGCAATCGGTCTCGCAGTACTGACCAAAGGCCCTTTGGGGTGGTTGTTTCCCCTACTGGCAATATTTATTTTCAGCCGCCTGCACAAAACCTTCTCGGTGCCATGGACCTATATCTTAGCATTACCATTGGCAATGGCGGGTCTCTGGCTAGGGGTTGGGTTGATGGCTGGCGGAGAAGAGTTTTCCCAAATGATCTATCAAGAAACCGTCGGTAGAGTATCGGGAAGCGAAGCTATACATATTCACCCCAAACCTTTTTATTATTATTTTCCGCAAATTTTTGGTGGCATGGCTCCCTGGAGCCTATTCCTGCCGTTCGCACTCTGGCAAGGAAAAAAATATCAAGATGTCCCCTGGAAATTCTGCCTCATCGCCCTGGCTACACTTTTTATTTTCCTTTCCTTGTTCCCCGGAAAAAGAGGCGACTATCTCCTGCCGCTGTACCCCATGGGAGCTGTAATACTGGCAGTATTTTTTTCGCGAGCAGAGAGCGCTCTATCTATTCCTACCCGAATCGTTATGGGAATAATGATGCTTTTGGCTCTGGTTCTAGCATTCGGTGCCCTGCTACCCGAATTGAATTTTGATTCTTTGTCCCTTAATTCCCGAGATCGTTGGATGGCACAATTGCTTTACGACAAGCATCGTCCTTCGACCCTGCTTCTGGCTATAGGCACAGTAGGTATGCTGGCTTTTTCGTATGCCTTGGTTTTGCATAAAAATTCGGGAATGAAAATAAGCGGGATAATTGCAGGCTGGGCTTTTCTATTATATTTAGGGGTTCATGGTCCAGCGGCGAGGATCGTCAGCGAACACACTTCGTTTCGCCCCTTTGCAGTGGAGCTAAAACAAATTTCAGAAAATCGGCCCCTATTCAATTACGGAAAAGTAAGAGAAGACCTTCTTTACTATCTGGGTTTACCAATAACAGAAACATACGATGACCCAACTTCACAACAACCGAATGCCCTGTTGTTGATAAAAAAATCTCAAAGCCAAGCCTGGCTACAAAAACATTCCGATCAAAAAGTTCTACTTGAGATGAACGCGGCCTTCGAGCCTTATCAACTCATCGGAAGAAAACAATAAACTCTCGCTAGAGGGTTAGGACTTTTTCTTCGTGCTGAATTCCATATAAGCGCGTTCGATATTGTCATCGAGCCATTCAAGTTTTTCCCAGCTTTTGAATTTCTTTTCTAAAACCGGTCTGACCACATCCTGAGTTTCTTTTAACGAACTGCCCTTTTCTATTTGGTCAGTAACTAACCGACGCAGATCGAACAGATAATGTTTCATGGCAAT
>JBLFWU010000019.1:0-47632 GCA_047610985.1 Nitrospinales bacterium | reverse complement strand
GGTGCCTTGCGCACCTACCAACGTGTCATACCACCGCGAGGCTTGATCCCATAAGGTAATTGTCTTTTTATTAGGAGGGGCGCTCCTCTTTCTTCTTATTTCCGGTTTTCTTTTCACAATATTTTCCTGAGTATTTATTCTAACAAACCAAATGTATTCACACTGGCGGAGATGAAAGAAATAATCTATAATTTAACTAATTAGAAGAAGTTTCTTTTTTTTCTGCGCAAAAAAAACTCAATCCTCGTCTAAAACTCCTCATGAACAATTTGACAGGTAAATACCTTAATAGCATTAAGTTTCTTTTCCTTTTTCTGCTTATCGTTTCCTGTGGAACCCTGGATCCCTTTAAACAAAGTCAGCAAGAGTTGGATATAAAAATCCAAGCTTTCAATTTTGAGTTCGAAAGTAAGGCATTTTCCCGGGCAGCACGATTCGTCCATCCAGATTATCTTAAAAATTTTCAGCAGAAATCATTAGAGGTTTCTAAGAATACAACTTTTTTAGAAAATACCACCCTTGATTTCAAACTCTTCAAAGATGATCAGCCGGTTCGTCTTACTCCTTCTGATTCTGCAGAAGATTTCAACAGAAGTGAAGTAACGATTCGTTATCAAGTTACCATTCTGCCTAGCACAAACTTGAAAGCTATTATAGTGACACAGGAGTGGGTAAAATTGAATAATAGCTGGGTCGTGATTCCAAAAATCGATTCCTTTTTGAACTAAAAACCACCTACAGAACCACTTCAACGGGTTCATTTAGAGAAATGGTGGTGGGTGTCACCTTGCAATTCATCCCGTAAAGCTCTACACCCTCTTCTTCCGCTAGTCTCAAGTACTTGCCAAACTCCGGGTCAATGTCATCGTTGCAGGTTATCGACTTTGTATCTGATCTCTGCGACACAAACAAGACCGCGGTGCGATAGCCCTTACCACAAAACTCTATCAGCTCCTTAACATGCTTGATGCCCCTCTTTGTCGGTGCATCGGGGAACTTTCCAATGCCGTCTTCCACTAGACTCACTGATTTCACTTCCACATAAGCGGAGTTTTTTGGAAAGCCTAATCGAAAATCGAATCTACTATTACCCGCTTTGACCTCACTGGCAAAGTTGGAATAGCCTGCAAGAAAAGGCAGGGATTGTTCCATCAGTCCATTCGCCACCAAAGAATTTGCAAAAGCCGGAAATGTTGATACCCAGATCGATCCATGCCGAACAAGAACAAGCGTATAATCTGTTTTTCGTTTTTCGCTTGGTTGATGCACTAGCATGACTTTACGATTGGCAAGCAATAAGCCAGGCAACCTTCCAGGATCGGGAACATGCGCTAGAGTTTCTTTTCCTTCGATCTCCACTCGCGCAAGATATCGATTCGGTCTTTCCAGAAACACACCCTCTACGATTTTATCTCCAAATTTCATATATTGGAATCCGGGATTAAAAAGTGTTGTTCCCGTTAAGTAATACCACAGTGAGTTAAGCGCTAAGCTGGTTAATGCTGGCCACTGTCTTTTCCTGCATCCAGATTGACAGTTTTCTCAAGGTGCAACAACGATTCAACGGAAGGAGAAATACGATCTATAAAGGGTTTTGGGTACAACCCAATCAACAAGATCAAAAGGCAGGCAGGAAGAAGAAGTTTGAATTCACCTGAATTAATGTCTGATACATTTTCAGAGTTGGGTTTTTCCTGCATAGTTCCCTGAAACATATAAAGCATGTATATAGATGCAAACACAATTGATAATCCACCCATCAGCACCAAAATGCCGGACAGGCCTGATAACAGTTCAGAAGTCCAGACCCCCATCAATATTAGGAACTCACCTACAAACCCGTTCAATCCGGGCAATCCTAACGCGGCCAGCATGACGAGCATAAACGTTCCGTAAAGAACCGGCATGGTTTTACTCAGGCCACGTAACTCTGACAGGTTTCGTGTGCCCATTCGCATTTCAATAAATCCTACAATTATAAACAAGGCTGAAGCTATAATTCCGTGATTAAACATTTGCAAAATACTACCTTCAATGCCTTCTTCATTTCGAGCAAAAATTCCTAATACAATAAAGCCTAGATGGCTGATACTCGAATAGGCAACTAATGCCTTTATATCTTTTTGCGCAATAGCAATCCAAGCCCCATAAACCATTCCCGCTGCGGCCATAAGTCCGATAACCAGGGCCATACTCTCTACGGCATCTGGAAAGAGCGGCAGACAAAAGCGTATAAAACCATAAGCCCCGGTTTTAGACATCGCACCCGTTAAAAGTATTAATGCAGGAATTGGGCATGCTACATAGGCATGCGGCAGCCAGCTATGCAGGGGGAAAACTGGGACTTTGATTGCGAACGCTACAAAAAAGAACAGGAACATCCATATCTGCATAGAGGGATCGATATGAGTATGGGTCAAAATACGTAGATCAAACGTCACATCATGCGTAGCGCCATAATGCACCATCGTTAAGGAAAGGATAGCAACCAACATCAATAGACTACCCACCAAGGTGTAGATCACAAACTTCATCGTCGCATATTCACGACGCCCTTCACCCCAAATACCAATGATAAAGTAGGTTGGAACCAGCATTATTTCCCAAAAAACATAAAACAAAATGGTATCCAGTGCGAGGAAAACACCAAGTGTTCCCGCTTCTAGAGCCAGCATCAGAGCCACAAAATTTCTTAGACTTTTTTCCTGCTTCAATGAGAGAAGAATTGATATCACGCCGAGAAATGCCGTCAACACAATCATCCACAAGCTAATACCATCCACTCCCACTAGATAATTGATATGCAACGCAGGCACCCAATGCAAGCTCTGGACAAACTGCATTTGCGGATTACCCATATCAAAAGAAGCAACCACCCACAAAGAAACGATCAAGGTAGCCGAAGCCGCACCTATGGCGATTGTCTTAATAAGACTGGTATTATCTCTGGAAACAAAAATCAGCAACAGTGCTGCAACCAGAGGAATCAAAATGATGAGGGATAACATTCTTCTCTACAGGAAAACTACAAATAATAAAATGATCACCATTCCAGCAATCATGTTTAGCGCATAAGTACGAACTCTACCCGACTGCCAGACACTGATACCGCGACTCACTTCTTTGACCTGAAGTCCTATCTGATCTACGGCAAAGTCTATCCCCTGCCTTTCAGCTTTTTCTTCTAAAAAAGCACCAATAGCTTTGGTCGGCTTCACAATCAACAAGTCATAAATTTCATCAATATAATATTTATGAAACAACAAGTCGTACAAGGGAGCAAAAGCTTCTTTAACAAATTCCATCCGCCTTTTGCCTGTAAAGTAAAGCAATGCAGCGGTTACGATACCCCCTATACCTGCAAAAAGAGCGATCGTTTCCAAAGCTCCATCATGGTGGTGATGCACTTCGCGGCCAAATACAGGTCCCAAGAATTCATCAACCCATGGACCCAGCACTCCACCACCCAATGCTAAAGTAGCCAAAATAAGTAATGGCAAAACCATAAGTGGAGGAGATTCGTGAGGGCGCGTCTCAGGACTCCTTGTCTTACCTATGAACGTATAAAAATAGACGCGAAAAATATAAAACGCTGTCATGCCTGCGGTGAGAACTGCGATTGCCCAGAATACAAAATTCCCCATATCTTCGTGATAAGAACTGAGAATGATGGCTTCCTTACTAAAATATCCACTGGTAAGTGGAAACCCGGATAAGGCCAAGGCACCTATTAAAAAAGTCGCGTGGGTCAAAGGCATAACTTTTTGGAGTCCGCCCATCTTGCGAATATCTTGCTCTCCATCCAATGCGTGGATAACACTTCCCGCCGCGAGAAAAAGTAATGCCTTAAAAAACGCGTGGGTCATCAAGTGAAACATACCCAGACTGTAAACCCCCAGCCCCATTGCAAGAAACATATAGCCCAATTGGCTCATTGTGGAATAAGCAATCACTCGTTTGATATCGTATTGAACCATCCCCATAGTGCCTGCGAACACTGCGGTCAATACACCGACCCCGGCAATGAAATACATCGTGTAAGGTGCCAATTCATACAAAACATGACAACGCGCTATGAGATAAACACCGGCGGTAACCATGGTTGCGGCATGGATCAAGGCACTGACCGGAGTAGGCCCTTCCATAGCATCAGGCAACCAGGTATGCAGCGGAAGCTGTGCTGACTTTGCAAAAGCACCGACAAGAAGTAATAGAGTTATTAAAAGGATTTGGTCGTCATTCGGACGGAACGTTCCAGGAGCAGCTGCAAAAACTTCAACAAAACTCAAGGTGCCGAAAGATTCAAAAATTGCAAAAGCCGCAATAACCATTCCGACATCACCGATCACATTCATAACGAATGCCTTACGCGCCGCTAGCACTGCGCTGGTCTTCTCTCTCCAGAACCCAATCAAGAGATAAGAAGCCAGACCGACCAAAGCCCAGCCTACAATGAGAAAAAAGAAATCCGCCGCCGCAACAAGCACCAGCATAGAAAAAATGAACAAATTTAAATAAGCAAAGAACCGTGAAAACTCGGGATCATCTTGCATATAACTGATCGAGTACACATGGATCACAAAACCAACACCCGTAACAATCAAGAACATGAAAACAGAAAGGGGGTCAACTAGAATGGCAAAATCTAATTTAAAAGATGCCGCCGATATCCATTGATAGAGAACATGAACCCGGCCTACACGTTCTTCGGCAGGAAGAAAAAGCAAATCACTCAACGCCACCAGAGATGTGAGAAAAGACGCACCTACAACACCGCAACCGATCCACCCGGCCAGAGTCTTTGAGATTCGCTCTCCATACCAACTGAGGAAGATGAATCCCGCCAGAGGAAATAATAAAATGAGCCAGCTACTTGACAAAGATTACCCTTTCAGCGCATCGATATGATCCACATCCATTTCATGCCGGGTGCGAAAAATTGTAAGAATAATAGCCAGTCCTACCACTACTTCGGCGGCGGCAACGGTCATAATAAACAAAGCAAAAATTTGTCCATCGAGAGAATTTAAAAAACTCGAATAAGTAATCAGAAGAAAATTCACCGAATTGAGCATCAACTCCACCGACATAAACATGATCAACGGATTTTTGCGAATGACAAAGCCACAAGCGCCAATGCAAAACACCGATGCACTCACTAGCAAAACAAATTCCTGACCCATATTTATCGCCTTTTTAAAGGAGTGAAGGAAAACTTTGCCAGACAAATAACACCTACCGCTGCTACCAGAAGCACAGCCGAAGCTAGCTCAAAAGCCACAATATGCTTGGAATATAATTCCAATCCAATTGCCTTCGCGGTACCAAACATTTCGGAATTGATTGTTCCTTCGATTTGTTTCGTCGGGCCCACTGTTGCCGACAAATACAATTCCCCTAGTAGAGTAAAAATAAGTCCGAATGCAATAGAGCGCTCTAATGAGTTCTCTTGAATTTCTTTCTTCCCACCAAGTAACGCAATGATGAACAAAAAGAGAATCATTACTGCTCCGGCATAGACAATGATCTGTACTACAGCCAAAAACTCTGCATTATAAAGAAGAAAAAGCAGGGCGAGGCAGATCATGTGACTGATCAAATAGAGAGCACAGTAAATCGGTGAGGAACACAAAATTACTCCCAGACTGGCAAGCACTGCTGTTATCCCTACTGTCAAAATTACTGTATCGCGCGTGAACTCGAACACAGTCGCTAAATCAAACACACATCCACTCCTCTACTTGTTTATACGTTCTGTGTTGCCCAGAATATTGACTCTAAACTCGTTCGGTTCCGGATAGACCAGAAGGTCCTGTTTTTCCATGATGTAATTATCCCGGTCGTAATCCGCAAGTTCGTAATGCTCGCGCAAAACCACCGCATCTACAGGGCAGGCTTCTTCACAATAACCACAGTAGATACACCGCAAAAGATTGATTTCGTAAACCTCAGCATATCTCTCGCCTTTGGATACTGGATTATTGGGATCATTTTCTGCTGACACAACATGAATGCACCCCACTGGACAATTAATGGAGCATAGACTGCAACCCACACAACGTTCCAGACCTTCTTCATCCCGATTGAGAAAATGACGACCGCGAAACCGCTTCGGCATCGTGCGTTTGACTTCTGGATACTCGATAGTAACCGGTTTCGTCAACATGTTGCGAAACGTCACACCCATTCCAATCAATAAATTTTTAAAACCCGCAAAAGTAGCCTGCAACATAATTGGTCACAACACCTTGATGGTTCCGGTGATCAAAAGGTTTAACAAACATAAAGGCAGCAGAACTTTCCAACCAAACGTCATTAACCTGTCATAACGTATTCTTGGAAATGTTGAACGCAACCAGATAAAAACACATAAAAGGAAAAGCACTTTGCCTGCAAAAGCAACGATTGGCCAAATAGGAATTCCATACGAATTCCACCCGCCTAAAAACAATATAGTAACCAAAGCACTCATGGTCACCATATTGATGTATTCCCCCATGAAGAACATGGCAAATTTCATCCCGGTATATTCCGTATGAAACCCGGCAACTAACTCCTGCTCCGCTTCTGGCAAGTCAAAGGGAGCTCGGTTGGTCTCTGCCACTCCAGCAATAAAAAACAAAAGAAACGCCAGCGGTTGAATGAGAATAAAAGGCACTGTCTCCTGAGCCTCCACCATATCGATCAGGCTCAAAGAACCCGTGAGAATAATGACGCTCAACGCAGAAAGTCCCAACGTCAATTCATAACTGATCATTTGCGCTGAGGAACGCAAACCGCCCATCAACGAATATTTATTATTGGAAGACAACCCCGCTAGCACCATTCCATAAATACCCATACCCGAAATAGCAAAAACAAACAGGATACCGCTATTAACATTGGCACCCCATAACTCGATCCTCTGACCAAAAACTTCAAAAGGCGCACCAAAGGGAATCACCGCAAATGCAACGATGGCTGTAAACACAACCACAGCAGGAGCCAGGTGAAACAAAAATTTGTCTGCCGAAGACTGAATGATCGACTCTTTAAAAAGCAGTTTGATTGTATCTGCCATAGGCTGACCAAAGCCAAATGGGCCGACACGATTGGGACCTAGACGCACCTGGAATCGCCCCATCAATCGTCGCTCAAGCCAGACCAAAGCCGGCACAACAGACATGACCGCGACTGCAATCACTACGGCCTTAACGCTCCCCACAATTAAAGGGACATTGTCTGTCAAAGACTGAACGGTGAAATTCCACAACTCATTTAAAAATTCGGTGACCCAATCCAAACCCATTCACTCCAAAAAAATAACAATCAAACTTTTTCAATACTTACCCATGCAGGACTGCCATCAAGATTCTCCAGTCCATTAACACCCTGCTCATCAGAAATTCTTGGCACCACCACACCACCAGCCAGACAGCGATTATCCAATTTGACCTCTGCGTTTATTTCCATTCCATTACCCAGGATACGAACAGCATCTCCATCACTCACCTTCATACTTCCCGCATCCTTTTCATTGATGAAAGCCATAGAGGTTTTGAAATGGTGCGCAAGCTTCGATGAAGCATCTAGAATTTTATCGTGAGCAAACAAATAATTCGCAATACGCAAACGCAAATTACCCCTACTGTCAACACTCGCGTTACCAATGGTAGCCACTTCACATGAAACTTTTTCACGATTCAACCCCAACTTACCCACTCCCCTGCTATTGATTTCTTGATAGCCTGGGACTTTCTTAGAGATTTCATCCAATACTTTCGCGGCTCGTGGGTAATCCGTTTCATCTCCCAACGTTTTCAACATCACGCTGATCAGCTTCCAGTCTGCAATATGATTCGTGTCCAAAGATTTTCTTCTGGCTTGCACCCTACCGCCGATATTGGTGGTCGTGCCTTCATCGAAACCTGGCCCATTGGAAGGCAGAACGATTTTCGCAAGTTGAGCTGTTTCCGTTTCCAACATATCGTGGACAACCAACAAATCCAGATTTTTAAGAGCTTCAACAACCTGCGCTCCTCCCGGAAAATCTACAGCAGGATTCGACCGATGCACCAGCAATGCTTTTAATTCACCGCTTTTTGCTTTCGCAATCATTTCTAACGCCGACAACCCGGCCTGCATTGGCACGCTCTCTCCCCACAAGCTCTTGATCTGCTCCGTGTCCGCCACCGAAACACCTCCAGGATAAAAATCAGGTACAAGCCCCATATCCATGGCACCAACTGCGTTGGTAGCCGGCGCAACGGGGATCGCCCCACATTCTACTGTGGGAATTTTGGAGATCACTTGAAGCAGGCGTTTGACTCTCTGACCCGCATCGCCTGAAAGTGCAGCGGGATTGTAGACCACGCAAACTTTCATACTCGACCTCACCGCTTCCACCAGCGACTTCATCGCATCTTCAGGAATTCCCGTTTGATCGAGTGCGGCAGAAAACTCAATAGTTTCTCCTAATTCACGGGCCAATCCTTCTGCCAGAGCATCTACCGCCGATGCTTCTGATCCTATTCTGTATTTCACTTTCAGGTCAGCATATTTATCCAACGCAGTGTCCTGATCATTTAAACAGAGAAGCCGTGTTCCACAGTTGGTAACAGCCTTCTTGATTCTTAAATCGAGAATCGGCAACTCTTCGGTCGGGTCACTAGCAATCAACAAAACGATATTGGAACTTTCGATCTGCTCAATATCATAATGATCAATCGGCAATCCTGGAGTGTCCTGATATGCTTTATGGTCAATATTGTTTGTTCCCAGCAGTCGGAACATTTTTTGATAGAGATAGCTTTCTTCATTCGTCGCATAAGCTGAGCCAATAAAGCCAACACTATTAGGGCCATGCTCATCGACAATTTTCTTAAAAGCCTCTGCCACTTTTTCAGCAGCATGCTCAGTGGGTGCATCGATAGGAAAGTTCGGGAAGGAAGTGGGTTGAGTTGCACCAACACTATTTTCCCTGGCTGCGGTTATCCGATTCTGGCTTTCCATGAAATTATGACCCCAGCGCCCTTTGTCACAAATCCAACCATCATCCACATCATCATTGGGCCGCGCTTCAATGCGCATCAATTGATTCAACCGCGTACCGACAGTGATATTGCAGTTAACACCACAATGCGCACATAAAGTGTCATGGTTGCTCAAGTCCCAAGTACGCGCCTTGAAACGAAAATCGGTATTGGTCAAAGCCCCTACCGGGCAGATGTCGATAACGTTTCCAGAATACCGCGTATCATAAGGTTCATTATTGAAGGTATTAACCTCGTTATGAAATCCTCGGTTCAGCATAACCAAACCTTGCCCCTGCTCAATGCGCTCGCTGTAGGCGGTGCAACGTTGACAAGCAATACAACGTTCCCGATCAATAGTGATGACCGGACTGAGCGGTGCTGCCTTAACATTGTTGGCGCGGTGAAACTCCATACGTGTATCAGGAGGCCCATACTTAAACGTATTATCCTGAAGCGGGCATTCACCGCCTTTATCACATACCGGGCAATCGAGAGGATGATTGAGAAGCGTGAATTCGAGAACCCCCTTCTGCGCTTTTTCAACCTTTTCCGTTGTCGTTCTAACCACCATATCGGGAGCAACGTCCATCGTGCAGGCAGTCATCAGCTTCGGCATTTTTTCCACCTCGACCAAACACATGCGACAACAACCCAGCGGACCGATTTTTTCGTGATAGCAGAAGACAGGAATATCTATATCGACCTGCTTGGCCGCGTCTGCCACTTTCGTTCCCTTAGGAACAGTGACCGATTTTCCGTCAATCGTTAAAGTAACTTCAGACATGATTTCCCCAAAAATTTCCAGTTGTCGTTATCATTACGATACGCCAACATTCTTAAAATATTCTTCATAGTCCGAGCGAAAATGCTGAATGCTGCTCACTACCGGAGCCACACAAGCATCGGCCAACGGACAAAAAGCTTTAAACGACATATTGCCGCAAATATCTTCTAGCTTTTCAATATATTCCAACTGCCCCTTGTTCTGCATGATGCGTTCAACAATCTGGTAGAGCCAGCGTGTACCTTCACGACAAGGCGTACATTTTCCGCAGGACTCATGCATATAAAAACTTATCAGGCGTAGAGTGGTCTCGACGATATTGACACTGTCATCAATAACGATCAAAGCCCCCGACCCCAGCATGGTGCCTGCAGCCGCTAAAGATTCATAATCGTAAGGAGTGTCTACCTTAGACGCTGGCAACATGGGAACAGAAGAGCCGCCGGGAATAAAAGCTTTGAGCTTGTTGTCATTTCTAATTCCACCCGCCAGATTATAAATAAGTTCGCTCGTCGGAGTTCCCATTTCAATTTCATAGTTCCCCGGCTTTTTCACATGCCCGGAAACACTCACCAGCTTGGTGCCTTTGCTTTTCTCTGTCCCTAAAGACGCATGCTTTTCTGCACCTTCATTGACGATATAAGGCACAACACAAAGCGTTTCGACATTGTTGATAACCGTGGGCTTCGAGTACAACCCTTCGACTGCGGGGAAAGGCGGTTTCATCCTCGGCTCACCACGTCCACCCTCAAGAGAGTTTAACAACGCCGACTCTTCGCCGCAGATATAAGCCCCGGCACCGAGATGCGTATGAATTTCCAGATTGAATCCCGTCCCTAAAATATTTTTACCCAGATAACCTTTTGCGTGCGCTTCTCCTAGGGCCTTATCCATAATAAAACTCAGGTCGTGAAACTCACCGCGCATATAGATATAACCCGTTTCAATCTGGCAAGCATAGGAACATAGAATCATTCCTTCAATAAGCAGATGCGGATTCTTAAGTAATAACTCGCGGTCTTTACAGGTTCCTGGCTCCGACTCATCCGCATTACAACAAAGATAACGCGGAAAAACATCCTTAGCGAGAAAACTCCATTTCAACCCAGTCGGAAACCCAGCTCCACCGCGTCCGCGCAAACCAGAAGCCTTAACAGCCGCAATGATTTCATCCGGTTTTTGGGCAAACGCTTTTTTCAAAGACCGGTAGCCACCCAACTCTTCATATACCTTCATCGTATGAAGGCCTTCTTTATTTATATCTTTAAATAAAATCTGCGTCATAAATCAATCCAATGAATCGATAATCTGATCGATACGCTGTTCGGTTAAGTTTCCATAATAAGTGTCATTAACCCGCATCATCGGCGCCTCAGTACAAGCGGCCAGACACTCTTCGCGATGCAAAGTAAACTTTTCGTCAAAGGTGGTTTCCCCTACCTTTATATTCAATTTTTTTGCGGTGTGCTCAAGTAGCTTGTCACTGCCGTTCAATTGACAACTGATATTGATACAGAACAGGATCATGTACTTCCCCACTTTTTCAGTGTGGTACATCGTATAAAAAGACAAAACCGACTGAACATAAGCAGGCGATACATCCAGCTTTTTGCCGATCGCAACCATCGCTCCCGGGCTCACCACTTGGTCTGCCCGCTGCACCAGAGTCAACAACGGCAACAACGCCGATGTTTTGACCGGATACTTCGCAAAAATGGTAGCTATCTCTTTTTCCTGACCTTCTGAAAATTTATATTCCGACATTTTATATTTCCCTGCAAAATTTCCGCAGTCCACACACAAACTCCGAATGCAGATCAGTTGTTTTCAAATTTGACAATCCCTCTTATTCACATTGCCCGGGTTAACGATCTACCTCTCCCATGACAATATCAATACTGCCTATAATCCCAACTACATCGGCGATATAACACCCTTCCATCATCTTACACATTCCCGGAATCGCCATGAAAGAAGGCGCTCGAAGTTTAACACGTGCTGGAACATTGGTTCCGTCGCTAACAATATAGAATCCGACTTCACCTCTTGCGCCTTCGATCGGCACATATGTTTCGCCTACAGGCACACTAATTCCCTCCGAAACCAATTTAAAATGATGAATCAAAGCTTCCATACTGGTGTGGAGTGTTTCCCGCGGTGGCAAAGAAACTTTATTATCTGGTGTCTTGTAAGGGCCTTCGGGGAGACTTTCCAACGCCTGCTTAATGATGATGCGACTTTGCCGCATCTCTTCTACTCGAACACGGTAGCGATCAAAAATATCACCGTTGTTTAAAACCGGTACATCAAAATTATAATTGTCATAACCACTGTAAGGTTGAGCTTTGCGAATATCCCAGTTCACTCCCGACGCTCGCAATGCAGGACCGCTAAAACTCCAGTTGATCGCCTCTTCTCTTGTAAAAGCTCCAATCCCCTCCGTACGGTCGAGCCAGATGGGATTTTTGGTGAGCAGTCTTTCGTACTCATCAACTTTTGCAGGAAAATATTCTATGAAATCGCGGATACCATCTAACCAGGGTCGAGTAGCGTCTTTGGCAACTCCGCCGATGCGAATATAACTCGTCATCATGCGGACTCCAGAAATTTCCTCATTAAGATCAAGAATCATCTCACGCTCTCGCCAGCAATACAGAAACACCGTCATCGCACCTATGTCCAGCGCATGCGTCCCCAACCAGACAAGATGACTGGCAATGCGGGAAAGCTCGCACATGATGACACGCAATACATTAGCGCGATCGGGAATTTCAACGCCTAAAAGTTTTTCCGTAGAAAGGCAGAAGGCAAGATTGTTGCCAGGCGGATTAAGGTAGTCCAACCGATCCGTCATTGGGATGACGTGAACATAACGTTTATTTTCGGAGGTTTTTTCAATACCCGTATGCAGATAACCGATTTCAGGCTCAGCAGTTTTTACCACCTCGCCATCCATCTCAAGAATCACACGAAACACCCCGTGGGTACTCGGGTGTTGCGGCCCCATATTGAGGGTCATCGTGTCTTTATCGCGATGCAGCAGTCCTTGGTCAGTTACACTCACAAATCACCCTATCGAGTCGGTGGTTTCGATTTAACCAAGTCACTTTTAAAATCCCTGTTATAGGAAAAAGTGACGGTCTCAGTTGTTAACGGATAATCTTTTCTTAATGGGAAGCCTTCCCAGTCTTTAGGCATAATCAAACGTTCCATCGTCGGATGACCTTCAACGTTGATGCCAAACATATCGAACAATTCCTGCTCGGGATAGAGAGCCCCTTTCCATAGATCCGAAACTGTCGGAACTGAAGGGTTGTCCTCATCAATACCGACACGCACTCGTATAGAATGCTGATGGTCGATGGAATAAAGTTGGTAAACCGATTCGAAGCGCGGCTCCCGCTCTTCGAGCAAGTAATCAACACCACGCACATCAGAAAAGTAGTCGAATTTTAAATCTACATCGTTCTTTAGAAAATCGGCAACAGCATGCCAGGAATCCGGCGCAACAAAAATCACCGCATCCCCTTGCGGTAAATCCGTATCTTGAATGGCATCGGCAAGCCCCGCCTTCACCTTCCCTATAATTTCTTCGCTCGTCATGCCGCCCTCTTCTTGGCCTTATCGGTACCAGCTTCCATCATGATTTTCTCCTGAAGCTTGATAACGCCATAGAGCAATGCTTCGGGACCGGGAGGACATCCCGGAACATAAACATCAACTGGCACGACACGATCCACTCCCTGCACAATCGAATAATTATTGAAGACACCCCCGCAGGAAGCACAGGCCCCCATCGAGATAACCCATTTAGGTTCCGGCATCTGATCGTAAATCTGTTTTAGGATAGGAGCCATCTTCTGCGAAACCCGGCCCGACACAATCATCAAGTCGGCTTGACGCGGCGAAGCGCGAAAAACCTCAGCACCAAAACGCGCGGCATCCCATCGAGAATTTGCCATCGCCATCATTTCAATAGCGCAACACGCAAGACCAAAGGTCGCCGGCCAAAGAGCATTTTTCTGTGCCCAACCAACCACTTTCCCCAGTTTGGTGGTTAAAATCGAGTCGTATAGGGAGCCGGAGTACTCATGATCAATAGCCTCCACAGCGTCCTTAACATTTGATTTCAAATTATTTACTTCGGTCTCTAAAGCATCGACCGCCTGATCAATCAATCCCATTCTAATCCTCCTCGTCCCCATATGTAGACGTATGCGATTCCCAGAATGATTATAAAAATAAGCATTTCAATCAAACCGAAAAGTTTGAGTTCTCCCAACGCCACTGCCCACGGATACATGAACACCACCTCCACATCGAAGATAATGAAAAGCATTGCGATGGTTGCAAAACGTACAGGGTACCTACCTTTGGCTTCTTCCGTTGGCACAATGCCACACTCATAAGGCAACAATTTTTCCGGTGTCGGGTTGCGTGGGCCAAGAAAAGTGGATAATGCCAATAAAGCACCAATCACCACGAGGGCAACAACCGCAAACAATGAAATATAAAAATATTCAGCCATTTAAAATACTCCGCCAATCTCGACAGAAAAAACGAAAAAGCTACTATATTATATAGGCAGCAATAAGCCACCAGAAACTACCCTTCCAAAAAGCCCTTTAGCCTTGTAACTGTAATATGTTAGCTACAAACCTGAGACGAAAAGACCATAGAAGTCGGGATTATAGCAGTCTGCCCTACCCTGTCAATAATTGATTTACGGTGAGATACCGTCCGAAACTAGCACGATGAGGAAGGATTTAACCCTTTGTTTAAAATAAGTTGACTGGACTATGAAATTTGGCCTACTTCGCTTTATTTGTGTGACGAGGCTGGACTTAAAATAGCAAAGCCCACACGAATCCCCCGCCCGATAATTACAAAGAAAAACACCAACAATTATCAGGAATATTCGACCTGGAGGCGGTAGAGGATACCGGTGGGGTTATCTTCCGGGGCTTTTGCATCGGGTTTGGCATAGCTGACCAAATCGAAGGTTATGGTGTTGTCCCCGGTATGAACATATTGGTCGATATCGATGAGGAAAGGATCGGGATATTCTGCGCCACCATACTCCTGTAACAAACGCACATCGTTCACCGTGATGTGACAGGTGTCGTCAGAACGCAACAACATTTCCGCCGTGTGGATAGAACCCGCACTTCCAATGGGCAGATTAAATTGCAGACGAAACTTTTTCTGGCTGCCGGTTATGGCTTCTTCTTTTGTTACGGTTTCGCGAATCCATACCCACTGGCCGCCTTTGATACTGCGCCAGCCGTTACCCATCTGACAAATGGAGGCTTTCTTCCAGCTGTCGCTTTCAGAATCGTAAAACTCTGTTTTACTTCCACTTGCCAAAACTAAAGTCTTACTTTCGACTGAGGTTGGGTCGGACGCTTCCATCTTCACCGGTTTACTGCTTTCCCACATGATATTGTTCATTTCTTTCCAGTAGCCAAACATGCCGTTCTTTTTATTGACCACCTGCATACTCGGTCGCGGCGTACTACGCCCGAGGTAAGGACCAATATCCGCTATGATCATTCCGGAAGAACTTTGTGCGTCAATTGAAATGAATGAATGAGAAGGGATACTGTCATAACTGTGGACTAGTAACTCACCCTTACCTGACGAACTCACATCTTCAATTTCGTGATACAGTTTTTGCAATAAAAGTAGTGATGTCTTAATTTCGTTGAGAAACGTGTGGCGACCGCCGCCCTGCCTTGTAATCAGCTCCACTACAGGGGAGTTCGGGTCCATGACCAGCAAGCGAACATTGATTCCATTAAGGACTTTATCCTTAATCAGTTCGCGGCTGGCAGTCGAAATGGATAACAAAGAAGAGCCGCCTATAAAAACCTCTTTCTTCACGTTTCCAAACAATTCTTCGAAAGAAGTTGCCTGTGCGAGCTCAGAACGGTTTTTAAAAATACCTTTTATCCCCAAACGAACCGCATCGGGGTTTACAATTTCCTGCAACGCTTCTTTATATTCGTTGAAGGTCAACTCTCGCAAGAAAACCTCATAGCCAAGCGAAATCACGCCGATCAGGGATATCAACAATGCGAATTCGCGGACAGGGTGAAACCAGATGCTATGGCTATCGAACACTTTATCCGCGCCGATATAGCCCGCAGCTCCAATTACGAATATTCCTACCGCTAGGAAAAGAATCCGATCTCGGACCCATTGGCGTATATTCAGACCATCTTTTTCAACTGTTTTCGTCATTTCTTAATGCAATTTTCTTTTGGAAAGGATTTTATCGACAGGAGTGAAATGAAACTTTCTAACCTAAACTAATTTTACAAGATAAAGCCATAATTAACAATGAAGTTTTAGTTAAAGTAATGTAAAGATTGTGTTAAGCAAATGATTAGGCTGGCCTTGTGTCAACTCAGCCCTGCTTTTCGTCTGAGCCACCAGTCCAGAAACAAAAACCCTACAACGAGACCATAAGCCCACCAATTTTCCCAAAGAGAAAAAGACCGGCTATGGCTTTTAACTTTTATTTCTGGGTTCTCAAACTGGAGCGCACTTAAATCGTTAGCACCATTAAGCACCCTATACTGGCCGCCTGAAACCTGGGCAATTTTTTTCAGGACAAAATCGTTCACCAGAGGCTTTTCAAATTCGGCATTGTCTTTTAACACAGAAAACATAATCTTTTCCTGCAAGCCTTCTATCTCTATTACAGCCTCATAAAACCCTGCTTGCTCAGGAATAAAGGGAAACACTTGCCCACCCAGCTCATCGGTCTTCAACTCTTTTGTGATGACCTTGCCTGAACGAGAAGAGAGGGTCAATTTACCTGCAATATTTATGGCCGGTTGATAATTTTCCTTCAACAGTTTAAATTTTATCAAAACCTGCTCTTCTTCCCGATAGCGTTCCTTGTCAGACTCCAATTGCAGGCGGCGCGTTTCAGGCTCGACAATCAACCAGTCGATAACATTATTCCAAAATCGATGGAAATATCTACCCCCCGCCCTTCCAAAACCCCAGCCCCAAGAAGAATCGGTAGCTAGTAGAGCAGTTCTCCCCTCCCCAAACTCACCTGCCACAAGAATCGGAGATTCAGATTCATCTTTAAGTAGAACATAGGCATTTTTATTAGCGATAAGCCCCAGGTTGTTTCCGTGCAAGGGTGGCAGGGAACTCCAGACCTCCTCATTCAACTCTTTTTCCAAACGTAAAATCGGGTGATTAGAATAATCGCCACTGATTTTGGGGCGAAATTCTTTATCTATAAAACGGGTCGCAACATCTTTGAAACTCACTGGCAAAATATCTTCTATCGGGGTGCGCGAATAGCTACCGCCTTGAAAAGAAAGTTCGCCGCCGACCATCAAAAAAGCTCCGCCGTTTTCAACATACTTGCGAATATTCAATAAGTATTTTTTATCGATAAAAGGCTCATACTTGAAGTTCTGAAAAATGATCAGATCAAAAGAGCTTAAATAGTCATCGAATAAAAGATTGGAAGGGAAAGGTATCAGGCTAAGCTCTGATGTTGGAGCAACTACATCGTCGCCAAGGTTGCGCAAAATAAAAAACGAGAGCAGATCTACCCTGGGATTATTCGCTAAAACTTCACGCAGGTATCGCGAGTCCCATGACGGACGACCGTTTAAATGCAAGATGCGTATTCGGTCTCGCGCCACATCAACTTCAAACTCTTTCTGATTATTTGTAAGAATGGACTCTTCGGCGAAACGCGGCAAATTCAAAGTATAAATACGTTTGCCAATTTTTCGTGGAGTGAACTGTAAGTCCACTTTATACTTTTTTTGGTCTTCACGGATTTCAATAATCTTCGAAACAAGAATACGATCGCCTTCTTTCAACACCAAGGGAACATTACGATTGCCCAGCGCAGATGAGAACACGGTCAACGATAAGCGCACAGGCTGCTGGACAAACCCGAAGTCGGGAGCTGAAACAGATTCCAATGCTAGATCTCGGAACTGATCATTACTGCCTGCCTGCAGGGTGTGTACGGGTCCGCTTATCCTTGCAAGCGACTTCAATATGTCTGGTGATATTTCCCCGGGCTCCTGATTCAAATCGGCCCCGTCTGAAAAAAGAAATACTCCTTGCAGCGATTTGTTTTCATAAACCTTGTTTAATTCTTCCAAGACACGACGATAATCTGTATACGGGCGGTGAGCCTGGTAATCTTTCAACCCGGAACTTACTTTTTCGATTCCATCGGACACAAAATAAGTATCAACCTGAAAATCCTTTTTTAGCTGGTCAAAATATTTCTTATTAGACTCCAGCGTTTCCTTTACAAGGTCAATCCTAGGGACTTCCTTGGGAAAAGTTTTAATGGAAAGACTTTTGCTGTTATCGAGTAAAACTGCGATGTGGTTTTTCAGAGAATGACTTTTCTTAAATTCCAATTCCGGACGTAACAAAATAATCAGCAGAAGCGCAAATGCGGAAACACGAAGTAAAAAAAGAAAAACCTTTTGTGGTTTCGAACTTACCCGCCTCAAACTGGTCCAGAAAAACCAAAGCGCAAGAGGCAACATCAAGCCAAGGGAAATGGCAATCAACCAAGGGTCTTCCGGTGCCCAGCTCACCTGCCACTGGTCGTAGTCATTGGGATCGAACCCAAAAATTTTCGATAACCCGTTCATGGCGATTGGTACCTGCGAAGACGTTCGAGAATGATGGGTAAATGCACCATGTCTTTCTTATAGTCGAGCGTCAACGCATAGAGAATGATATTGACCCCAAGCCGTATCGATAATTGTCGCTGGCGATAACCCCCCGCTAAAATATCGTAATTCCAGTCGCCCAACTTATTCCGCGACCAGGCACCCGCCTGATCGTTGGCCGAATACATGAGCACGGTTCGCCCTTTAAGTGAAACGCCCTCTAAATATGATTTAATAATCGCTCGGCCTGAAACGGTATTGAGCAAATAAAACGAACGAAACACAGAATGATCACGAGGAATATCCTTTAAGGGCATTTGAGGGAAAAGTTTTGCGACCATTTTCCGCGCAGATTGGTCGAACCTTGAATCGGATTCGGCGGAGTTGTCATCGATAAAAAGGAATCCGCCATAGCTTAAATATTTCCGCAATATTTTCAAATCACTTTCTGGGAAAGGATCGAATTCTTTATCCCCACCTAAATAAATAAAGGGATACTTAAACAGGTTAGGATCAGAAAGCTTCAATGCTATAGGTTCGCGATTGACCTCCACCGATGTGCGACGCGCGATCTGGGCCAGCAGACTTCTCAATGCTTCGGGGCGAGCGTTGTCGTTACCCCCCTCATAGACAATACGAGGAAGAGTCAGGCTGGAATAGTCGGCGTTTGCTATATTGGCAATTAACAAAAACGCCAGTCCAAATATGAAGAGATATTTTCGCATCCTTTTGAGTTTAAAACAGGAAGGGTGATTATAGCAATGCATGTATTTTCCCTGTGTACGCAAGTCTCCGCATAAGGTAAACTGCACAAAATTTCGAACCTTTAGCCAATTACATCTCATGCCTCGAACCGTTTTGCTCAATCCCGGCCCTGTTAACATCACAGACAAAGTGCGACAGGCCATGGCCTTGCCCGACCTCTGCCATCGCGAAAAAGAATTTACTGATTTAATGGCCGCTATTCGCAGCAAACTTCTACAGGCTTTCAATATCAAAAAAGAGTTTACATCGGTTCTGGTTTCAGGATCTGGGACTGCGGCACTGGAAATGGCGGTATCGTCTTCGCTAACTCCAGGACGCTCCATGCTGGTCATCGAAAACGGCGTTTATGGAGAACGCATCGGCAAACTCTGCGATGTTTATAATTTTAATCGCCACACAATCAAGCTCGACTGGGGTGTTCCCCCGAACCTGGATGACATCGAAGGTATTTTAAAAAAACAAAGTGATATTGAAGTGGTTTCTCTGGTTCATCACGAAACAACAACCGGACTGCTCAATCCACTACAGGCTGTTGGCGAACTGGCAAAAAAATATGGCAAAGTTTTCCTGGTCGATTGCATCAGTAGCCTGGCGGGTGATGAAATGGACTTCTCCTCCATCGACCTCGCAGTCGGCACCGCCAACAAATGTCTACAAGGAGTGCCAGGGGTTTCTTTTGTTTTGTTCCGCAAAAAAGACCTGGCACGCCTAATCAAAATTCCCGCACGTACCCTTTATTTCAACCTAACGGGATATCACAAAGCCCAAGAAACGGGGGGGCTGCTTTTCACTCCCGCTATCCCAGCTCATTACGCACTCGATGTTGCACTCGATGAACTGATCGAAGAAACGGTAGCGGGAAGAATAAAACGATATGGTGATGCGGCTATTTTTTTGCGTGACGGATTCAAAAACCTTGGCTTGGAGTTTTTAATTCCCGAAGGGTGGCGCAGTAATTGTCTTACAGGATTAAAGCTACCGAAGGGGCTGGGCTATGAAAAATTGCACGCGGAATTGAAGTCTAACGGATTCGTCGTTTATGCAGGGCAGGGAAAACTGAGTGAAAGCATTTTTCGTATCGCCAATATGGGAGATATTAAGCAGGAGGAGTTTCAACGGTTATTAAAAACCCTTGAAGCAATCATTTAAACCATCAACACCTCCCCACTACCTCAATTTTAACTCAGCATTTGGCACAGCCGAAATATTAGGTTAAAATATTTAAATATCAATTACTTAAAACTCTAGAGATTTTACTATCTCCAATAATAAGCTCTCTGTAGCCAGCAAATGGATTTTTTCTAATGAAAATACTAATTATTGATGACGAAGCAATCTTTAGAATGATGATTGAATCTTTTTTAGATAGAGAAGGACATGATTTAGTTTTTGCCGAAAACGGCGAGGAAGGTATAAAAAAAGCGCGGGTCCATCAACTTGGTCTTATCTTGTTGGATGGAAAGATGCCTGGAATTTCAGGATTCAAAACCTGTATGCTAATAAAAAAAGATGCGAAAATTAAAAATATACCCGTCATTATGTTAACAGCCTTAGACAAAGTGGGAGATGTAGAAGACGCTTTTAAGGCAGGTGCCGATGAATATATTGCAAAACCTATTGAGGCCAATACTTTCGTCTCAATACTTAACCGAAAATATAAAAGAATTGTTGGCAATCGACCAATATAGAAAAAATTTAAAAACCTTGGGGGGAAAGCAAAAAAACATACAAGGTTATGAACAAAAAGCCCCCTCCCAACAAATAAAGAACGATTAGCAAATGCAAAATCTTTCAATTAAATTAAAGGTTTATTGTAGCTTTGCCCTCCTGTTCCTAGTCGTTTTAATCTCTGCTTTTTTAACATTCTGGTTCCAGAAAAACTCTCAGGAAGATGCCCGGATAACAAACGCTCTGGGTCGACAACGTATGCTCAGTCAAGCTATGGGCAAATCCGTTTTCGGGTATGCCATGGCAAAAAGCAGAATTAAAACCATGGAGCAAAACGTTGACTCGCTGGACGACTACGTCACACAAATGAGGATGATTTTTACGCAATCTATCGTTGCCGTAGCTAAAAAATCCAACATAATAATATCAATGCATCCTGAAAAGGAAACACACCCTTCTGTTCCATATCCCGCTACATTCACCCGGCTCGTGAATACAACTTTTGGTCAAGGTAGACCTTTAAAGATTGATATTTTTTCTGAGTCACCCATAAATCCGAATCAGAATCTAAAATCGTCTGCCGATGTGGAAGCGAATGATTTTTTAAAAAATAATCCCGGGCAATTATTCAGCAAGGCATACGAAGAAGACCAAAAACTTTTTATTAATTTTTACTCTGCCGACATAGCAACAGTTAAAGCCTGCGCAACCTGCCACACAAAAATTAAAAAAGAACCCTTCAAAATAGGAGACCTCCTGGGAATCAGAAGATACAAATTATTATTCTCAGAAGACATAGCTTTAGGAAAAATCGAAATCAATCCCAGTCTCGAGGAGTATGAAAGAGCTGCAGAGATATTCACACAAACTCTTGCAGCAGCTAAATCAGGCGGACAATACCCTGTAAATATGAGTATGACCGAGCATACCAACATGGATGCCATTGACAAGCCTATTGCACAGAAAACCATAAAAATAATCGAAGAACAGTTAGCCGATTTTAAGAATGAAGTTCAAACCCTACTCAACTCTGAAGTAAATTCATTGCCCTATCGGCTCGCTCAGGAAAAGATAATTAGAACCTCAAACACAATGCGTAGCCACAGTAATGACCTCGTAAATATTTTCGCAGAAATCGCACAAAACAATCAGGAAAATATAAAAATGTCGGTCATTATTTGCGCCGTGGTAACACTGCTTCTCCTTTTTATGATTGCCTATTACTTATCGACTGTTGTGATCAATCCGATCCGCAGAGTTTCTAATACTCTGGCAGGGATTAGTGAGGGAAACTTAAATCAAGAAAAACTCCTTATTTCGTCAGAGGACGAAGTGGGGATGCTAGGCCGATCCAGCAATAGATTGTTAGATGGATTACAAGAATTCATTGGTCACAGTAGAGCTTTGTTAAAAGGACAGACAGACACATTGGATTTTGAAAAGATTACTCTAATTGGTGACTTCAAAAACTCCCTACTCACTATGCAAAAGCATGCAGAAGAAAGAAAAGTAGTGGAGGAACAAAAAGAGGGATTGCACAAACTCAGCGAGAGTATGCATGGCGAACAGGAAATTTCATCGCTCGGAAATAATATTCTTATGTCTCTCATGGATTATCTTAATTTGCCATTGGGAGCCTTGTTCATTTTAAAAACGGACAATCTACTCCACCGAGTTGCGAACCACGGGTATCCCAAAAAGGACAACATCGAAGAATCTTTTGAACTTGGTTCAGGGTTGGTAGGAAAGGCCGCCTTACAAAATCAACCTGTAAAGGTGAATGAAATCCCAGAAAACATTCGTGTTAGCTTTGGCTTTGGAGAGGCCTCCCCCAAATTTATCCTACTTTATCCCCTTACTTATCATGATGAAGTAATTGGGGTTTTAGAGCTTGGATCTTTTGAAGATTTTAAGCAAGATCAAACTAATTGGCTGGAGCAGGCTATAGAATCTATTCCTTTTTCCATTCGCGCCTGCCTTGATATCGCAATTCGAAAAGAAGCGGAACAGGAAATGAAATTAGCAAAACAAAAAGCGGAGGCAGCCGACACCGCTAAATCTCATTTTCTGGCAAATATGAGTCATGAAATTCGAACTCCTATGAACGCAATTATAGGAATGAGCGAATTAGCCCTAAAAACCAAATTGGATCCAAAGCAGGAAAACTATCTTGCCAAAATCCTTTTGTCATCAAAATCTTTGTTAGGAATCATCAATGACATCCTGGACTTTTCGAAAATCGAAGCCGGGAAAATGGATATGGAGTTTGTAGAGTTCAGCATTGCGGATGTACTGGAAAACCTTTCCACTCTTATCACGCAAAAGGCTCATGAAAAGGGATTGGAAATACTTTTCTCAATCGATAAAAACGTTCCAACATTTTTAATGGGAGACCCATTGAGATTGGGGCAAGTCCTTACAAACCTTTCAAACAATGCTGTCAAGTTTACAGAAAAGGGTGAAGTTATTATCTCCATTGAAGCCATCGAAGAGAGCAAAGACTCGGTGACCTTAAGATTTGAAGTAAAAGATTCTGGAATCGGCTTGACTCAAGAACAAATGGATAGACTATTTAAATCCTTCAGCCAGGCGGACACAACCACGACAAGAAAGTATGGTGGTACTGGCTTAGGCTTGGCTATTTCTAAAAAGTTAGTTGAAAAAATGAAGGGTGAGATATGGGTTGAAAGTGAAGTGGCTCAAGGCAGCCGATTCATCTTTACTGCGAGTTTTAGCAACCCCATTCATAAACATAAAAAAGCCATGGAACCCACTCAAGACCTAAAGGAGATGCATATTCTCTTGGTGGATGACAATCAGGCTACCTTAGACATCCTTCAAAGTTCGCTGGAATCACTTTCATTCCAAGTTTCCCAAGCCATATCAGGGGAGGCAGCTTTGGACATACTTGATCAGGCCCAAGACGTTCCATTCGGATTGATTTTTATGGACTGGAAAATGCCTGGATTGGATGGAATAGAAACCTCAAAACGAATCAGAAAGAAAACTATTTTGAATCCTCAGCCCAAAATAATCATGCTCACCGCATACGGCGGAGAAGATGTTATGGGTAAGGCGCAAGAAGCTAAGCTGGATGGTTTTTTGGTAAAACCTGTCACGCCTTCAAACCTGTTGGACTCCATAATGGGTGTATTTGGAAAGGCGACCAATAAAATTTCACCCTCAGCCGTAAAATCAGGTTCTCATGCACAAATAGCAGAAGAAATAAAGGGCTCGAACATTCTGTTGGTTGAAGACAATGAAATCAATCAAGAGGTGGCACTTGAAGTATTGGAGCAAGCCGGTCTATTGGTTACAGTAGTCAATAACGGTCAAGAAGCATTGGATACTCTGGCAACCGAAGACTTTGATTGCGTGCTTATGGATCTGCAGATGCCAGTGATGGATGGCTTTGAAGCGACTGAACACATTAGAAACAACCCAAAGCACAAAGCCCTTCCCGTAATTGCCATGACGGCAAATGCTATGTCTGGTGACAAAGAAAGATGTCTCGATGCAGGAATGAATGACCATGTTGCTAAACCCATCGACACCAAACAGCTATTTACTGCATTAAACAGATGGATCAAACCTGGGAAAGGAAAAACCCCACCCACAAATAGTTCAAAAGAGGAAATTAAAACACCTGCAGACAAATCTTTTCCCGACATACCAGGTTTTGATGTAGACAAAGGATTGGAAATTCTTGGGGGTAATAAATCCCTTTATAGGAATTTATTAGTGAAACTGTATGAAGATTTTTCCGATTCCGCACAAAGAATGAAAAACTTGCTCGATAAGAACGATGAAGAGAATGCCGAAATATTGGCTCACACGGTCAAGGGGGTAGGAGCAAACCTGGGAGCCCTGAAACTTAGCAAACTAGCAGCTGACCTCGAAAATGCCATAAGAACAAAGAGCACAGGGGACTATGACAAAATGCTATCCGTTTTTGAAAAAGAACTCAAATTGGTGTCAGACGGCCTCAAAACTAACGGGTTTGAAACTTAATAAAGGAAACAGTTAGTTTCCATCACACTGGCCATCTTCAACCTCAATTTCAACTGAATGTTCAGAAGCCGGGTTGGCTTTTAACATCCATGGCTCGCGCACATACTTCTCACCTTTGCGATTGCCAAATTCTTTAAGGCTCTCCTTATTATCTTTAAGGAACTGCGCCATTTTTGGTGCTCTGTGTCTTTCTGCCATTATAAATTCCTTCTGATTTCTTAATATATTAAGGACAATCCAGTTAACCTTAATTGAAGCTTCCAGTCAAGCATTGAAAAGATTCTGAATTTCTAAGACTCTCCTGATACTCTTATTTTCTTATAAAAAACCGGAATCAGGGCTAGAACGCCCAGAAGTGATAAGGAGCCAATGACTTTAATGGACATAATTTCTGCAAAGGAATTGATCGTTGCCAGATTATTCCCCGCATTGGTGTAAATATACGTTGCCGGCAATTTTCCAAACATCGTCCCCAATATAAAAAATTTCAAGGGAACCTGCGACAAGGCAAAACCTATATTGACAGCAAAAAAAGGGAATAGCGGAATCAATCTGAAGAACAAAACACTATTGAGGGGGTTTTCGCATAAGTTATCGTTTACACCACTGACTTTCTTTCCAAATTTTTCCTCCACCCAATCCTTCAACAAATAGCGAGACATCAAAAATGCCAGCGCTGCCCCCAAGGTCGAGCCAATAACCACAATACCCACCCCCAATGCGGGTCCAAAAATAAGCCCCGCCGCAAAACTGAGAAAAGTGGCACCGGGGAGCAAAAACAACCCAATCAGAATGTAGGCAGCTATATATCCCCCTATCATGGTTAGTGTATTTACCTGATAAAAAGCTTCCAGACGGTCTCGATTGAGCTTTAGGTTTTCCAATGTGAGGTATTGCATTTGATCGATATAATTGATCAGCGCGATTGCCAGCAGAAGCAATACCAAAATTTTCAATTTTTTCATTTCGAACTCTTATCCCAATGGAAATGCAAAAATCCAGGCTCCAGCGTCCTAGTTTAGCAGACCCATTAATCAGGCGATTCATTTATTCTACCGCTCTGAACCTTCAACGCTATCTATCCCTTGGCCATATCAGTAGCAATTATAAAATCGGCAACAAGCTTAAATCCTTTTACTATTTTTTTCCTCTTAACTATAGAAAATAAGATCTGCAGCCAACCATACTTTAAGCCTTTTCAAACATAGGGCTTTCAATCAAAAATTAAGGGTGTTGAGGATTAACAATGGCAAATTTTAAGTTAAAAGTTCAAAACGTTCATGTCTATAGCAATTTGGAGGTTCGCTTAAAATCCCGAACCATGAAAGAACAGGCCAATAAGGAAGTGGAACGGATGGTCGACAAAAAAGATCTGTTCACCGAATATGAATGGAAAATTGAAGGATGTGAAGATGGCGGAATCAACAGTTTAGATACTAAATTAACGGACGCTATCGTAGAGCGCATCGAACAGGAAGAAACCGATGAAAATATTTTCTGGGATGGATTAACCGCCCATTATGATTTGAATGTCGCTCATATTCTAGTCAATACCAATTTGGAAACGATCTTGAAAGCATCCACCCGCGAAGAAGCAATCACTGAAGTCAAAACTTTAAGCAACAACCCTTTTGAGGGTTACGATTGGAAAATCGAAAATTGCGATGAAGACAGCATAAATGAATTCAATGAAGCCTTAAAGAATGAAATAGTAGAAATCATCGGCAAAGATATAGAAGGCTGTATTGTAGAAGGCTAATGATTCGTCAATCTAAAGAATTCTTTTCCTCTTAATACATTCCTGTTCATTCCTTTCTTGATTCAAGGCAAACATGATAAACAAAATATTCCATTACCATCGTTCGTCCAAGCACAATCAGCATGCTTTTGCACCCGGCCCCGGGCAACTAGATTGGGCCAGTCAGCCTGATCCGTTTCGGAGATATGAAGGGGCGGAGATACTCCCCTTAATAAAGATCGCCCAGACAGAGAAGCCTACTTTCTCTGAAGCTCTAACACCCAATAAGGTTCCTGCTTGCTCTTTAAATTTAGAATCTGTGTCACAACTATTTTTTGATTGCCTTGCACTTTCTGCGTGGAAATCTTTTCAAGGTTCAAAATGGGCTTTAAGAGTCAACCCCTCTAGCGGCAACTTACATCCTACCGAAGGTTATTTGGTTTGTGGGCCTGTCCAAGGTCTAACAGATAAACCTTCTGTTTTTCATTACAGCCCAGAGACTCATGGTTTAGAAGTCCGAGCTCATTTCTCCATGGAGACTTGGAAAAAAATGCGCTTGTCTGAAGACACAATCTTTGTTGGTTTAAGTTCTATCCACTGGCGCGAAGCCTGGAAATATGGGCAACGAGCTTATCGCTACTGCCAGCATGATCTGGGGCATGCCCTAGCCGCGCTCAATATTTCTTGCGCAGGTTTGGGTTGGCGGACTCACTTAATGGATCACCTGACTCACAGCGATTTAGAAACTATTTTAGGATTACCTTTCAAAGATGAATCAGAAATAGAAATTCCCGATTGTCTCGTTGCTGTCTTTCCAACGGGCAACGAACCAAATATAAGCTTAGATGAGCCTGATTATGTGGATGGATTCTCCGATCTAGACTGGCAAGGCATTCCCAATATTCTAAGTAAAAGTCATATGGATTGGTCTGGAATAGATGAGGTCTCAAAAGCTGCGAACAAACCTGATCGTTCTATACCTAGCCCTGCCAAGAGGGAAGATTGTTCAAATCTTATTGAGGGCGATACTTTCCCATTAAGAAAAGCTATTCATCAACGGAGGAGTGCCGTTGCTATGGATGGAAAAACTCAAATCACACGTGACACCTTCTATCAAATTTTGATAAAAACAATTCCTAATGCTTGCCCGCTGCCTTTTCAGACATTCCCTTGGGAACCTCAGGTGCACCTCGGGTTGTTCGTTCATCGAGTAGATGATTTGCCACGCGGCGTATATTTTCTGGTGCGCAACAAAAACCAACTGGACGATTTGAAAGCCGCATTCAGCAAACATTTCAAATGGGAGAAGCCCGAAGGATGCCCTGATGAACTGGATTTATTTTTACTGGAAGAGTATGACTGCAGACGCATGGCGGCTGGAGTATCTTGTGGACAGGAAATTGCCGGTGCAGGTTGTTTCAGCCTGGGCATGATCAGCGCTTTCGAGGAACCTCTCAAAAATTATGGGCCTTGGTTTTATCCACGTCTTTATTGGGAATGTGGGGCCATTGGGCAAGTGCTTTACCTTCAAGCTGAAGTGAGCGGTATCCGCAGTACCGGAATCGGATGTTTTCTTGATGACCCTGTGCATCATATTTTTGGAATCAAAGACTCAAGCTATCAAAGTTTGTATCATTTTACTGTCGGTGGCCCCGTAGATGACAATCGACTCACCACCATGCCACCCTATTAAAACTTCATACCCTAAGAAGGAGGAAGGCCTTCCCAAACAACGGGGTACCCTCCTCCTCTTAACAAATCACTCCGGAAACAATAACGGAGAGCTTGCATGCTGCCAACCTTCACCATTAAGTGTGCGGAGCATTTCAACCAGATCCTGTTTTTCAGATTCCGTAAGGTTCAGCGGAATGACCTGATTATCCAGAAACGGATTTTTAACGCCGCCCTGATTATAATGATCAACAACCTGCTTTAAAGTTACGAGTCGACCGTCGTGCATATAAGGAGCTGTTCTGGAAATTTCGCGTAAGGTTGGCGTTTTGAATGCACCGATATCTTTTTTATCGTGAGTCACGTGATACCTGCCAACATCAACCGCCTCGCCTCCCCAACCAATACCAATATTATGAAATTTTTCATCGGAAAAATTGGTTCCGAAATGACAAAGATTGCAACGGGCTTTACCGAAAAATAATTTCTTACCTCGCTTGGCTGCTTCGGAAATTGCCTTCTCATCTCCATCCCAGTCAAATTTGTCAAAAGGACTATTACCAGAAATAAGAGTCCGTTGAAAAGAAGCAATAGCTTTTCCTACTTGTTGAATAGTGATAGAGCTTACCCCAAAGGCTTCTTGGAATAGTTTTTTGTATCCTGCGATTTTATTTAAGGTGGAAACCACCTCATCATTATTGACAAACCCATGTTCGACAGAGTTGGTCAAGGGTCCCACAGACTGCTCCTCTAATGTAGTAGCCCGTCCATCCCAAAACTGAGCCTTACTAAAACCTCGATTGATGGAAGTGGGAGCGCTTCGACCTCCCTGCTGCCGATGAATGCCTGTAGAAACAGGTTGCCCATCCGTGAAAGCCAGGGCTGGCATATGGCAAGTGGCGCAAGCGATAGTTCCATTATTTGACAAGCGTTTATCGAAGTAGAGAAGATGACCCAGCTCTACTTTTTCTTTGGTCAAAGGGTTATCTTTGGGAACATGAAAGAGGTCTTCATCTAACCCCAATGGAATTTCAAGGTCATACTCTTTTTCAGATGCCAAGGTGAGCCCGGCCAGGGTAACTGTGAGTAGAAAAACACCTCCTACTGTGAGTACTTTGCCTGCCATTTTTAACAGTTTCATTTGCTTGTCTCCTTGATAAATTATTAACTTCATAGGCTAATTATTGGCAGTTTTCCTTGATTAGTCCAATCGATTATTATTATAATTCCATAGATAAAATCTATAACACTCACTCAACTCTCATACGTCACCGCAGTCTCGCAAGCTAGAAACTTTGGTTTGGCCGCGAAAGCCTGCTTTATCTCTCAACCCACACTCAGCATGCAGATTCAGAAACTGGAAGATGATTTGGGAGTGACACTATTTGATCGGTCAAAAAAGCCGGTGGAACCAACAGCCATGGGAAAAAAAATTATTGCGCAAGCACAAATAGTGATCCAAGAAGCTAATAGAATTGAAGAGCTCATTAAGGAAGAAAAAGGTGAGATTAGCGGTGAATTTAGGCTGGGGATTATTCCGACTCTGGCACCTTACCTGCTACCGTTATTTCTGAAAAATTTCACGACGACTTATCCAGCGGTTAGTTTGATAGTGGAAGAGATGCAAACCCAGAAAATTATAAAGATGCTAAAGGAAGACAAAATAGATGCCGGGATTTTGGTGACACCTTTAAATCAAAAAGGAGTTGTCGAATGGCCAATATTCAACGATCCCTTCCTGGCTTATCTTGCACCCAAACACCCCCTGCTTTCTCTTTCACAGGTTTCGGATAAAGATTTAAGCCAGGACGATATCTGGCTTTTGAACGAAGGCCATTGTTTCAGAGACCAAGCGATTGAAATTTGCAAAAGAGTCAAAGGCAAAGGTTCCAAAAATAAAAACCTGACATTTGAAAGTGGGAATTTGGAGACATTAAAACGGTTGGTGGATCAAAACTTTGGCTACACTCTACTGCCCTCATTGGCAATTTTGGGAATGTCGGCCAGCGAGCAAAAGAAAAAAGTCCGGTTTTTTAAGTCCCCTGCCCCAATCCGCGAAGTCAGTGTTGTTTACAGCCGAAACTACCTTAAAAAAAGCATTATTGAAGCTCTGTATAAAGAGGTAGTTTCTTCGTTACCTAAGGAACTAAAAAAATCAAAAACCAAAGAGCGGTTAATTGAAATATCTCCTTCAAAGTCGGCAATCTAAATTGAACTAACTCGATTTCGATCAGAGTAAGGAGATTTAATCATTCTCAATTGAAGGAATAACACTGTCAAGGATTGTTATAAATTTTTCTACATCAATGGGTTTTGTTATGTATGAATGAAAACCTAGATCAATGGCTTTCTTAATATCAATAGTCATCGCATCAGCAGTCAATGCAATTACCGGAATATTTTTGGTTTCTTTTATCCTTTGCAACTTTTCGAATGCCTCCAATCCATCCATTCCCGGCAAATGTATATCCATTAAAATCAAATCTGGCAAATGAGCCTGAGCTAATTTTATCCCACCCAATGCGTTAGAGGAGGAAACCAATTCAATGTTTGGCCTGTAATTCAAGATTTGTTGGACCAATTCGATGTTTGCGGGAATATCTTCGACATATAATATCTTTTTCTTTACCTGATCTTCAATTATATGAGGTCGATCAATGCTGGACCCATTTTTCTGTTGAACGGGTAAAGAAGTATTAACTGAAATAGGAAAATCAATATAAAAGAAACTACCTTCTCCAGCGACACTTTCAAAGCCAATAATGCCCCCCATTAATTCCACAAATTGTTTGGAAATGGCAAGCCCGATCCCTGTCCCTTCTATTGCTTCTAAATCTTCATGAAACCGTTCAAAGGGTTTAAATATTTTATTTTTATTGTCATCGGAAATTCCACAACCTGAGTCTCTAATTCCCAATCTAATATTGCCATTCATTATTTTCTCAATTGAAATTACCACCGAACCTTTGGCAAAATTGTATTTAATAGAATTAGAAATCAGGTTTAACACAACTTGTTTTAAGCGAAGAGGATCGGCCTCAATAAAATAACTGACTTCTGGAATTTTTTCATACTTAATGGATACATTTTTTTGTTCAGCAATTGCATGAGAAATTGAAATCACATTATCGACTATGGTTACCAAATCAACCGTTATCAAATTAACATCAGAATTCCCCGATTCAATTTTAGAAAGGTCCAGCACCTCTGAAATCAGGTTTAACAGGTGGTTTCCTGCAGAAGAAACTCTTTCTAAGTTTTCCTTTTGATAATCTAAAAGAGGATTCTTATTATCCAAAGCCAATAACTGCGTAAAACCCAAAATTGAATTCATAGGCGTACGCAACTCATGACTCATGCGTGCCAGAAATTCAGATTTTGCCCTACTGGCCTTTTCTGCCAACTCCTTGGCCTCCAATCTTTCCATTTCCGTTTTTCTTCGTTCAATCTCTGCCTCTGCCCGAGATGCAAAAATAGTTAAAATTATTTCAGCGGTTACATTATCAGCGAAGGGTTTATCATCCATAACAACCAGGTTGCCAAAAGAATTGCCAGAGGAATCAAGCAGGGGCACCCCCAAATAACACTGAATGTCCAAATCGATTAAAATCTGATCTTCAGGAAACTCTTTTTGAATATCTTGTAAAATGACGCAGCTCTTCTGTTCTTTTACAACAATCTCACAAGGAGTACCCGCAATGTCATATTCGATATTCTCTTCAAACTTATCTCCCGCCCAAAGAGCCAGAGTTTCAATAGACTTTTCTTTAAAATGCCCTAAAAAGCTATATTTCATACCTAGGGACAGCGCCAGGTTATAAACCAGAGAGCGCATAAACTCCTCTCCAGTTTCTGATGAAGTCCCATCCATTATGGATTTCAGTTGACCAAATAACTTTTCATATCGAGTTTCACTTTCCTTTAAAGCAACTTCACCCCCCTTGAACTGAATAGCAATTCCTGCCAGATAGGCTGCAAATTGCGCCGCTTGAATTTCATCTTCACTTGGGCTTCGAGGTTCGCTAAAGTAAGGACACAATGTGCCCAACACTTTCCCTTTAATATTTACAATCGGGGTTGACCAGCAGGCTTTTAAATCGTGAGAAAGAGCAAGCCCTTTGAAGTCCGCCCAAAGCGGACTGGTCTCAATGTCATCCACAATTATCATTTCATTTTTATAGGCTGCCGTACCACACGAGCCGACATTGGGGCCGATCAAAAATCCATCTAAAGCATCACAATAAGATTTTGGCAAACTAGGCGCCGCACCTCTAATCAAATATTGACCGCTATTATCCAAGAGAAGAATGGAGCACCTGACCCCCTGTATTTTGCTCTCAAGATATTCGATTAATTTCTCAAGAGTCTCCTTTAGAGAGTCTCCCATTGCTAACATTTTCAGGACATTATCCAAACCACCAAACATTTGCTCAGCTTTTTGGCGTTTTTGGATTTCGAAGTTTAGCTGTGCTTCCAAATCTTTCATTTCAATAAATTCTCTTCAGATTTTCAGATAAATAGGTAGATTCAATCCTTAAACCTACTAAAACCTATAGCTTTCATGGTTCAACAAAGTATTGAACATGTCAAATTTACATTGTTTCTCAGAAACGACGTCTGCCCTAGTTAATAGATCCGTTAAAGCAAATAAAAGACTCTCTAAAAACCTGGCAAGAAGCGGCCTTCATCCCTCTTTAAGACGAGTTCCGGCTAGACCCTAATAAAATTTCTGCTATAATAGGGAAAATTAGCACTTCAGCAGTACGGGTACCCTCCATAATCAGGCCTCGTTCTTCTTTTCCTTACATAATCCAAAGCTTATAACGTTTTCTATATCTCGTAATTATGATCATAGCCAGCAATATTGAAAAGTCTTTTGGCCCTCAAGTTTTATTCGACGGCGTATCGTTTCTCATCAATCCCGGTGAACGTATAGGCCTCGTAGGAAAAAATGGTACCGGGAAGTCCACTTTATTCCGCATGATTCTGGGTACTGAGAAACAGGACTCGGGAACACTTTCCACCCCAAAAGATTACCGGATAGGTGCTTTGGAGCAACATATTCATTTTACCCAGCCAACCGTTCTCGCAGAATGTATTCAAGCTCTACCTGTGGAAAAACAATGGGACCATTACAAGGCTGAGATCATTCTTTCTGGTCTTGGATTTTCGGATCAGGACTTTCAGAAGGACCCTGCTACCTTCAGTGGTGGATTCCAGGTGCGCATTAACCTTTGCAAAGCATTGTTGTCCGACCCCAATATGCTTTTGCTTGATGAGCCCACTAACTATCTCGACATTCTTTCTCTTCGCTGGCTCAAGGAGTATCTAGTTAAGTGGCCCGGCGAAATGATTCTCATTACCCATGATCGCGACTTTATGGATAAGGTCACCACCCATACTTTAGGCCTGCATCGCAAACAAGCGAGAAAGGTCAAGGGCGGTACTATTAAATTCTATGAAATGATCATTCAGGAAGAGGAGACCTATGAACAGACCCGAAAAAATCTGGAGAACAAACGCCGGGAAATGCAGAACCTTGTAGATCGGTTTCGCGCCAAAGCCTCGAAGGCCACAATGGCGCAATCGCGACTGAAGATGATGGAAAAAATGGGAACGATGGAAAAACTCAGCGCAGAAAAAAATCTGGGTTTTCGATTCAACTATCTTGCCTGCCCCGGTAAAACACTTGTGAACATCAAAAATCTGTCTTTCTCATATGGGGGCAACACCGAAAATAATATTTTTTCAGATGTCTCGTTTTCTATTGGCAAAAATGACCGCATTGGAATTATCGGTGCCAATGGCAAAGGCAAGTCAACCTTGTTAAATTGTCTAGCCGGGGAACTAACCCCTACTGCGGGAGATATTACGCCACACCCTTCCGTAAACATCGGGCATTTTGGTCAGACCAATATCGAACGACTCCAGCCAGACAATCAAGTCCTTGACGAGATACTCCGCTCCAATCCTAGCCTGTCTTTACAGGCCGCCCACAGTATATGTGGAGCCATGATGTTTGACGGCGACTTGAGCAAAAAAAAGGTGGACGTACTTTCTGGTGGTGAAAGGAGTCGTGTTCTGCTTGGGAAAATAATTTCTCACCCCACCAACCTTCTACTATTGGATGAGCCTACTCATCATCTAGATGTAGAATCGATAGAATCCTTAATCGAAGAACTGAACGATTATGCGGGTGCTATAGTAATAGTAACTCACTCTGAACTTATCCTTAAAGCTCTGGCCACAAATTTGATCATTTTCCATCGCGGTCGTGCGGAGTATTTTCATGGCGGCTACGAAGACTTTCTCGAAAAAGTCGGTTGGGAGGGTGAGCCAGTCGTCGAGAAAAAGGTAAAAGGGAAAATTAATAAAAAAGAAGCCCGTAAATTACGTGCGTTAGAACGCCAAAAAAATCAAAACACCAATAGTTAAGGTTTTTCCTCTTTTGGCAATAACTCTTTGAATGACTGAAAAAGACTGATTGCCGTTGAAGGGTGCCCATTAATTAATTCATCGGTAAACCCTTTTTCAAGAAAACTAGAAACTCCCTCCAATCTGGATTTATCAATCGACTCAAACTTAGAAAACCCCATGGTCCAATTCGTAAAATATCTCTCAGAAATCTCTCCACTGTAAATCATTTTAAGGCTCTTATGCCGATCATCCTTCTTTATAACTTCATACAAATCAAAAATAGCTTTTTCACTTCCTTCTAAAATCTGCATAAACTGTCTTGTCTTGGCCCAATAAATAAGAATGCCTGTAATACTATTTTCGGCGTTCCCTATTCTGGATTTCTCCAAGATATTCAATATATCGGTGTCCGACATATCTCTGGTTGCGAAACTACAATAGAACAATTCGTGCATTTCAAAATAATATATATATTTACTTTAAATGTCCAATTTCTAACAAAATATTCTTATCAAAGAGTCAAATCTTCAAAATTTTTGAATTCGGGGTGGCAAATAAACTAGCTGCGACCTATCTTAGGATTAGAGAGGTTGATAATCCCAATCTAGACTGAAGGGAGGCACATCAAATGCTATTTCCAGTCACAGTTTATAATGCTAGTGGAAAGGTAAAAGAGGTCATCTCAAAAGAAAGGTTGCATCGGCGTCACTGGAAAATTTTTCAGAGTAATCAGGGAAATTACACCGGCGCAGGAAGACAGACAATCTCTAAGGATTTGAAAAGAAAGCTTGATCTACAATTTCCTGAAGGCTTAATGAATAGACATAACTAAAGTCGACTATCGATAGTCTCCGGTCAGATTGAATCCGGCCCAATAGGAAGGGTGTGGGTAAAACCGTTTAACAAGAAGCTGCGCCTTGCGCAAGCTCTCGGCTTTATCTTCCTTACCGTAGTTACGGTAAAAATGTTTTATCAACACCGCTGTGGAGATATCGCTCACTCTCCACAGAGAAGATAAGATTGAGTGCGTACCGGCATAGATAAATGCTCGGTTGAGCCCTACCAATTCATCGCCGCCAACGAGGTCACCCAGACCTGTTTGGCAAGCACTGAGTGTCACGATATCTGCATTGATATCGAGTCCGAAAACTTCATTAACCTCAAAATTACCATCATCGCTTCTATCTCGCGTCAATTTTAAGGAAGAGAACAAAGGGTTAATGGGATTAAACTCACCGTGTGATGCAACATGGATGATTTGATAGTCGCCGATATTTTTCTTCAACCAGCTTTCGGTGGCATTTTCTCGAGTCAGGACATCAATTTTTGGAAAATCCCATTTAATAGCGTTAGCTTCCATTTCTGCAAGTGGTAAGTCGTAATTCAAGTCGCCAAGATCAGGATTGCCCAACGCCAGAACCTTTATGTCGCGACTGCGTGCCGTTTTTTTCTTAAAAGTGAACTGCATCACCGACGCACTGGGGGAATAAAATATTGGATGGCGCTCAAACAAATAACTCTCTTCATTTTTTAAGGAAGAAAATGAAATATAGTGAAGGTGTCCATTCGGCACGATACCCAGCATCCGCTTACCTTTTATAAACACCTGCAAAGGCTCCACCAACAAAGCGTGTAATCGTTTCGCTTGATCTTCTACAGGAGCAATTTTCTGAATCCGCTCACGGTAATCAGCAACAAGCGCGTTTAAACTCTTTTCCGTTATAGGGACGCGAACTGAATTGATGTTTCCCTTCGTCACCACCCAGGCAACAAGTTCTTTTTTTGTCACCAGATATTCCACCAATGCTACGTTATCTTCCAGCAAGCCATACAATTCCTTTAAGGTGATTGCATCCACCGTGATAAAGTTTGAAATTTCCGGGTTCTGCTCTTTAGCATCGATCAACATATTCTGATAGAGACTTCTCGCCTCCACTAGTTTTTCTCTGAGATCCTTCGCTTCTGCTTCCTTCTCAGCTGAACGTGCAGCAGCGAAAGCTTCTTCTGTTTCTCGAATGTGTGATTTCTGTCGGATTAAAGCATCGTACAATTTTTGACTGACATCATTTTTTAAACTGATTTTTTGATTGCCAAGCAGGTCAATGAAACTTCGCGATTTTGCCCGCTCTGCATATTGAAAAGAGTCTTTGACATTACCCATATCCAAAAGCAACAATATCAATTCCTTGTAAACATCCTGTTTATCAGTGAGAAATCCATTTTGAAATTCTTCAACTTTAATAGCGGCTCGCATGGCATCGACAATTTTCACGGCTTCCTTATAAACCTTCACCGCCTCATCATTTTTATTTAACTGGATAAGGGCGAATCCCTGCCCGCGTAAAGCCCTCCAACTCACCTCCTTCACATTGATCGCAGATGACAATGCATACGCCTTTTTAAACAACGGTACAGCTTCCTGCCATTGTTCTCGTTCTAGCGCCAAATGTCCTAATTCCAGCATGATTTTTACAACATTAGTACGATCGCCGATTTCTCCGCTGAAACTCATCGCCTGATTAAAGTGTCTGGCGGCGTCATCAAGCTTGCCCATACGCATCAAGCTCATCCCCATATTACGGTGGGTGTAGCCCTGCCCCCATTTTGATTTGAGTTGAATATCAAGTTTCAGAGCTTCATTGAAAGATTCGAGGGACTTTTCAAAGAGTTTTTCTTTTCGATGCACCAGTCCGATATTGTTGTGGGCCGAGGCAATGTCTATCGGCGAACGCATTTCAGTTGCCAGGTCGAGACTGTGGTGGAGGTTTTTCAAAGCTCGCTCAGGATCATTCAATGTCCAATGGATCAATCCTAGCGTATTATAGATAAAAGCCTGTCGCAGTTTGTCTTTGAGAGACTTGGCTATTTCCAACGACTCGCGTTGCGCTCGAAAAGCCTGCTGATAGTCACCCTGAAACCAGTGCGAGTTAGCCTGATACAATAATGCTTTCGACAACCCTGACCTGAAATTATTTTCTTCCGCAAGAACCTGCGCTTGTGAAAAATAATCTAAGGATCGATCAAAACCCCCTTCCTTTTCAGCAACCAGTCCCAAGTCCAGTAGCAACTGAACCTGAAGTTCCTCTTGCCCCAATTCAACGAACAAGTCATAAGCCTTGGAAAAATATTCTTTGGCTTCGTTAAACCGATTGAGACGGAGACTGTAAATTTTTCCAATCCTGCGAAATTCCCGAGCGCGATTTAAATCTTCACCTATTTCTTCATTTAATTTTTGCGAAGCCGTGAACGCTTTAAGAGCAAGGGTATATTCTGCAGCGTTTTCTTCAACGATGCCCAGTTGGCTGTAACTTTGTGCCAGCCGATCGAGAATTTCATATTCCTCAAAAATGGTCAGAGCTGTTTTTAAATGTTCCACAGCTTCGGGGAATTTTTCTGTTAGAGAATAAAGCAGACCCAAAAAATAATGCGCCTCTGCCAACTCTTCAGGGTCCTCCTCTTTCTCAGCAAAAGGCAAAACTTTGTTTTGGTAATGAATGGACTTTTCATAGTCCCCTAGCTTCCACGCAGCAGTAGCAAGAGCCTTAATAATCATTTTGGCCTGGAAATTTTTGCCCAAGCTCACCTTTTCAGGGACAAAAGGGGCCAGCACCAACGCTTTTTCAAGATAGTTAATAGTGGAAAGGAGTTCACCTGCCTTAGACGCAGCGGCTCCTTTTAACACGTTATCTTTGATATGTTTGATGGCGAACGCTTGTTTCTCCATATCGTTCATACCAGGGAATCCATAATATCGGTATCGAGCCCAATCTAGATTGTCAGGATGCTTTTTCGACAGTTCTATCTGTGCTTGTCGCAACGATTCTGCCGGATTGGCCTCGCCAAGAGTCCCAGTAAAATAGACATTAAACTCTTTCTGAAATTCTGGTCTTCCACTATGCAACACTGCACCGGGGTAACCCTTAAACGTCAAGCCCTGTAACAATACAGCTGTGGGCGACAACTCCAATCGAGGATCGAACACATGCTCCACGTCCGTCAAGGTGATCAAATGCGACTCTACGGGGTCGGCATACAGCGCCTCGACAAAAATTCGCTGAAACTTTGCGGGTTCCTTATTCAGAGTAATGAATGACAATTGAGGTTCATGACGAAAAACTCGAACAGGACTTTCAATGTGCACCAAACCAAAATGATTCCATTCGTTAAGAAATAATTTTCGATTCGCATCTTCCCCTTTCAAGCTAACAACAGATGCAAAATATTCACCCACATTATCGGGGAAATGAGATTCAACCGCTAAAACTCGGGAGCTATAAAGACTTCGCGAGCTAACCGAGCGGACAAAATGCGACAACGAAGAAACGAACGTCAGCCGTGAGTTTTCAATCAAAGGTTTGCCATTTAACTTGAGAGCCGCCCAGGGCAAAAATTCCAACCTTCCTTCAGCCAAAATAATAATAGATTTCGAGCTACCAATCGCATCCCGCAATGGAGTAATGAGTTTTTTTGATAAAGTGTCTATATCAGCTTTATTTAAACGGGTCGTAGCTATCCGTTGAATTAGCTCAAAGAATATTTTGTCCCCTACAATACGACCTGTTGATATTTTTTCAGGGCTTATCTGCCAGACAAGAATGTCGTTCCCCACTCTTTGTAATTTTAAAAAGATTTCGTCTTTTCGCAAAAGCGATTGCACAACTTCTACTGTCGGAACATTTGGCGACACCCAATCCACCAGCGCAGGGTCGTCTTCATCAACCAATTCCATAAATTCTTGATATTCGTCTAACAAAGCTTCTGCATTTTCGGTATCCAAAGATGACAGTTGCCTTGCATACGTTTTTATTTCATTAAAATATTCTTGTCTCTCTTCGCTGGCAAACTGGTAACTTGGCGCCAACGCCTGAATAATCCTCTTCTTGCCCTTTTCAGAAAACAATAACGCTTCATTGTATTTTTCTTGCTCGAACAATTTTGATGTGATTTCCTGATAAAGCTGTTCAATCATCGATAAAGTTGAACGATCCGATGAAATAGCGCGATAAGGCAGACGCGCCAATTCTTTTTCCGCATCCAGAAGACGAATCAGGCGTTTCGTGCTTTTTGATCGAAGCGCATCTAAATAAACAAATTGCCATCGGACGCTGAGAGGTGGCATCCATGTAGCGCTATTGTCTTTCATTCCGGCTAGGTGCCGGGTCAATTCCAGATTCTGTTTTATTTTAGGAAGATATTTTTCGGCATCACCTAGTGCTAGTTCCATAGCAGCTTCAAAGTGCTGAATCGATTTACCAATACGGGTCATATTGTTTCGCAAGCCCGCAAGACTGGCTTTTACTTGTTCGACATCGTTTAAACCTGAAAGGTCTCTAGAGTTAAATGCCTGCATATGGAAAAGAACGCCTAGATAATTATGTAATATCAATAACGAGGTTGGTTCGCTGGAAACGATTGCTTCCTGGATAAAGGCGATAACCTCCTCAGCCTCGTTCGCGATATTGGCTCTGGCACTCATAGTAAATACGGCACGTGCCATATTCGCTGCATTAACGGCCATACCATTTCGATTGTCTAGCTTTCTTGAAAGCGAAAAGGAATCCTTAAAATATTCCAGACTTTTTCGAGTTTCTCCAGTTTGAAAATAGAATTTACCAAGCTGATTGAGTAAAAGTGCTTTTTCAAGAAGAACCGGGATGTTGTTTTCTACATCCAACCCTTCTGGTATTAGTTTCAGTTTTTTCTGGAAATATTCGATTGCCTTCTGGTTATCACCAAAGTCTCCATAAATCTTTCCAATGTAATGAAAAATCAGTTTTTGTTCACCGCTTTTGTCGAATCCATAAGCTGCGGCCGAAACATCTTCACCAATTCCAGCTTCTATGTTGACCTCGATTAATGCTGATGATTTCTTTTTCCTATCTGCCACACCATACTTCTCAAGCTTATCAATGGCCTCGAAATAATAATTGAGAGCCCGGCTCATTTTCTCCGAGTCCGGTTGCAGACGATTTTGCGAATAAATATTATTGGCTATGTTTCTAAGAGCCCGCGAAAGTGATGACTGGTTTCCTGTTTGCCTATTCAATTCCAGGCTTGCAGAAAAATGTTTGACCGCAAGCTCATAGTCTTCTTTTTCCTGATAAGCCAGAGCGATACGATCGTGCAACTCGGCCATCCGAGCGGGTTCATTTTTCTTCCCAACCAAGTCCATCGCATACTTGAACTGTTTGACAGCATTGACCGCATCACCTGTTTTAAAAGATGCCTCACCATACCGTTGTCTGTATAAAGCTTCCCGTTCTGCATTCAAAAATTCCAAACCGGTTTCTTCGCGCTTTTCGTAATAATGTCGAGCCGAAAGAGGGTTGTTCAGCAAATAATGACCGTTCCCCAGATTAAGAAGCAAGTCAGTTTCGTTTCGAGAGTTTTTATTTCGATCATTGAGAGCCAACGCAATCTGGTACTCATGCAATGCCTTTTCAAGAAAACCAGATTGTTGCCGCTCTTTCTGTTCATAAATCCATCCCAAGGTCTGATGAAAGAAGACTTGTTGTGAGTTTTGTGCAAGCGCCTTACCGATTTCTTCTTCTGCCGCATCTAATGCTGGTGGAGTGAGGTAGGTATAGGCCAGTCCCAGCCCATAATGTTCTGCGGCGGAGCCTGAATAAGTCTCAACTCTTTTCTTATAGATTTTTACAGCATCGGCGCTTTTCTTAAGAACCGACGCCGCTTGCAGATAACCTCGATGGGCTTCTACAGTATTCGGACTGAATTCGATGAGTTTCAAAAATGTTTTGAAAGCCAACTTGACCTCTCCAACACGAAGCTCCCAGTTACCCTTGTCCAAAGTTTTTTGAACTTTCCCCTCCCGAGCTTTATTCAAATAAGCTTTTATAGCCTTTGGCTCATCTGAAATCTTTCGGTAGATACTCAGGCTTTCATCAAAGTTTTCCTCTTCGGCATATATCCTTGCCAATGCAAAGCGGGCCTTAAAAGATTCACCCTTCTTATAAGTTTTAGCTGTGGTTTTATAGGCTTCTTTCGCCAGCAGATTTTCAGTGGCGTCATAATATAGAGCCCCAACACGATTTTGAATTGCCGCTGCCAGTTGTGGAATTTCTTTATAGGTTTCTGTGAGTGCCTGCAAATGCGACACCTTCTTCTCCAAAGTGAGTTGTCTTTCGTGCAGGTTAAGAATTGCGTCGATAGCTTTTTGTTTCCATCTGGGGACATCCGAAAAATCTTTTACCAATTGCACAAAAGATTGCACCAGCTTTTCCCGGTTACCAACCAATTCATATACCCGGCTTTGTAAAAATGCTGCCTCTGCCGCTAAACTCCGTTGTTGGGTGTAGTTACTGACTACTTCTTGAAAATATTTTAAGGCTTGATCCGGAGCGTTGTTGACAAGAGAAAGTTTTCCTTTTTCTAGAAAACTCCGCGCCTCGACACGTGCAAGTCCTGAATATTTTTTTATAATCGTATCCAGGGTATTTATTTTTAAAGATGCATTCCCAGTATCCAGCAAAAGGGTTTCAATTTCTGATAACCCAGCGATCTCTTTGTTATCGAGGTGAACATCCAATATCTGATTAAAAATTTTCCGGGCGGAATCTGGGTGTTGTAACTCTAAGTTTAAAACAGCTAGGCGATAACGCATTTCGGCAAGGCCTGCTTCATTCGGAAACTGGCGAATATGGTTTGCCAAGGCCATGGCGCATAGGTAGGTATCTTCGGAACATACATCTTCATTGTTTTTTATGGATGCAGAAGAATCATTTACAAAAGGAACTCGTCCCGATTGTGGGAGCTGCCAAATATCGACGGATCCTTTTTTATGTGACGCAAATAAAATTGTGTCGTTGGCGCCTGGTTGCGGAAAAAAATCGTAGGAAGAACTGTCTGTCAATTGATGCAAGTTTTCGGTACGACCTGCTTTGAAATCTAGCTTCCAGATATTTGGGTTATCCTCAATGCTCAGCTGTCCATCCAGATTAGTATCATCGGAGTAACGCGCAAAGAAAAGCAAATCGTTTGACCATGCAGGCGATACATCTATTTCTGGCCCTCGACTCACATTAATTAAAGTATTTGATTTGAGGTTTAAAACCTTTAAATCACTGTGCGTATCTCCTGTAACAAAAGCTAGATGCTGACCATCCGCAGAAGTTGAAAGATTAATTCCTCCATCTTTCAGAACCAGTGACTTCTCTCCACTTGTCAGGTTGGTTTTATAAATAGAAATTTGTGTTGAGCGCGAAGCATAAAATATAAACTCCTGATCGACTGACCAAGCGGGGTCCATATCCTCCTCTTTCCCCTGAACAACAGCAACAGGGTCACCGCTGTTTTGCAGATCAAGAACATAAATATCACCGCGTGGATCGCCCCGATGAGAAACGAATGCGACTTTTTTGCCATCAGGGCTAATCGTAGGACTTTTGTCTTCGGTACTGTGAAAAGTCAATCGACGATCAGGAGGTTGGATACCGACTCCTAAATATTTCATCCAAAGATCAAGATTCCCTGAGGTATCGGAGACATAAACCATGAAGCTCCCATTTGGGGAAATTGACGGAGCAAAATCTTCACCCGGATTCGAGGTGATCTGAATGGGTTCCGATGCCAGAGCTGGGACCAATAAGGTGACTGATAGAAAAAATACCGCTAGCCTAAGCCCTGTTCTTATTTTTGAAAAGAGTGTCATGGAAAAATGAAATTAAAATATGCTTTTAATAGTATAGCGTAATCGCAACAGGAAATGCGGGGCGAGATAAGGTGGGTTTATCAGAAGTCTAACTACCTATATCTCTCACATATCAGACATATTCGCCCATTTAAAATTCTGCGTGGGAAGCACCGGATAAACTGTAAAAAGCGGCGTATTATATGGAACCATTGCCGATTCGTTACCCGGACTCAAAGTTAAGTGGATATTTACAAAATTAAAACTCAAGCCGTCCTGCCAGGGTTGCGATGTGTTTTCAGCATAGGCAGGTATTTTATCAGAAGCGTGACTACGGACCATCATGCCCGATCCGCCTTCTAAACCATACTCATACAGGTCGGGGGCACCCTGTATCAAAACCGAAACCTGGGAAGCATCGAACCAGATTTTAAAATTAGAAACCAACTGAATATAGGGCCCTAGAGTTCCGGTACGCTCCAGTACCGCACGCGGGTAGGCGTATTCAGTTGGTATTTCAGGAGTACCTGGATAGTTCGCAGCGCGGAACTCCTTTTCCTTGACTCTGGAAACTGACAAGAAAATGAGATTGGGGTCGTCCAGAGGAATATCAAGGATCTCTCCATCCTCATAGCTGCAAATTTTCCCCATTTCGAATCCGAGAGGAAAGGAATAACCCATTTTTGCATAATAGGCTCGCATGCCTCCATCAAGCGGGTCATCTGGAGTTTTGCTGATTTTCAAATCGAATGGCATCATCAGATGAAAAGCGTTGGTGCGAGAGTTCATAAAAGGTGCACAGGCTCCAGGAAACTCTTTCTGCACAGCTTTATTATCCGGATCAAACTTTCTCTTGGTTCCGCCAAAGTGCTGGGCGGTTTTCGACTCTTTGTTCAAACCAAATTTATTTTGGTAGTAAGCGGTGGCCCGTTTTTGTGCAATGTCGAGAAAGTATTCTGGCGCATCACTTTGCACAATCAATTTCTGCCGTTCCTGCGCTTCCCCTTTGGCAGGACGCATGGCTTCATTATAGATACCTAGCTCTGCTTCAGTTTTCTTGAGGTCCTGATCAAGTTGCCGGACGAGCTGCGGATTATCAAATGAAGTCTTATTGAGCAGACCTTGCGCTCGTTTCAACATTTCAACCTTCATGTTGAAACGTTTAGGCTCCATTGCCAATGCATCAACCGTAGCCATGATGAGGCTGAATTGCTCTTCCGGTAAAAGACCTGCGCTTTCGAAGGCATCCTCTTTTATAAAACTGAGCGCCATTGGGCCAAACGCCTCTTCCCGGCGTATCCCAAGCGTTAACAGATAGTTCAGATGCGCACGCGCCTCATTGGTATCCACAAAATCCTCCGCATTTTTGGTGATTGAAAACCCCTATTCTGACCGGAAACCATTGGCTTAACAAGGAAAATTCTTACACTATACCAGCTAAAATCACATACCTGACCGAGACAACAGTGAGAGCTTGCATAAAGGCTTAAAATGCTATAAAACACCCATAAATTAGGCTGGGTATTATTGGGTCAAAACTGATTTTACAGAGAATGGATGACCCGCGTTACAAGCAGATACGATAGCCAGCAAAAGTTTTAATTTAAATGGCGTAGTAAGAAATCCAGGACTTATTGTATGGAATTTGAGATCAATTTTGATGACATGAACTGGGCAGCTATTGGGCCTGAGTTTATTGTACTGGGCACGGCTTTTTTCCTTCTTTTGGCAGGACTCAAAAAGGAGTTGAACCGCAATGCCTTCTTGTCAATGGTCACTCTCGGTGGAGTTGGCGCAGCCTTCATTCTCACCCTTGTTCTATGGGGCGATGCACCGACAGCGGCGAACGGTATCAACCCAGATATATTCAGTAGCGCACTTATCCACGACCGATTTTCCCTGGTATTCAATTTAATCATTTTAGCCATGGCGCTGTTCCCAATTTTCGGATCAGTTCGGTATCCACAAAGCGACCATGAAAATAAAGCGGAATATTTCACACTGCTGCTAATGTCAATAGCAGGAATGATGTTCCTGGCCAAATCTGGCAACTTAATTACCATATTTTTATCTTTGGAGTTGTTCTCCATCTCTCTATACATCCTTTGTGGATTTTCCGCCAAACATGGAACAGGAAAAGAAGGACCCGGCACCACACCGAAACTGAGTTGGGCAACCCAGGCATCGCAAGAATCGGCAGTAAAATATCTACTAACGGGAGCATTCGCGTCTGCGGTTCTAGTTTATGGCATGGCCCTGATTTATGCAGGTAGCGGAACCACCGAGATACGACTCATCGGTCAACTGGTTCAGGAAAATCCCTACACAAAAAATACACTAGTTTATATAGGAATGGGGCTGATGTTCTGCGGTCTCGCGTTCAAGGTTTCACTGGTGCCTTTTCATTCATGGACACCCGATGTTTATCAGGGAGCACCAACACCTATTACCGCATTTATGTCAGTTGCCACTAAAGCGGCAGTCTTTGCGGTGATCGCGCGTGTTTTCTTCACTTCTTTTGCGGAACTAGATAATACTTGGATGCCGATTCTATTTGGCGCATCCGTGTTGACCATGCTGGTGGGAAATACTGCAGCTATTTTTCAAGATGATCTCAAACGAATGCTGGCATATTCTGGTGTGGCACATGCTGGATATCTCATGATAGGAATTGTTACCAATACTCAAGAAGGCATGGCGAGCATTCTTTTTTACCTTTCAGTCTATTTATTTATGAATATAGGCGCGTTTGCAGTCGTCTTTATGATGGAAGGTGAAGGCCCGGAAGGCAACTCCATCAATCGATTAAAGGGGCTGGCAAAACGTAGTCCGTTCCTTGCGGCGGCCATGAGCTTATTTATGGTTTCTCTGGCAGGGTTCCCGCCGACCGCTGGTTTTTTTGGAAAACTGTTTTTGTTTTATGCTGCTATCAAACAAGGTTATTTTCTCATCACCATTTTAGCGGTGGTTGCGAGTATTATTTCGGTTTATTTTTATCTACGTGTCATAGTTATGATGTATTTCTACGAAGACGAAACTGCTCCACAACCAGCTATGCATAAAGGAATGCGGGCACTGGTCACGGTAAGTTCTATCGCCGTTCTTGCAATCGGTCTCTTCCCTTCTTTCCTTATGGAACTGGCCCGTGAGGCCATCCCCTTCTAAAAGCACTCGTTTTTTCCTCCGCACTTCATCCTGAATTAAACTTCCCTCACTTTTATCCCGTTATAATAGAATAGCTTGTGTAATCTGACTGTTATTAAACCCCTGGATAAAATGCATTTGACTCTTATTGCCATTTTTTGTTTTCTGCTTGTATCTTGTGGACCTTCAAGCGATTCTCCCGAGTACAAGATCGAGCAACTCACCAGCCAGATTAAAGATGAAGCCGAAGACCCAGCCCTGCATTACGATTTGGGAAGAGCTTACATTGAGGACAAGAAATACCATTCGGCGCTCAAGGCATTAGTGGAAGCCATTCGACTAAAAGAAGATTATGGAGACGCTTATCGTGAAAAAGGCATTGCACTATTTTATTTAAAAAGATATTTCGATGCAGAAAAGGCGCTTAACAAATCCTTTTCCCTCAATCCCACAAACGCAGATATTGCTACCGATCTGGGTTCCATATTCATCGCAACGGGGAACCTCAAAAAATCCCTGCGGTTTCTAAAAATCGCACAGAACCGCAACAGCAACATGCATATCGTGTTTAATAACATGGGTGCCGCTCATGCTGAAATCGGTCAAAACAAACAAGCCATAGGCTATTGGAAAAAGGCACTCGAAGTTCACCCTTTAATGACCGAGGTTCATATCAATATGGGTGTGGTTTACGAACGGATGGGTAAAAAGAAAAAAGCAATGGCAGCTTACCGAAAAGCTTTGGAACAAGACAACCGCAACGCCATGGCGCATTACAACCTTGGTGTCATCCACGCAAAAAATAAGGATATTGTAAAAGCAGTTGAGTCCTGGGAGAAAGCGCGCAAGCTCGACTCCAAAGATGACAAGGTATTCACCAGTCTTGGTTGGGCTTACGAAAATTTAGGAAAAAAAGAAAAAGCACTGCAAGAAATTATAAAAGCTATAAAACTTGAACCCTTCAATAGCCAAACTCATTATGCAGCTGGCAGAATTCAGTCTGATCTCGGCAATTTTGACCAAGCCCTCGACTCTCTTAACAAAGCTGTAAACCTTGATCCTGAATTTGGCGATGCTTATTACAGACTGGGAATT
>JBLFWU010000018.1:0-48658 GCA_047610985.1 Nitrospinales bacterium | reverse complement strand
ATTTGTAACAGCAGTAACGTTATGTCCTTGTTTTTTCAAAGTCCGCAATAAAATGTCTAAATTAACCTCATTGTCATCGACAATTAGGATATCACCTTTTATGTTTTCTAGTAGATCTTGCATTAAATTTATTAAACCCGATTTTTATTAAAAATTTAAACTAAAATAAATGTTGACCATGTTGACCGCTGAATCCTTTAATCAGGAACTTTGCAATATATTTAGTATAGGGGGGTATTGCTGAAATAAATCAGAAAGATTGTCACAAGTGGGTAAATTATATATGAAATTTTGCAAGAAATTACATAAGTGGGGAATCATGTACCGAGGCAACCATTGAATTTTAAAGAGTTGTAATAAGAGCTTTATTGGAAGGAATCGGACCAGACTGTGTAAAAACTCAATACTACCACTATCAATCTTCCGCATACTTGTTTGTATAGTATGCCTTGATAGGACAACTCAAGCATGCCGATGACCAATAACGCCTTATAATCTTTCCCTTTTCTTCCCCGCTAAAACGATAGGTTGCTTGCTCTCCGCCAGGACAATCATACGTGTCCGATTCTTGTCTATAGATAAAGTCACGTTTTCCGAAAAGACCTTTTGCCTGGTTACCTGATGTCTGTGGTTTAGGTAAAAAGGCGGTGATACCCGACTGCTCACACTCTAATATTTCCTCGCCCTTATAATACCCTCGGTCAGCAACAACCCGTAAATTATCACTTCCGACAACTGTTTTAGCTTGTTTAGCAATTCTGGATAATTGCGCTCTGTCATTGCCGATATTAGTAACCTCATGCGTCACGATAATGTGATGTCTCGTATCTACGGCAGCCTGAACGTTATAACCAACAACCCCTGTACCACGGGTTTTCATAGAACGTGCATCAGGGTCAGTCAGTGAAATTTGTTTGTCCGGTGTGGCATCTAACGCCACTTCAATTTTATTCAGTCGTTTTACTTCCTTTTTAAGATTAAAAATCTTGTTTTCGAGTCGTTCAACTTTCACTTTAGCAACCAACGCTTCTTGACGATCAGCACTGTCTATTTGATTTAAATATTTTGCAATGCTTTCATTGATGAGGTTTAAGCGATATTTTAATTTGGCACGTGTGAAGTTTAAATCACGATGATTAACTGCCTTAAACTTACTTCCATCAATAGCAACAAAAGCATCAGAAAATAAGTCGAGTTTGCGACATATCATGACGAATTCACGGCAAACTGATTGAATAGCTTTGGTGTTGTTTTTACGGAAATCAGCAATCGTTTTAAAATCAGGTGTCAATCGTCCGAGCAACCACATAAGCTCAACATTGCGTTGTGTCTCATGTTCAAGGCGGCGGCTAGACTGAACACGATTTAAATAACCATAAATATAGATTTTCAACATTGTTGCGGGGTGATAGGCAGGGCGACCCGTGATAGCAGGTATGATTTTAAACCCCATCTTGAGCAAGTCCATCTCATCAACAAATACGTCAATAACTCTGACAGGGTTATCTTCTGCTATATAATCATCAAGCTGATCGGGGAACAGGGTTGATTGCAGGCGACTTTCACCTTCAACAAAACGCTTCATTAATCTCCTCGCCTCTATTACGATAACAATGTAATAAATATAACATCGCTTAATAATATTGACGACTCTGTATTTTCACACAGGCTGGGCCGGAAGCGGACCAGTTAAAGTACAAATCAAATAGGTAAGCTACCCCCAAAACCTGATCAAGCTACTATGATAAAACTATGATAGAAATTTCCTATCAAGACAGAATTTACCGAATTGGTAGAATTCATAGAACACCTAAAACTGTCTGTAAATAAAGCAGATAAGAGAAACCAGCCTGAAATCAAGAACTTCCTAAAAACATTAGTTTCACACTTCTAATCCGTAGGTCGTAGGTTCGAATCCTACCAGGCGTACTCTTTCGCAAAAGCGACTCCTCCGCACAGAGCGCGAGCGGGACATATAATATTTTCAGATTTTAAGCTCAAACCTTCCCCCTAAAACATACCAATAAATGATACGGGTCTTGACCTTGCGGTTAAGACCCGTTTTTGTTTACAGCGAAATCACTCTCTCGTCCTTTTTATATTTAAAATTTTACAAGTTATCGGTCTTTCGAACTGACGGAGCCCTTTATGGTAAATGTAATGACATTTGTGATAAGCTCCAAAATTAGCCTGCAAACAAGGTCTTTACAGGGACCCCGATTAAAACATTTTCAAGGTTTCAATGAGCGAACAGTATAGAAAAATTGATATCGAGTCTCTCAGCGAGACGAGCGATCAAAAATTCAATTTGTATGTAAAATCTAACGATTCTTTTGTTAAATTTGCCGGGACCGAACCTGCACATCAGGAAAAAGTTAGAAAGTTGCTCGAAGCCGGTGAGCTGACAGAAGATATTTATATAGATGTTTTAGAGCAGGAACAATATTTCAAACAGGTCACTGGAAGTCTGGCTTCGGTGGCTTCTGATGAGACTCTGGCTCCACATTTGCGGGCTGAAAAAATTTATTCTGTCTCCATGGCTGTTATGAAAGAATTTTTTGAAAACAGCTCCTCTAGGAAAATATTAAACTCTGCCAATGACATTATGGGTGCCATGCATACCTGCCTTGAGGTGACCAATCAAGGATTTTCATTACTGGCAAAAACGATGATTAAAAATTATCCGGCGTACCTTCATTCCATAAATGTAGGGCTTTATTGCTTGAGCTATGCCAACAAGATGAAAATGCAAAAAGAGGAAACTCAAATTCTCGCAATTGGCGGATTGTTCCACGATCTGGGTTTGACAGCGATATCCGATGAAACCCTTTACAAAAAGGGCAAGTTGGATATGGACGAGATTCAATGGATGCGCTCCCACACTTCAGAAGGATGCGAGATAATCAAAGGTCTGAAAATTTACAATGAAGAAGTGGTAAAAATGGCTGCTCAGCATCACGAAAGTTTTGATGGCAAAGGTTATCCCCATGCCCTTGCGCAAGACAAAATTTCTTACTTTTCGCGTGTTTGCAAAGTAGCCGATGTTTACGAAAGCCTCACATCCCCTGTGGTCTATCGACGGGCCATGAAACCTCTGGACGCTTTGACCATAATGACCCGCGATATGAAAGGTACGTTTGACCCCAAAGTTCTACGCAATTTTATTTCTCTGCTCACCTGAACCCCACTCACCGCCCCAAAGCAGAGCATTGATAATAATAGCATTACAGAAAAACCTATAAAGAGCAGAGAAACACTTCTTAGTTTATCAATGGTTTTTCAACCGAAAAATTGATATTAATTTGGGTTTTTTCAATAGATATGATATTGTGGGCTACCATACTAAGACAATTTAGGAAGGCAATTCCTGAATTATTTGGAACATCATTAGTGGCATGGGTAATACAATTTTAGCAGAAAACCATTAACCGTCCTGATTTTATGGGTGGTTTTTTTTATGCCTGATTTTATCCAAATAAGTCTTAATTATTTCAACTGGGGACTCTGTTTTAATATCTGAATGCAAGATCGTCCCGCAATTTTTTTGGGAGTAAATTAAAAATGGCTCAAGGTAAAGTAAAATGGTTCAATGAGAGTAAAGGTTATGGCTTTATTGAATCGGACGATGGGGAAGACTGCTTCGTACATTTTTCAGAAATTCAAACAGATGGCTTCAAAACCCTTAATGAAGGTCAAGCAGTAGAATTTGAAAAAACGATGGGTCAAAAAGGACCACAAGCTTCTAAAGTAGTCCCTAAGTAAAGAAAAATCAGATGTCTTTCCCCGATGAAGCATTCCTTCGGTCGGCTAATTAACACATTAAATCGCATAAACGACTTACTAGAAAGGGAAGACAATGCATGAAGTGAAAGTTTTTGATGCTACAGGTAATCTCAAAAAAGTGATTTCCATAAAAGCACTGAATAAAAGAACGGATAAGCAAATCAACTCACCGTCTTTTTATAATAAAAAGGGCCGGAAAGTAAAACCGCTCGTTCAGGAAAGTCCTAAATAAGAAAAAGCCGGTACTAATGTACCGGCTTTTTTTTATTTATTAGCAATCTCCTCGAAGCAATAAGCAACCCAAGCCCTTCAATCAGCCTTTAGGTTCGTAGTAATCCAGCCCCGAATGATCGATAACCTTTTCACCCATCAAAATTCTCAAAGTATTTCGCATTTTTTCATCTTGATCAAATAATGAGTTAACGGGTTGCAAGTCGGGACGACATTGTGGAGACTTGAAATAAAAGGAAAGCCACTCTTGGATCCCACCCATTCCCGCTCGGCTAGCCATATCCAGGAATAAAACCAGATCTAAAACAACTGGCGCAGCAAGAATCGAATCACGGCAAAGAAAATTTATCTTTAACTGCATTTTTTGTCCCAGCCACCCTTGGATATCGATATTATCCCAGCCTTCTTTGGCATCTCCTCTAGGAGGGTAATATTCAATGCGGATTTTATGATAATAATTCCCATAAAGTTCTGGATAGAGGTCATCCTGTAAAATGCTATTGAGAACCGATCCCTTACTAACTTCCTTTGAGCGAAAGGAATCGGGATCATCCAGAACTTCGCCATCGCGATTACCTAGAATATTGCTTGAAAACCATCCATCCAGACCAAGCATTCTTGCTTTAAGACCAGGTGCAACAATAGTTTTCATCAGGGTTTGACCTGTTTTGAAATCCTTACCGGCAATCGCAACATTATATTTCAAGGCCAACGCTACCATTGCGGGATGATCAATGGTCTGATTTGGGGAACCATTGGCAAAAGGGACACCCATTCTTATTGCTGCGTATGCGTAAATCATAGAAGGTGGAATAATAGCCAGATTATCTTTTAGGGCTTTTTCAAATCCTTCGATAGTCTGAAAAGCTTCATGGCCCATATCTTCCTGGTATACTTCTGTAGAGCCACACCAGCACATAACCAGTCTTTCCAAACCGTGTTGCTTTTTAAAATCCTCCATGTCCTGCATCAACATTTCCGCCAATTCCATTTTATTGGGGGCCTGTTTCACATTGGGTCCAGAAAGATTTTTAACAAAAGCAGGATCAAACACTGCCGACCATGGTTTGATTTCTTCCAGTTGTTTACGGATGGGTTCCAATTCCTGCTTATCAATTACTCCACAGGCTAAGGCAGCCTGATAACAGTTGTCGTCATAAATATCCCAACCACCAAAAACCAGATCGTTGAGAGATGAAAGTGGCACAAAATCTTTAATGAAAGGGTATTGCGCATTATCCCTTTTGCCCAGGCGTATTCGTGACATTTGCGTTACCGATCCAATCGGCTGGCTATGCCCCGCATTTATCAATTGTACTCCAGCAATCAAAGTTGAGCTTACTGCGCCCATACCTGGAAGTAAAACTCCCAGTTTTCCTTTTGCCGGAGCAATTTCTCTTGCCATACCGTCATATGATTCTGCACTATCATCCATAGTTCAACTGCCTTTAATCTTTGAGATGTTTTTATTAATATTAATTTTTGCTAAAATAGGTGTGTTTACACAAGGTGAGTCGAGCTGACGTCAAACACATTACAACTTTAAATCAAAAAACATGTGTAATATATATCGTTTTGGAACGACTTTCCAGTGAAGTTTGTCAACATGACGCCTGCAAAAATTAAATATTTTGGAATTTAAATGACAGAAAACTACAAACAGCCTGATTCAAGAAACCAGGACGATAATTCAAGCGGTGTTCTTTTTTTGAAAAACCCGGGAGAAACCGAAAATTCTGTCGAATGGTTTTCTTCTAAAATCGCCGGGGTGCCATTCATCCTTAGAAATCTTTTGACACTGCAAAGAGCGGGCATAAAAACCTTGGCTGTTTATATGGAAGACCCTCATGGGGATCTTGAAAAATCGTTCGAAAAACTTTTAAAAGATTCGCGATTACCGAAAAATATCCTCTGGATAAATAATATCCCGCAATTAAAAGAATGGGTGCAAAACAATCCGACCTATATTTTTAACGGTTCTGCTCTCCATAATAAGAAAGAGTTACACAGCCTTATCCATTCGCATTCAAAAAATGAGGGCGCTTCTGCTTTCCCTATAGACCCTGAGAAGCTGGACGAACTTTTAATAGACAACCCTACGGCTATCCAATCACAACAGGTTAGCTTCCCTCTGTTCGTCCCAGGTGCAAAGGAAGAGAAAATACAAAAGCCAGAAGATTTTAAACGTCTTCACGAAGCACAGGTATGCGGTTCTGGTCTGAGCCATGACAGCCTCATCACACGCATTCTTTCCAGACCTGCTTCACGCTTGTTAACTCGTATGTTTTTGAATACTCCGATCAGTCCCAACCAGATTACCCTTATAAGCTTTTTTTTGGGACTGGTTTCAGCTTTCCTTTTCTTTCAAGGTTCTTATGGAACCAGTGTTATCGCGGCAATGCTGCTAGTTTTGTCAACTTGGGTGGATGGAGCCGATGGGGAAATCGCACGCTTAAAATTTATGGAAACAGATATCGGAAAAAAACTGGATATTTATTCTGACAATATCATCCATTTTCTAGTATTCACCGCTATTGGGTGTGGAGTTTATTTCAAAACTGATGAAAGTATTTTTTTGTACCTTGGCGGACTGGCAGGGCTGGGGGGCTTGACGGCTTTCTTTCTATTGAGCCCTATACTGCTCGAGAAAAGATCACCGAATAATCAACTATTCCATATCAATGAACCGGAACTGGCTGAAAAATTTGCTAACAGAGATTTTATTCATTTCATTCTGTTAGTTTCGGTGGTCGATCAGATGGAAATTTTTATTGCGGTCGCAGCGGTAGGAGCCAATCTATTTGCCGGGTATTTGGTTTATTCCAGACTTCTCAAACTAAGAACGGCCTGACTTTTCATTCTCATGCGCATTTTTCTATCAGACTTGATAAATACATATCGGCTTGTTTAAAATTATTAGGGTCGTCAATATCACACCAGAACGATCCGTTGATAGGCATCGCACCCGCCTTTCCCTGTTCAGCCAAAATACGCACCCCACCTGACAGAGAATCATCTTGCTGATCTTTCGAAGATGTTTCGATAGCTGTGAATAACGCCGGATCGCATAAGAAAATTCCTGTATCAAAACAATTGTAGGACTCTAATCCCTTGCCAATTTTTTGAATTTGGTTCTCTTCGACCAAAACCCGCGTTACATCCTTCATATCCACCAATGTATTTTGCAAGTTTTCATCGACTGCCAATATAATTCCTTTATTTTCGGAAGAACGGAGGATCAACTGACTGGCTATTTCAGAGTCAAAAATATGGTCTGCCATCAAAAGCAGAAAAGGTTCGTTCAAATACGGTTGTGCCTTGAGCACAGAAATGCCATTGGCTCGTTGCCATTCATCATTTTCAATGATGGTTATGGGAATACTTTTAGAGCGGCTCACTTCTTCTAAATGCGCACGGACATTGGCACCGTTGTAACCAACCACAACGTAGAAATCATCCACTCCTGCTTCCAGAGCAGAGTCGATCACTCTATCAATGAGAGGAATATTTTTAAGAGGCATCAGCGGTTTTGCTTCAGCAAGAGATCTCAGCCTACTGCCCTGCCCTGCGGCAATGATTAAACATTTCATATCAAATTAACCAATTAAAAAAAACTATTGTTACATATGAAGCTATTCTCTTCAATTCTTTGTTTTTTGCATATTTAGCGCGAATCTTTTGTCATTTCATTTTGCGCCGCCTGGGCCAAGTCTGAAGGGCTCGTCGAATATTGCCATCCAATAGCAAAGCCAAGAATAAACCATACAATTTCCCGAACCCGTCGCATCAAAGCAGTAGCCATTCCCAAAGCGGGTTCTCCTGTAATAGCCCCAGTGGCCAATAAAAAAGCGGCTTCCTGGGTGCCAAGTGTCGCCGGTATAAAAAATGTGCCCGCCCGCACCAGTTCCACCAGAGTTTCTAAAATAATCGACTCGGCTACCGATATAGGGTGCCCGAGGAAATATAAAATAATATAAATTTCTAAAGCACCTAAATACCAGTTCAACAGGTTTAACCCCAACGCCCCGAGAAAGTAAGCGCGTTTTTCCGTATAAAACTGAACCAGCCTGTCATCAAATTCCTGAAGGTGGCTGAGAAATTTTCCCAATCGACGACCCAATGCCCGACGGCTGAGCCAGCCTCCTGCAATAGAAGTAATCTTTAGCCGTTGAATGAAATAAAATCCAAAAATACCAATAGCAAGCGCGGCTAAACTTAATTTAGAAAACAGGTAATAATTTTCAGGAAAATCCGGATTGAAATGAATGAGCAAAACACCCGATGCCATAAAAAAAACCATAGACATAAGGTGTGTAGATTCAATCAAGATAATTGAAGCTGCGCCCTCTTTATAACCAATCCCGTAATGTTTTTTCAGAAGATAACCTTTAACGGGAGCCCCACCAAAAGCACTGAAGGGCAATACCTTTCCAAATGCGGCCCCCACCATTCGCACTTTCCAAAGATTGTAAAGCCAGCGAAAATTTAACCCAGTGCTCGGTAATGTAAACTGCCAGGCTACCGTATCCACCCAAAAGGCAATTCCATATATCGCTATTACAAAAAAGATACCCCAGCCAGTTGCAATCAGGTTCGACCACAACAATTCGAGATCGGTCTCGGAAAAAACATAAACCAGCAGGCCGGTTCCCACCAGCAGATATAGAAATTTGATTGTTTTCACTCTTGGGTCAAGTCCTATCTATGGATGCCAACGACGGGAGCTGCGGGTAAACTGAAGACACCAATAGGCCTGAGCGCCAATAGCAGCAGGGGGGAGAAGGTACCAGATCACGTCTCCAAGACTGAGAACCAAAACGATAAAACAAAAATCGCTGCGAACAGTACGCGCATTCAAAACAAAGCGATCCATTTTTGAATCGTCATCCCTAATCGATGTCTCTTCAGCTGTCAACTGGCTGGAATGGGGTTTGGTTCTGTTTTGGTAAAGCTCAAGAGCGTAGTTTACGGTGCCTCCAAAACCAGCACCTACGCCTGACCAAAACCAAATCTGTTGCCCTGTTACAGAAGTGGCACCCCACCCAAGACAAATAAAATATACTGCGTGTACTACCCAATCTACAAAAGTGTCATACCGCATTCCAAAAATACTACGCATATCCTTGATCCGGGCTATCTCACCATCGCAATTGTCGAGGATATAGCAAATCAGAAATAAAAAAGCTCCAAAGAGAATGGAAAAATAATCTCCTCGGATACAAACAACCCCTCCTGCCACACCAAATATCATTCCAAGAGTAGTTATTTGATTTGGGGTAATGGGCGTCTTCATTAAAAGCATTGTCACGGGATAAGACAAATGCCTGATGAAAGGCTGAAGTTTCCTGGGAGGCTTCAATTCTTCGCCCGCTTCTGTTTTAAATACTTTATCTGGAGTGATGATGTTTTCCCGGGTTGGGTTAAATATTGGGAGGAAACAGTTTTTTTACCATTTAGCTGTCTGAAAGAGCTAATTATATCAGACCATACTTGGGTGCTTCATCGAATGCAAAAATTTTTATTGGGAATAAATGTTCAGACACCTGATTTTATTGGGCACCAGCCCTTGAAATTGTTACAATTGCCTCATGCCTTTAAAAATTGCACTCGTAAATATGCCCTTTGGGTTTCATATCTATCCCTCGATCCAATTGGGGACGCTTTCCACTCTGTTGAAGTCCAAAGGCTGTGAAGTAAAAAGCCATTATTTAAATCTGCATTTCGCTCATCAGCTTGGGCTGCCTATTTACAATCAACTTTGCGAAAAGAGATTCTTGATTGGAGAGTGGCTATTTTCTCATGACCTGTTCGGCGAAAACCCCAAAAATAAAGCCTATCCCGAAAATTTTGCCCCGCATATGGAAGATGTTTGCCAGTCCATAGAACGTTCCATGGACTATTTGTTGGATGTGAAAACTAAAATGGTTCCCGAGTTTCTGAAATGGTGCAGAGATGCAGGAAACTGGGGAGACTTTGATGTAATAGGGTTTTCATCGACCTTCAACCAAAATGTTGCCAGTTTAACCTTGGCAAAAATGATCAAAGAAAAATTTCCACATTTGAAAATTCTGTTTGGTGGCTCTAATTTTGAATCGGAAATGGGACTCGAATATTTCCGCGTTTCTCCCTGGATAGATTACGTCATTCCCGGTGAAGCAGAAGACATTCTACCGAATTATATTAACTACCTGGAAAAAGGCGGTCCGGTTCCTAAAGGGGTCGTGCATCGATGCGATGGCAAAGTTCTATACGAAGAACCCGATGCCATGTTTGGGAACTTCAGTGATTATGCAGCTCCCGATTATCAGGATTTTTTCGACCAGCTGCGGGAAATAGACCCGGAATCTACTCTATTGGAAAACCCGGTCATCCTTTACGAAACGGCTCGAGGTTGCTGGTGGGGAGAGAAGCATCACTGTACTTTTTGTGGCTTGAACGCCAGCACAATGAAATTCAGGTCCAAGCCCATGGAACAAGTGCATACCGACCTCGCCGAACTTTCTCAAAAACACGATTCATTTCGATTTAGACTCGTCGACAATATTCTTGAAATGAAATACATCGATGGAGTTTTTGGAGACCTGGCAGAGAAAAATTTTGATCTGCAATTTTTCATCGAAGTGAAAAGTAATCTGACTAAAAAGCAAATCAAAACTCTGGCGCATGGCGGTGCCAAAGTAATTCAGCCCGGAATAGAAAGCTTCAGCATGAATCAACTCCAGGAAATGGATAAGGGTGTCCGCCCTCTACAAAACATACTTTGCATGAAATGGTCCATGTACTACGGCATTGAAGTAAACTGGAATATTTTGATTGGCTTTCCTGGCGAAACAAACGAAGACTATCGACAGCAGATAGACGTGATCAAACTCTTGTTCCATTTGCCACCGCCAGAATGTGTCGGTGATTTGTGGCTGGAAAGGTTCAGCCCTTATTTTATGAGACCGGAAGAGTATGGCATAACCATCACCGCGCCGGGCGAGGCCTACCCTTATGTTTACGATGATCCTGACATCGATCATATGAAAATTGCCTACGACTTTGAGTTTAAAACATCCACGCAAATCGATCCGGCACTGAAACAGGAACTTTATGATATTGCCGCAGAGTGGAAAAGACGGCATCAGTCCGAACAATTGCCCTTCCTGATATTCACAAAGTCCATGGACTTTGTGAAAGTCTACGATGATAGGTCTTTACAATCCACACAAGTTCGACTGGAAGGAACCGCAGCCAAGATATTCATATATTGCAACGAAGCCCCAAAAACCATAGACCAGATCAAAGAGCATTTAAACAGCCACAATGGTAAGGGGAAAGAAACCGCCGAAGAAGCAATTCTATTCCTGGAAGAAAAAGGACTCGTCTATGGTGAGCGAGGGAAATATTTCAATTTAGCACTACCTCATAACTCCAACCTTTAACTCAAGACCATGAATCATCCAGGATCACAAGGCGAACGAGAATTACAAAAAAAACACAACACCAGTAATAGCGCCAACTCCTTTTATAATTCGCAAGTATTGGATTTATTAAATCCCGAAATGCAGAAATTTATCGAAGACCAGGAAATGGTGTTTCTCTCAACGGCTGATTCAAAGGGAGACTGCGATGCATCCTTCCGGGCAGGCCCCAAAAGCTTTATAAAGGTACTGGATAACAAAACACTGGTGTTTCCCGAGTTTAAGGGGAATGGTGTCATGGCAAGCCTAGGAAACATATCCGAAAACCCGCAAATAGGACTGATGTTTATCGACTTCTTTCAATCCTCTATCGGGCTCCACGTAAACGGTAAAGCAGAGATAATAACGGAGAAAGAGGCGAGCAAACTTGTCAACCCTCTAGACAAAGCCGAAGCGGAAAAAGACGGGCAACACAAAACTAAATTATGGATTAAGATTGAAGTAGAAGAAGCCTATATCCACTGCTCCAAACATATCCCGCGATTACAAAAAAAAGATAAGACCATTCATTGGGGCACCGATGATGAAAAATTAAAAGGTGGAGATTTTTTTAACACCAAGGGATGCAAGTCATAATCTCAAACTGAGCCCACCCCGGCAAAAGGGATACCTGCCAAATCTACCATTTCTTTTTTCCATGTTGTAAGGTCGCTCAATTCAAATTCATTGAAATGTGAGTGACCACAAGCTCGGCTTAAAACTTTCATCAACTCGACCGAAGCACCAAAAAACTTTTCTAGCCTTGCAGCCGATTCATCAATAATCAGTCTTTTTCTCAAATGCTCTTTTTGTGTGGCGATTCCAACTGGACAATTATTGGTATGACAAGCTCGCATTCCCAAACAACCAATAGCCTGTATTGCTGAGTTCGAAACAGCAATCGCATCCGCCCCCAGAGCCATAGCCTTGACAAAATCTGCTGGGACTCTTAAACCTCCCGTAATAATCAAGGAAATATCCTTCCTCTCCACTTGATCCAAATATCTTCTGGCCCGAGCAAGGGCGGGAATAGTGGGAACCGAGATATGGTCTCTAAATATTAAAGGCGCCGCTCCTGTTCCACCACCACGACCATCCAGAATTATATAGTTCACCCCAATGCGCAAAGCCGCTTCAATATCTGCTTCAATATGCTGAGCTGAAAGTTTATATCCGATAGGAATTCCACCGGTTTCTTCTTTTACCTGATCTGCAAAGTCTTTTATCTGACTTTCATCGTCCCAATCAGGGAAACGTGCGGGTGAAATTGCAGGCTCTCCTTCTTTTAATCCACGGACTTCTGCAATTTTCCCTTTCACCTTATCGCCAGGTAAATGCCCACCCGTGCCTGTCTTGGCTCCCTGCCCTCCTTTAAAATGAAAGGCCTGACATTTTTTAATCTTGTCCATTGAGAATCCAAAGCGTCCAGAGGCTAACTCATAAAAGTATCGCGAGTTTGCTTCCTGCTCTTCGGGAAGCATACCTCCTTCACCCGAACAAATTCCAGTCCCGGCTAATTCAGCTCCTTTTGCCAGAGACAACTTGGCCTCCTCCGAAAGAGCTCCAAAACTCATATCCGATACGAACAACGGAATTTTCAACTTCAAAGGCTTTTTAGCAGAAGGTCCGATGATAGTTTCTGTACCAACTTCCACTTCATCGAGGTGCGGAAATTTTGAAATTTGCGCGGTTATAATTTGAATATCATCCCATAAGGGTAACTCTTCTCTCGGCACCCCCATAGCTGACGCAGGCCCATGATGCCCGGTCTTTTCAAGTCCATCTCTTGCCAGTGATTGAATGAAGGCGACATGCGGCTCACTTGAAGTTCCTTCTGTATCCGCGTAAAGACCTAAGTAATTATCCCTTTGGTAAGGTTGAGGATTATCCTTTTCCCATTCTCCGACTTCAACCTCATCCACCCAGACTTTCCCATCTTCAATCCAAGCGTTGAACTTGACCAGACGCTCATCATTATCGTATTCGCTCACTCCAGTGTCATAACGGAAATCCCAATAATGAACTCCACAAACAAGATTATCGCCTTTAATGGTACCATCTGCCAGCAAAGCACCTCTATGCAAGCATCTGCCATAAAAAACTGATACCTCTTCATCATATTTTATAACCACCAAGTCTACATTAGTGATCAAGGCATAGGTGGGGTCACGATCCTGGAGCTTTTCCCAATCAGCAACAACGACTTTTCTCATAATAGATTCCCGAAATACTAGGTTGATTTTCCATAGGAGACCTATGGCTCATAGCAATATATCTTTGTATAGGATCCAGCGAAAAATTTACAAATTATTTAGACAAAGAAAAACCTTACTTCTTTTTAACTCCCTTTACTTTCTTAGCCTTGTCATATTTTTCTCTTGGAAGAATATCTTTACTGGAATACTCCCGCTCCGATTTCCATTTTATTTCAATATAAGTTGAAAACTTCGTTTCCTTATCTATATAGGCCGATTCAACATCAATAGCTAAAAGATTTGTGGCAAAACTAAGATCAGCAAAGCGGAGGTCTTGGCCATGCATATCAACTTTACTAAGGTCTTTTATGGAAAACTTCAAATTGCCACTCGAAGAAGTTTTGTCTTTAGACATCTCTTCACCGCTCCACAAAAAATAGTTTTATTATTTATTTACAACAACGATCACACCCGCAGGACCATCGACTTTTACCTTGTACTCATTAACAAGAAAGTTGGCATTTAATTTTTCATTGTAAATGGATGATTTTTCGTTAATAACCGCTTGGTAGAAATACGCAATAATTTCGCACCAAATTTCATTACAGTACTATAATAAGAAAATCTAACCGAATAAAATTGTCTTATGAACGCTGAAAAAAAAATTAAGGAATTGCCTGTAACATTACTAGCCGGATTTCTGGGTTCCGGCAAAACCACCCTCCTCAACTACATCCTAAAGCAAAACCATGGAAAACGAATCGCCGTAATTGAAAATGAATTTGGCGAAATAGGTATTGATTCCGAATTTGTTATTGGCGCCGATGCGGACATATTTGAAATGAGCAATGGTTGCATTTGTTGTTCTATTCGAGGAGACCTGATTGAAACTTTAAATCGCTTGTTGGAAAAACAGCAGGACTTTGACCACATAATAATTGAAAGCACTGGCCTGGCCAGTTCAGGCCCTCTCGCTCAGGCCTTTTTGGTTGAAGATGATTTGTCGCAATCGCTGGTACTAGATGGAATCATAACTTTGGTAGACTCGAAGCATATCCACAACAACCTTAATGAACAGGAAGTTGTTTGGGAACAAATTGCATTTTCCAATGTAATTTTACTAAACAAAACCGATTTGGTTTCCAATAATGAATTGACAGACTTGGAAAAAAAGGTGCGTCAGATCAACCCGACGGCAAAGGTTTTCCACACCACTCATGCGGGAGTTGATTTAGATCAGATACTCAATATTGGTGGCTTCGACTTAGAAAATGTTTTGGATATAGATTCCTTTTCTTCCCATCACCATGAACCAGGAAAGGAAATTTCATCCGTGTCTTTGGCTTTTCCAGGGTTTGTTGATCCAGACAGATTGAGAATTTGGCTGCAGATGCTTTTTCTAACCGAAGGAATGGATGTTTTCCGCGGCAAAGGGATTCTAAATGTTGAAAATTCTACCAAGCGTTACATATTCCAATCGGTTTATATGATGTTTGAAGGACGTTTTGATAAACTCTGGAAAAATAATACTCCTGAAAATAAACTGGTCTTTATCGGACAAAATCTCGATGCTTCTAGGCTCGAAGAAAGCCTTAAAAAGGCAATAGCATGAAATGAGAAGAACTACTCCACCAAGGTTTTTTTATGGCTGAAGACTCGAGATATAAAAATGACGATGGCGTTGAATTAAGTGACGATGAAATCAAAGAAGTACAACGTCTAGAGGCCAAGAAAAAGGCCAAGCAAAAAGAAGTACTGGATTCCAAAGATAAGCTTTTTGGCGCCGCTTTAGCTGATCTTGACTTGGCGGGACTGAATCTTCAAAATGCAAACCTCGCAAAGGCAAACCTTAGCCATACAAATCTAAGCGAAACAAATTTAAGCAATGCCAATCTGATTGAAGCTGACTTGACAGAGGCCAATTTATCAAAAGCTGATCTTCACGATGCCTATTCTCCCGATGCAGAATGGACTGCAGTCAACCTTTCAGGTGCAGATTTGAGGTGGGTAGATTTTAGTTGGGCTGTACTCAGCGAAGCTAATTTCACAGAAGCCAATCTATTAGAAGTAGACTTCACAGAAGCCACTCTGGTGGCATCGGACTTCACCAAGGCTAATCTTTCTGGAGCAAATTTTGACAATGCCAATCTAATTGATGCCAGGCTCATTGGTGTCGACCTATCGGAAACCCTTAATTTGAGTCCTGAGCAAGTTGAATCTGCTGAGGTAGATCGAGCTACACAATTTCCGCCCTATTTGGAAATCAATTGGAAAGGCAAGGGAGAATATGAGGTTAAAAAAATGATTGAGAAAAAAACAAAACGTAAAAAAACAATTAAAAAACCTTAGCGTAGAAAATTTTCAGGGGGAATTGGCTTCAAAAAAAACCACATCATCATCGCTGACCTGATAACTGATTTCGATAGGACGACAACATATTTCACAATCTTCAATATAGTTTTGTGCTGGCACCGACAAATCAATCAACATGGATATTTTTTGCGCACAATAAGGACAATTGAAGAACTGTTCATGCTGATCCAATCTTTTTCTCCCTTTTAATAAGAGTCTTATGCCTCACAATCTTAATATCGTTTTGGTCGAACCAGAAATTCCCATGAACACAGGGACAATTGGAAGATTATGTCTCGCAATAGGAGCTACCCTGCATCTGATTGAACCCTTGGGCTTCGAGATAAGTGACTCAAAATTGAAACGTGCAGGGCTGGATTATTGGAAATTCGTAAAAGTCAAAATTTACCCTGATCTGAACACTTTTTTACAAATAATCCAACCCGATACCCCTAAAATATTTTTATCCACCAAAGGGAAACGCGAATTTTTTGAACATTCTTTTCAGGAAAGCTCTTATATGTTTTTTGGAAGCGAAACTCGCGGTCTGCCAAAAAGCTTACTAGAATCCAATCAAGAGGCGACCTATCGAATTCCGCAATACGATGACCGGATTCGCTCCATCAATATTGCCAATGCCGTGGGTATCGTTGCCTATGAAGCCATCCGCCAGTTAGGCTACAAATAGGCCTTCATCAAAATCAGCGGATATTCATTCTATGTCCTCAGGCTTAAACCCAAACTTTCTATAAAATTCTTTTAACAACCTTCGCGATTCCATTTTATTGACCGCGTCATTTTTATCCCCAAATAGGTTTCCCGCCTTAAGAATATGCACGATAGCCTTCTCCCCTTGATTAACACTCTCGTATAGAACACCGAGATTAAAATGGGCTTCGGCTGAATTAGGGTGAACTTTTATAGTTTCTTCAAACTCCTTGATGGCATCCTGAAGCTTTCCTGCCTTGTTGTAAGCCGTCCCAAGATTAAAATGCGCTGCAGGATCATTCGGCTCCAAACTCAGTTCTTTTTTCCGCTCTTTGATTTCCTTATTCTCAAAAAAACTCATTTTCTTATAATCCGATATCGCCCAGCTCATCTTCCTCAAATAATTCCCTAAGCGAATCTCTGGAGGAGCTTTGGAGTTGCTCTTGATCGATACGATTGATGTAATTATTGACCTGCTTTAATTGCTCCTGTGAAATATTGCAAAAAATTAGTTTTTCCATTACCGTTTCCTTGGAAAAACTTTCCATCAGATTCCCTATAGAGCTGTGTAAAAAAGGAGTTAGCATGGATTTTACCCCGTTAAAACCGATCTCAACCGACCTTCCCTCTTTAAGTTCAGGAAACACTAAGTCGAATAGGGCTTGTCCGTCATCGATAGAAAAACAGTTTTCGCTGACAGCATCCACTAAGTTTATTTTCATTATTAAATTCTTTTAAGGTTTTTGGAGACTTTTGAACAATATAATACCTTGCCGTGGGTAATAACTCCTGTTTTATTCCAAATTTAGACTTTTTTCTTGCCTCATACAAGTTTGATATCAAATCCCACTTAAATCGTCCGATAAGTTGCTATAATCATAAAATATACCTATTTCCACTCTTAAAATAGGCTCCCACTTTGAGCTCATACGCTCCCATTCCACGGTCTCAAAAAACCAGAAGTCTCTTTGTTTCAGGTCTCTTAGCAGGGTTTCTCATTTTTCAATCCTTGATTACCATTTCTGCCGCCCAGGAGTCTTTCCAGTTTGATGCCATTAATAGAGAGGAAACCCTGCGAGACCAGCAAATCCTTCGAGAACAAATGCAATTGCAGCAAGAGATTCTTCGCGAAGAAATGGAGACCATTCGGATTGAAACGCAAAAAATCATGAAAGATATCTCCCTGGCGATGAAAGAAGAAGCCGTCAAGCTCAAGGAGGAATTGGTGGATCTGCAAGAGGAAACCGCTCAAATCAATAAGGAAATCCTCAATACTTTGGAAAAGGCAAAAGAGGACTTCTCGGAGGGTCGAGAAGAAATGCGCAAGGAACTTGAGAATATGCGTAAAGAAGCTAAAAGTATGACAAAAGAAATTGCTGTCGTGCTAGAAGACCAACAACACATTTGGAAAGAAGAAACAGTCAGCCTTCAAGATTCATTAATTGAAGCCAAGGCAGACTTGGCCGCAGCCCAGTCAGACACTGGCGATGCATTAAAATCAAGTCGCGAAGCGTATAATCAATTCCAAGAAGATAAAGTGGTGACTATGGATGATTCGAAAGATAAGTCCGGTCAAGCTATGGATGAAGCAGGGAGAGGTTTAAAAAAAAGCAAACGCGACTATAAAAAGGCTTCTGAAAAAACAGCCGCTGAAATTTTAGCCGGGATGAAAGAAGCTAAAGATTCACTCAAAAGAAGGCAAGCACTGCAAAAGAAGGATGCGGCAAACACAAATAGGCAAATTCATGCATCTGTCCAAAAAGACAACCGCAGTCGTAATGCCGAATTGCGAAACAGCAAACGGCAAAATAGCGCTAATTTAAAAAAAGCGAGGCAATTTGGCCAAACCAACCAGGCAGATACCAGACAAGCCAACCTCCGAAGAGCCAATATCAAGGGATCTGCAAAAGCCCGTACTGGATCCAAAGCAGACAGCGGTAGAAATGACCAAACTGGAGGTTTTGGTGACGGCGTATTGGATGCCAGGGGGATTCTAGAATTTTCCAATGACCAGCAACCTTCTCCCCGTGACGGAAATGGGGTCGAAAACCAAGAAGATCTTGACGTTGCTCTAACACTTGAAGAACAAAAAGAAAAATTTTTTGAGTTTGGCAACCGGATTAAAATTTTAAAAAAGCAAATCGAAGCTAAAAGTGGCAATGCTTCCAAGGAACTTATTGAACTCGGCTATGCCTACTTGGGAGCACAACGATTTATTGATTCGCGCGATGACATGGAAAAACTAGCACTGCTTCAGTTTGCCAACAAAAAAGGCCTTCCTCTGGGTAGCTATGAGCAGGCAGCTTGGGCATTCAAAATAGCGCTGACTTTCAACACAAATAAAGCCGAAACTCATATGCAAATTGGGAAAATATATGACGAAGTAGATGATGGCGACAACGCAATTATGTATGCCCGATTAGCGCATTTGTTGTTTAAGAAAAACAGAAAAACCACAAAAATGAAAGAAGCCCAGAATTTCATTGAGTCCCTGACAATAAAATATGAGGACAAGGCCTCCTGAATAATGTTAAATAATAGGCAAGGTATACAATCGCAGAATTAATCATTAAATTTCCAGAGGTGGTTCTTGGATAAAAACCCTATTGAAGAGTTTATTGAACGGTTGCCATTTTTCAAGGAATTTTCAGCCACAGAAAGAGGGAAACTAGTACATACTTCTGGAATTTTTGAAAAATTCAAGTTGGACGAAGTCATAATCTCGGAAGGCGAACTCAGCGCTGCTGTTTTTGTTATTCTTACAGGAACAATAGAAATTCAGAAAAAAACCAAGGTCGATGTTAAAGAAAACCATATATCACTGCAAGAACCAGGAAACATCACCATCGCAGAACTGAAAGCAGGATCCATCTTTGGTGAAATTTCATTGATCAGCCATCGCCCAAGAAACACAAGTGCTATAGCCTCATCGAATCAAGTTGTGGTCATGAAAATTACTAATGAAATTATCGAAAAATTCAATCTTGCAATCCAGAAAAAATTCCAGAGCCAATTAATACAAATTTTGGTGGAAAGACTTGATGACATGAATGATAAATTTATCAAGTTAAAAACCAGCACATTAAAAACCTGAACAGCAAATGGGTTTACAACATTGCTCCCCTGAAAACTTTATGAAACTTTGCGCGACTCATCATTTTAAATTCTCCTCCGATTCGTGAAACAAGAAGCGGCTACACATTCTGAGTCTTCTTCAAACAAGGCCATACTTGTAGGTGTTCGGCTACCTGGAGACATCTCTTCCTCTGGAATTTCATTGGACGAGCTAACAGGCCTTGCTACAACTGCGGAATATGAACCTGTTGCGGAATTGACCCAACGATTGACTGGAATAAACCCCAGAACATTTTTGGGGAGCGGAAAAGTGGAAGAACTAAAGCAGGCGGTTCTCCATCATTCACCCGAAGTCGTAATATTCGATGAAGAATTATCTCCTCGGCAAAATCGCGAACTAGAAAAAGTTATAAAATGTCGTGTGATTGATCGTCCCTGGCTGATTCTTGAAATTTTTAGTCACCATGCACGCACCCGAGAGGCGAAAACGCAGGTCGAACTAGCTCGATTGAAATATGCACTCCCAAGACTTGCTAAAATGTGGGGACACCTTTCCAGGCAAAGAGGCGGCATCGGCATGAAGGATGTTGGCGAAACTCAGATCCAACTTGATCAAAGAATGATCCGAAATGAAATCCACAAGCTCGAAAAAAAGCTCAAGCAAATCGACCGAGAGAAAAAGACTCAAAGAAAAAGTCGTCAAGGAACTTTTAAAGTTGCGCTGGTAGGTTACACCAATGTAGGGAAGTCCAGCTTAATGAATAAACTCACGGGTGCTGACACATTGGTCGAAAACAAGTTATTCGCGACCCTAGATTCCACCGTCAGAAAAATAAAAAAGAACTTTCCCTATCCCGTTTTACTCTCAGACACTGTAGGCCTGATAAACAAATTGCCACATGACTTGGTTGCATCATTTAAAAGTACCTTGGACGAAGTTCGGGATGCAGATTTGCTAATCCATGTCGTAGACATCAGTCACTCTGAATACAAGAATCAAATGCAAACTACTGATGACCTTTTGATTCAAATGGGAATGGATGACATAGATGTTATTCTTGTATTCAATAAAATTGATTCGATAGAGGATATCGAAGAATTAGATAGGGCTCACGAAAAATTTCCTTCTGCTATAAGCATTTCCTGCAAAAAGGATGAAGGAATCGATGCACTGAGGCAGAAAATAGTTACCAAGTACGAGAAAAAAATGTCACCCTATCAATTGGAATTGGAACATTCTCAGGCTGGCTTGATCTCTCAAATCAGAAAATTCGCTTTGATCGTCAAGGAAGATTACAAAGAAGACCGAATCTGCCTAAGCCTCAGGTTACCCCCCGGCGGCAAAGCAAAAATAAATAAGATCGTATTTCCACAAGAAACTCCCGTCAATAGCTAGACTATTTTTTCTTCAACTCCAAGGCAATATATAAACCAGCGCTTGTGACGGTATATTTCCCCTCAACCTTATCTTTCTTCTTCAGCTCTGCCAGTGTCTTCAGCCCATCCGGCTTGGTTTTTTCATTCACGATAACGGTGAACCGTTTTTTAGTATCAGGGTCTTTAATCCCCACCTTATTTTTATCCGGCAATACTTTTTTCACAATTCCTGAAAAAAGAATTGCATCTCCCGCTGCAACAGCCGCAACAGAAAGAAAAAAACAGAAAATAAAAATTATTCCAGAGAAACTTAAACGAGACATTTTGACCATTTTACCCTCCCCCCTATTTAAAATAATCTTCTAGTACGATGACATCATAGAATGATAAGGTTTGCGAGATTCGCCGCAAGTTTCTTTTTCCCAGGCCCATCTTTGAAAAACACCTCCAGCTTCAGGTCTTCTTCCTCCCCTGATCGATTTATCACAATTCCCGATCCAAACTTTGGATGTAAAACCTTAGTCCCAATCGAATACTCCAACTCCGATTCAGTTTCGCTTGAGAAAGATGTATTTGCACTGCCTGAAAATTGCTTAGGACTATTCATTTGATAATCTGGAGTACTTGAAGCGCGCTCCATAACTTCACTCGGAATAGAATTTAAAAAATCCGAGGGAAGGTAATTGAAAGTGTTGCCATAAATTCTTCGACGCCTTGCGTGGGAAAGGAATAATCTTTTTTTCGCGCGGGTGAATCCAACATAACACAACCTTCGTTCTTCCTCATATTCAGCCGAATCTGACATGGAACTTGCGTGCGGCAAGAGTCCATTCTCCATTCCCACCAAAAATACAGCTGAAAACTCCAATCCTTTACAAGTATGTAAAGTCATGAGAGGCAGAACTCCGCGTTCGTCATTCAGGTTATCCAGATCCGCTACGAGTGCGGTGGAATCTAAAAATTCTCGCAACGAACCGTTTTCATTCTCCACTAATTGTTCGATGGCAGAATACAGTTCATTCAGGTTTTCTGTCCTGCCTTTGCTTTCCCGCGTATCATCATTTTTCAACATGGTTGCATACCCAGATCGGTCAATCACCTCTGCCAATAACTCCAAAGGGTTTGACTGTCTGAAAACCGAATCCAAATGGTCCATTATACTGATAAAATTTGCAATTTTCCCTGTAGCTGCTGCCCCTAGCAATCTTTCCTGCCCTACATGGCGAAGCCCTTCTAATAAAGTGAGACCCTTTTCCCTGCAATAAGCTTCTACTTTTTCCAAAGACGTTTTACCGATTCCTCTAGCAGGAACATTGACAATACGCTTTAGCGATACCGAGTCATCCGGATTAATAAGCACTCGCATATAGGCGAGCACATCTTTCACCTCTCTTCTCTCATAAAAGCGTAGGCCGCCAATTACCTGATAAGGTATTTCAGCCCTTCTTAATACATCCTCCATGACTCGGGACTGGGCATTGGTTCTATATAAAATCGCAATTTCGTTAAATGAATATCCTTCTTCCTGACATAGGTTTTGAATGCGGTCACAGACAAATTCTGCCTCACTTATTTCATCTTCTGCTCGATAGCATACAACTGGCTCACCTTTTTCGTTCTGCGTCCACAACGTTTTCTCATTCCGGTTCGAGTTCTCACGAACCACGTTTCCTGCGGCTGTTAAAATATTCTGAGTGGACCTGTAGTTTTCTTCCAGCTTGATAACCGTGGTGCCAGGATAATCTTTTTCAAAATTAAGAATATTTTCTATGTTTGCGCCTCGCCACCGATAAATACTTTGATCGTCATCTCCTACCACGCAGACATTATTTACATCTATTGAAAGCAAACGCACCAACTCATACTGAACTGCATTTGTATCCTGAAACTCATCGACCAAAATGTATTGAAACTTTTTATCGTAATGCTCACGCAGTGAGGGAACCTGCTGAAACAATTTGGCTGTGGAAGCCAATAAATCGTCGAAGTCCAATGCATTGTTTGATTTCAAAGCTGCCTGGTAAACAGGATAAAGCTCAGCCGCTTTCATCTGGTTTCCATAAGACATGCTATCTAAATCTAACTGTTCAGGGAGAAGGAAGTCGTTCTTAAATCCGCTAATATGGTTCAAGAGAGATTTAGCAGGGAATGCATCGGTACTGATTTGAGCGGCTTTCATACACTGTTTCACTACGGTCAGCTGATCCTGAGCATCATAAACCGCGAAATCATTTGAGAAACCCAATTCTGAAATATGTTTTCTCAGCATTCTTAAACAGAATGAATGGAAAGTACTGACCCATGGAGAAGGGCCGCCATGCTCCAACATACCTCGTATGCGTTCTTTCATTTCACCCGCTGCCTTATTGGTAAAGGTGATAGCTAAAACGCTTTCCGGGTTAACCCCTCGTTCACGGATCAAATGCGCTATGCGATAAGTGATAACGCGTGTTTTTCCCGACCCTGCTCCAGCGACCACCATTGAGGGTCCCTCGCTATGGCACACGGCTTTATACTGTTGTGGATTTAAAGATTCCAGATTCATAAGTTTCTTTTCAGGAAGGAGTTTGTTTGCTAAATTTTAAACCATTGCTTCCCAGGCTATCGAAGCTAACGCTTCAATATATGTAGGAGAGAAGTTTAAAGATTCTGTTCGATGAAGTTTTAGTTTTCTGTCTGCGGCATATTTTTTAAACTCTATATCAATGTCGAAAAGAATTTCTACATGATCACAAACAAATCCCACAGGAACTATCAAAATTGTTTTGGAGCCTACTCGGGAAATTTTGTCTAATACAGATTCAACTGTCGGCCCCAGCCAGGGAACGGGTATCATTCCTTGACTTTGATACGCTTGATACCAGTTTTTCGGTTTCACCCGGTCCACTAATAATTGGACTGTTTTATTAAATTCCTGATCATAGGGGTCGCCAAGCTCAATTGATTCTGAAGGAATGCTGTGAGCTGTGAATATCGTGTAAACGGATTCCCCATTCAGTTTTGCGATAGCCTCTCGATACTTCTCAGCAAACACATCGATTAAAAGAGGGTGATTGGCCCAACTTGCAATAAAATGAACATCGATGTTTTCACCGCCGCAATCTTTTAAAGCCTCCTCAAAAGCATTGAAGTAAAGCTTGGTGCTCCACGTGCTAAATTGCGGCGCAAGGCAAAGGGCAATTACTTTTTCAATCCCATCCTCTTTCATCCGTTTAACCTCATCTCGGATATAGGGACTCCAATTGCGCATTCCCACATAAACTTTGAACTGAGGCCCTTCCTGATTAAGAAATTTTTCTAACCGCTCCGCAAGTTCAGCGGTTATTTCCCTTAAAGGCGACTTGCCACCAATCTGCTCGTACCGGTCACGGATGATTTGGATTGTTTCGGGTTTAGAGTCCTTACCACCGCGGATGGTTTTTAGATACTCCGGGATATCATCCGTGGATTCCGGCGCTCCGTGCGCCATGAGGAATATACCTATTCGAGGTGAGGAATCACTCATATTTAAATTCGTGAACCATCTCGGCTACCGCTTTGACATGATCTACGGGAGTGTGCTGTAAGATGCCATGACCCAAGTTAAAAATATGCCCAGTAGGACCGGCACGACGCAGAATATCGTGGACCCTTTCTCGAATAACTGGCAGGGGTGCAAAAAGAGTTACCGGATCGAGGTTCCCTTGAACAGGCTGGTCGGCACCTAAAATTTTGCGCGCTTCATCAATTTCAATACGCCAGTCAAAACTAATAACATCACCACCCGCCTGTTGCACGGTATCTAGCATGGTCGATGTGCCGGTACTAAAATTAATGATAGGAACTCCAAGGTCTTTAAGCTCACTATAAACCCCTTTTAAATGGGGCATGATATATTTTTTATAGTCATGCGGACTGAGGCATCCTACCCAACTATCAAATATCTGCAGGGCCTGCGCTCCGGCATTGACCTGCATTTTCAAATAGTCCACCAGCATTACGCAAACCTTTTCCATCAAAAGATTCCAGACATCTGTTGCTTCATACATCATCAGTTTGGTAGTGGTAAAATCGCGGGACTTCCCACCTTCGATCATATAGCTGGACAAAGTGAATGGCGCACCTGCAAATCCGACAAGAGGAACTTTTCCATCAATCTCTTTGCGAACCAGCCGAATTGCATCGCCTACAAACCCAAGCTGCTCTTCTGCGTTGACAGGCAAAAGATTTTCGACTGCTTTTCTATCTTTCACCGGCCGTGGTATTACCGGGCCATCTCCAGCAGAAAATTCGAGCCCCGTCCCCATAGGTTCCAGTGGAAGTAAAATGTCAGCAAAAATAATTGCAGCATCAACATCCAGCACCTCTAAAGGCTGCATGGTTACTTCGCAAGCCAGCTCTGGAGCTTTACACATTTCCAAAAATGTATGTTTCTCTTTCAAATCTCGGTAAACTTTCATATACCGGCCGGCCTGACGCATAAACCAGACAGGTGTTTTATCCACCGGTTCGCCCCGGCATGCTTTTAAAAATCGAAACTCACTTGAATCGCTCATAGACCTCTAAATCAAAAATGGGTTAAATTTTACTGATTATAAGACGGGACACCGACAGGTTCAACGGTTTGTTTGCGTACTTCTGAAACCCCCAAAACTCATCATGCAAGGTGCCGTTGTCGCAAGCCTTCCAGTTCTTGCAAAACCATAGGTTCGGCTTCTCCCACCAACTTCTCATCGAGCAGAGGGATACTTTCAGCTAATAAAAGCTCTCCCAAAGCCCAGACAGTATGGGCGCGGATGAGAGGCTCCTTATCATCTAAAACTTTTATCAAAAATGGCACAACCTGTAGATTTTTTGAGTTCCCCAAAGCCACCGCAACATTTCTCAATAAACCACGCCGCTTGATCCTTTTTATAGGACTGCCCTTGAACCTTCTCCGAAATTCCTCATCATCCATAAGAATCAATTCGGTCAACAAAAAGTTACCATCAACCTCTTTAAAAGCAGGTTCGTCTGTTTTTACAGCATAAGAGTTCCAGGGACAAACGATCTGGCAATCGTCGCATCCGTATATTCTGTTGCCGATGGCTTTGCGAAACTCAATGGGAATAACCCCCTTAAGTTCAATATTAAGATAAGAAATACATTTTTTTGAATCCAACACGTAAGGAGCAACGATAGCATCCGTGGGGCAAATATCGATACAACTACGACAGGTGCCGCAATGGTTTTCTGCCACTTCTGACTCCGGTAGCACGACATCAACTAAAATTTCAGAAAGAAAATACCAAGAGCCGATTCCCTGACTGAGTAAATTAGTATGTTTTCCAACCCACCCTAAACCCGCTCGTTGAGCCAACGGTTTTTCGAGGAGAGGACCTGTATCGACATAAATTTTGGTTTTGCAGTCTGCAAACTCTTCCTGAATATTTTTTTCAAGCTCCTTCAAACGAGGCGTGATGATATCGTGATAGTCCTTATTCAAAGCATAAAGGGAGATATCTCCCGTTTCAGGGTGGTCTAGAAAGTCCATTCCCTTTTCTGCGGTGAAATAATTTGTCCTAAGACAAATAATGCTTTTGACTCCTTCTAACACGAGATTTGTATCACGACGTTTTTCCTCCCCGCGAGCCATATAAGCCATTTCTCCAGCGTATCCTAAGGACAACCACTCACTGAAATTTGCACCCGCCTCTCCTATTTCCGGACTGGCAACCCCAAATCCATCAAAGCCAAGAGCGTAAGCCTTTTCTTCAATGACCTTTAGTTTTTCACTTTTTTCTAAATCGAGCATTTTCAGATAAGTTGAAGGAATCTTATTATTTTGATATTCTCAACAAAGTTTTATTACTATGGAATTAAAAAATCTAACAGGAAATAAAAATTGAATAAAACGGGCTACATATCAGATCCATTTTATTTGAAGCACAAGAACGAACCTCACCCGGAAAACCCAGGCCGATTAACCGCAATTAAAGAGAAAGTTGAATCTTCAAAATTTTACAACAACCTTACCTTAATTCAACCCCGCAAAGCCACTGTTGAAGATATTGCCAAAGTACATGATAGCGGGCATATCAAGAACGTCGAACAAAGCTGTAAAAATGGGGTTCGAAATCTAGATGCCGATACCGTAATTTGCCCCGACTCTCATGAAGCAGCCCTGTTGAGTGCCGGTGCCGGACTGGAAGCTTTGGATAAAATTTTAGAAGGAACCATTAACAACGCTTTTTGTGCAGTGCGCCCACCAGGTCACCATGCCGAACAAAATCGATCTATGGGGTTTTGCCTTTTTAATAACGTCGGCGTAATCGCCCGCTATGCCCAGGATGTCAAACAGCTCGGGAAAATTTTTATTTTTGACTGGGACGTGCATCATGGGAACGGAACACAACATTCTTTTTATAAAGATTCCTCAATTTTTTACAGTAGCACTCACCAATACCCTTTTTACCCTGGCACAGGAGGAGAGGACGAAACAGGAACCGGAGACGGCCTAGGATCGAACTTGAACTTACCCATGCAAGCTTTTTCGGGAGATGCCGATTATCTCAACGCAATAGAGCACAAATTGATTCCAGCAATTCAAAAGTTCAATCCCGATCTGATAATTATATCCGCCGGGTTCGATGCTCATGAAAACGATCCTCTTGCCCAAATCGAGTTGAGTACGGAATGCTACGGAGAAATGACACGACAGCTGGTTGATGTCGCTAACGATGTTTGCGAAGGCAAAATACTTTCCATGTTAGAAGGTGGGTATGATTATTCCGCTTTAGGAGACTCTGTCCAACTGCATGTAGAAACCCTGTTAAATCATCAGACTGGAAAATGAGATGATGTCTCACCTGCGACAATCTAACAAATCCCCTCAAAGCAATAAAATGATGACCATGGCCATTATGGTAGCCTTGGGAGTCATCCTACATCGTCTCGAAGCACTTCTGCCGTTACCCAGTCCATGGATAAAGCTGGGTCTGGCTAACCTCATGACATTGGTTGCATTAGTTTTTTTGGGATTTAAAGAAGCAGTGATTGTTACCTTTCTGCGAGTGGTTTTAGGATCGATACTTGGCGGAACTTTTTTAGGCCCAACTTTTTTTTTGAGCCTAGTGGGAGGTATAGCAGCAATACTTATAATGGGTCTGCTTTATAAAACAGGAAAAGCCCACATAAGTTTGATCGGCATCAGCATATTTGGAGCATATACGCATACTCTCGCGACATCTCTCTGTGTCTATTATTTTCTTATTCGCGAGAGTTCTTTTTTTTCATTACTTCCTTTTTTCTTTTCACTGGCTCTCCTGACAGGAGTATTAACAGGCTCTATTGCCAATACTCTCAGCCGCCAATTGCAGAACATTACCTTTAATTTTGAAAAGCTTCATTAAAATAAAAAACTTCCGATAAGATATTGTTTTAGATATGATAGACAAGATCTTCAACGCTCTGATTAAGAGATAATGCAAGGAAACAATGACCAATCAATCTGATCCAGATAGCAAGCTCAGTATTATTTCAGAGTTTTGGGATTTTCTGAAAACAAGAAAAAAATGGTGGCTCGCCCCTATTGTTTTAATAATGCTGCTAATGGGCTTGTTGATCGTCTTAACCGAGGGCAGTGCAGTCGCCCCTTTCATCTATACTCTTTTTTAAATATAGACCTTGCTAAAGCTTTCTATTGTCATCCCCATTTATAACGAACAGGAAACCCTGGAGACTTTAATATCCAAAGTCAACGCTGTTGATTACGATAAAGAAATACTATTGATTGATGATTTTTCAACCGATGGAACACGTGAAATACTAAAAAAATACGAAAACAAAGAAGGCTTTCAGGTTCTTTATCATAATCACAATCAAGGAAAAGGCGCTGCACTGAGAACTGGGTTTTCCAATGTGAGCGGAGATATCATTATCATTCAAGATGCTGATCTGGAATACAATCCCGCTGACTATGGAACATTAATCGAGCCAATTCTAGACGGGCGTGCCGACGTAGTATATGGTTCCCGGTTTCTGGGAGGTCCCCATCGCGTTTTATTTTTCTGGCATTCCATTGGTAATATGGTACTGACGACTTTTTCCAATATGCTCACAAATGTGAACCTCACAGATATGGAAACGGGGTATAAAGTTTTTACAAAAAAAGTCAACGATACCCTTACGTTTAAATGTGATCGTTTTGGGTTTGAACCAGAGTTTACAGCGAAGGTCGCAAAGAATAATTTCAGGATATACGAAGTCCCAATTTCTTATAATGGTCGCGACTATTCAGAAGGAAAGAAAATAACTTGGAAAGACGGCGTCGCTGCCATCTGGTATATTATCAAGTTCAAATTTACAAACTGAGTGGGGGCCAATACCTAGTTAAGCTTCTCACCGCAATGGCTACAAACATCATCCTCAGGGGCCACCTCGGTTCCGCAATCTGAGCAAACCTGGATACCTTGCCTCTCCTCAAGAAGCTTTCGTGCACGTCCCACATCTTTTTTCTTAGCCCATAGACGGACCTTCATTAAGTCTGCGACTGGAGCAGGCCCTGCATGAAAAGATATATTCTCCAACTGACAGGGAATATTTTCGTTCTCAAGAAAACCTCTGATGATATAGGCGGTAGCTTCATTTATAATTGTGCATATGACAGCCAGTTCAGGAAACTCTTCTTCCTTCAAGGAAGAGACGAGTTTCACATTGCAGTCGCTGCAGGTGGGAGTGGTATCTGGAAATTCTTCTTCACATTCAGGACAAAACATCATTCATCAGTCCACCCTAAATTAAGTTCTAAATTCTTTTCAAAAGACGGTGAATTGCCTCGTACACGTTTTTCACAGTAATATCCTCTAAGCAATAAGGCTTGTTGTGCGGGGACGGTTTGCATTCCTTAAAAAAGCGTTGGCGACAAGGTGAGCATGAATAGTTTTCTGTAAGAATCTCGCAATTCTCCGGTGCCATATAAGGACCCGTAGTGCCAACATTTCCAGGCCCAAATATAGCTACAATAGGTGTCCCTACCATAGCAGCAAGATGCATCATTCCGCTGTCGTTACCAATAAACAGTCTGCTCTTTTTCAGAACCCCCGCTAAAACTCTCAAGTTCACTGCCGGAATAATCTTGACCTTATCCGGAGGACAATAGTTCTTAATTCGATTCAACAGTTTTTCTTCAGATTGCGTTCCTAATAAAACGATTTTCTTTCCATCCTCTTTAAAAATTTTTTGACATAAAATTCCAAACCGTTCTGCATGCCAGCTTCTTTCTAACTTAGACGTACCCGGATGCAGGGTGATAAACTCTTCATCTTCATCCAAACCCGTATTCAACAATGCTTCGCGGATTGAGATGTCACCCTCCTGTTTTACAACAGGACTAAAAACCGTATCCGGCACATCCATCTTTAAAGGCGAACAAATTTTAAAAAAATACTCAACACGATATTGGCTTTTTTTCAAATGATCGGTAGTCGGTATCGGATGTGTCAAAAAAATATCTCTACCATCTGTATTGTATCCCAGCCTATGCTTTGCTCCTGTCAAACTTAATAGAAAAGCAGAACCAAAAGAGTTTGGAAAAACGATACCCACATCAAACTGATATTTTTTGAGGCTGCGGGCGAACTTTATGCGTTCCCAGAGCCCGGACTTCGAACCGGAAGGTAGGAGAAGTACCGTGTTAATAGCGGGATGTCCAAGAAGCAACTCATCGGAGGGGGATTTTACTACGGCAGTGATACGGGCCGTGGGATAAGCTCGACGTAAAGATTGCAAAACCGGAAGAGTCAATACTACATCGCCAATCCAATTTGGCATCCACAACACAATACTGTGAATTTCCTGATCGTATAGAGGTCGGGATTCGTCCATAACTTTACCCTTTACCAGTATCCTCTTTATCGGAGAAAGCTCTATCTAACGCGAAAACATTTTTCTGGCTAAACAACAGACCTTCATCGTACCGACGCCAACCAAGCCGGGATAGGCTTTATTTTACGCGGTGTATCTGGGCACCTAGATTTGACAATTTTTCTTCCATACTCACATAACCGCGGTCGATGTGATAAATCCTGGAAATAACAGATTGTCCTTTAGCCGCCAAAGCAGCCAGAACCAATGAAGCACTCGCACGTAGATCCGTAGCCATCAGCGGGGCACCTGAAAGACCCCTCACTCCACTAATGATGGCTGTATGCCCATCTAACGTAATATTGGCACCCATCCTTTTTAATTCTGCAACGTGCATGAACCGATTTTCAAACACGGTCTCCATAATAATACTCTGTCCCTGCGCCAATGTCATCAACGCCATGAACTGCGCCTGAATATCGGTAGGAAAACCAGGGTAAGGATGGGTTCTCGCATTTACAGCGCGGATAGGCCCCTTGCCTATTATTCGCATTTTATTTTTTTCGACTTCTACGTCGACCTGAGCCTCTTGGAGTTTCAGAGTAATCGGTTCTACATGTTGCGGTATGCAATTTTCGATCGTCACATCCCCTTGAGTGATTGCCGCCGCAATCATATAAGTTCCAGTCTCGATGCGATCCGGGAAGATCGTGCATTCAATAGGTTTAAGTGAAGTGGTTCCTTGGATCTTTATAATATCTGTTCCCTGCCCCGAAATTCTTGCTCCGGCTAGATTCAAAACATCAGCAAGGAAAACCACTTCTGGTTCTTTCGCTGCATTTTCCAAAATAGTTTCGCCCTCAGCTAAAACCGCGGCCATCATAAGGTTTGCTGTGCCTGTCACAGAAACCGTATCAAAATAAAATGAAATTCCCTTCAGACGGTCTGCTTCACCGTGAACATAGCCCTGTTCCAGCCAGACTTTTGCTCCCATCGCCTGCAATCCTTTTATATGGAGGTCAATGGGACGAGCACCAATGGCACAGCCTCCTGGAAGGGATACGCGAGCCTTACCCAGCCTTGCTAAAAGCGGGCCTAAAACCATACACGAAGCCCGCATGGTGGATACCAGATCATAAGGGGCTTCCGAGTTGTTTACCTTGGAGGTATCCAAGATTATTTTCTCGTTACTATAATTTTCTACTTCAGCTCCCAGAGCTTCCAGGAGTTTTATCATCGTCAGCACATCGCGGACTTCAGGAACTCCATCGATGACATTCCGTCCCTCCGTCAACAATGTTGCAGCAAGAACCGGTAACACCGCATTCTTGGCACCACTCATTTTCACGGTTCCCACTAACCGATTACCGCCTTCTATGACTATTTTATCCATTTGCCTTTTGCGCTTTTACCACTCGGTCGTAACCTGAATAATCCTGAATCACTTCAACACTTCGGTAACATGAAAAATTTCCTAATATATCTGTAACTTCATCTGCCTGATCATGGCCAATCTCTAAAATCAAAAATCCGTTTTCTTCAAGTCGATCAATCGCCATCGGGATAATGGCTTGATAAAAATCCAGACCGGTTACACCTCCATCTAACGCTTTCCCAGGTTCATAATTCCGAACCTCTGGCATTATTTTTTGAATCTCTGCGGACTTGATATAAGGCGGGTTCGATAAAATCATAGAGAAGCACCCCGACCAATCGCTTTTTCTTAAATCAGCACAAATAAATTCAATTCGATCTGCAACACTATGACGCGCTGCATTTTCTTTAGCGACGCTCAAAGCTTTGGGGTCTATATCGATCGCAGAAACTTTGGCTCCGGAAACCTCTTTAGCCATTGCCACAGCAAGGGCGCCTGATCCCGTTCCCAAATCAAGAATTTTAGCTGTAGGGGATGATATGCATTTCAAAGCTGTTTCTATCAACAATTCCGTTTCTGATCTGGGAGTAAGAACATTTTCATCGACGACAAAGTCAAGAGACCAAAACTCCTGATGCCCAACAATCAGAGATATGGGTTCTCGGTTGAGTCGCCGTTCCATATATTTTTTTACGTTTTTCACTTCAGATTCACTGAGAACCCTTTTGCTCTGCGTCCAAAGGTCCGTTCGCGAAAGGTTCAAAGTATGGGCGAGTATAATTTCAGAATCCAGTCGGGGAGAGAGCACACCTGCCTCTGCTAATTGGCTTTGCGACCAATTTAGAAATGAGTTGATGCTTGCATCCATCTTTTTTAGTTGTTGCCTTTAAGCGCTTCGGATTGGAAATGTAGAGTCAACGCATCGATGACTTCCTCCATTGCCCCTTCCATAATCGCCGACAGCTTATGCAAGGTTAGTCCAATTCGGTGGTCGGTCACTCGTTCCTGTGGAAAATTATAGGTACGGATACGCTCACTTCGATCCCCCGAGCCAACCTGTTGCTTGCGTTCGCTATCTTGTTCATCATGTGCTTTTTGTTGTTCTAAATCATACAATCGGGCTCTCAATACCTTCATCGCTTTTTCTCGATTCTTGTGTTGCGACTTTTCATCCTGACACGTCACTATCATTCCAGTCGGAACAAATGTGAGGCGCACCGCAGAGTCAGTTGTGTTAACACTTTGTCCTCCAGGACCCGATGCGCGATAAACATCTATCTTAATGTCTGATGGATTTATTTTTATATCGACATCTTCCACTTCAGGAAGAACAGCAACCGTGACTGCTGATGTATGGATGCGACCCTGACTTTCGGTATCGGGCACCCGTTGAACGCGGTGAGTACCGCCTTCGTATTTCAATTTACTGTATACCCCTTTGCCGGAGATGTTAAAAATCACCTCTTTGAAACCGCCCTTGCCGGTCAGGTTGGAGCTTAAGATTTCTACCTGCCACTTTTTTTCTTCTGCATAGCGGGAATACATTCGGAACAAATCGGTTGAGAACAAGGCCGCCTCTTCTCCTCCTGTTCCTGCGCGAATTTCAACGATCACGTTGCGTTCATCACGTGGGTCTTTTGGTAAAAGAAGGAGTTTTAAATCACTTTCGGCTTTTTGTTTTTCAGTTTCTACCTGAGCAAGATCTTCTTCTGCCATCTCCAACATTTCCGGATCTTTCTCTTCTTCCAGAATTTTTTTGCTATCTTCTAGTTGCTGGACGAATTTTTGTAAATCCTTAAACCTCTTTACAATCGGCGTCAAATCAGATTGTTCTTTGGCATATTTCTGGTATTCGGATTGCTGAGCGATAATCTTAGGGTCGCTGAGCAATTCGTTGAGATCGTTATAACGTTTCTCAACCGTCTTCAACTTGTCGAACATGGGAAATGCCTTTAGAAACCCGCGTTAAGCGGGTAAAGCCGAGGAAAGGAAAAGCAGGAGAAGCTACTGAGGACTTGCGGTTTCAGCCTGTTCTGCGGCGGGTTCAGCTTGTTCTGCGCTGGGTTTTGCCTTGCCGTATTTACGGTTAAATTTCTCTATGCGACCCGCCGTATCCAGAAGTTTCTGTTTACCCGTGAAAAATGGATGGCATTGTGAACAAATTTCCACATGCAAATCTTTCATGGTTGTTCGTGTCGTCACTTCCGCTCCACATGCGCAGCGAACCGTTGATTCGTAATATTCTGGATGAATTCCTTGTTTCATTGTGTCACCGTCAAGAGTTCATGGTCGCCAAAAATTCGGCGTTTGTTTTAGATTCCTTAATCTTCTGCAGGAGTAGGTCCATCGTATCATGGATGCCCATGGGGAGCAAAACTTTTCTCAATAACCACACGCGTTGTAAGTCTTGCTCTGGCAAAAGAAGTTCTTCTTTGCGAGTGCCTGAGCGGTTGATATCTATGGAAGGAAAAGTTCTCTTATCTGCAAGCTTTCGATCAAGAACGATTTCCATATTACCTGTGCCCTTAAATTCTTCAAAAATGACGTCATCCATACGACTTCCTGTGTCAACCAAAGCAGTTGCTATGATGGTCAGACTTCCGCCTTCCTCCAGGTTTCGTGCTGCACCAAAAAATCGTTTCGGACGCTGTAAGGCGTTGGAGTCGACACCACCCGACAATACTTTTCCGCTCGGAGGAACGATGGCATTGTAAGCTCGCGCCAGACGGGTAATACTGTCGAGTAGAATGACGACATCGCGTTTGTGCTCGACTAGCCTTTTGGCCTTTTCAATGACCATTTCAGCCACCTGAACATGTCTCTGGGCGGGCTCATCAAAGGTTGAACTTATCACTTCTCCACGCACCGAACGTTCCATATCTGTTACTTCCTCTGGGCGTTCGTCAATCAGAAGTACGATCAAAGCCACTTCCGGGTAATTGGTACTGATGCTATTTGCGATCGATTGCAATAACATTGTTTTACCGGTACGTGGCGGAGCCACGATCAGTCCACGTTGTCCCTTACCAATGGGTGTCATTAAGTCCATGACTCGGGCACTATAATCTTTGCTCGACGGCATTTCTAAGCGAATACGCTCCTCTGGATAAAGAGGTGTTAAGTTGTCGAATAAAATTTTATCTTTAGTCTTGTCTGGGTTCTCGAAGTTGATAGCCTCTACCTTCAGTAGAGCAAAATAGCGTTCGCTGTCCTTGGGAGGTCTAATCTGTCCAGAAATCGTATCGCCCGTGCGCATATCGAATTTTCGAATCTGCGAAGGGGAAACATAGATATCATCCGGACCCGGCAGATAATTGTAGGTCGGTGCCCTGAGAAACCCAAATCCGTCAGGGAGAATCTCCAATACGCCTTGGCCAAACATCAAACCATCTTTTTCAGTCTTAGCTTCCAGAATTCTAAAAATGAGGTCTTGTTTCCTGAGGCCACTGTGACCTTGAATTTTCAAATCTTTGGCAATATTAGTGAGTTCAGATATAGTTTTAGACTTAAGTTCTTCGATATTCATTTGGGTCATGGTTTGTGGCTTCTTTGAGGTGAGAGTAGAAATGGAATATCTAGTATATGGGATTCTTCAAGAATTAAATTTGGTAGTTCAGTAATTAATTAACGGCGAAAGCGCGGAAAAAACAAGGTGATATGTGTTTGGATTTATTTGGGATTATGTTTGGGAGCTTTCGGAGCTCACTTACTTTATTAAGTTATTTCCCATTTGTCAACCTCTTTATCCTCCTCGGTACGTCGTTAAAAATTCATCCCCTTAGAACATAAAATTTTGCTTTAACTATGGGTCGCCAACATTACTTCCTTCTCTAGAGGGTTGACTCCTAAATTTTAGGTAGGCAAAATAGCCTCTGTTCCAACTTCCATACCTATTATTCTTTGAACTCGTAAGGATTTTTCATGGCAAACATAAAAAGTACAAAAGACGACACCCATCAATGCGAAAAATGTCTTCCAGCCTATTGCTGTAATTATTTCGCCTTTGGAATAGATGAACCCGAAGACCGGCGCGATTATGACAGCCTGCTATGGAAGATTGCACACGAGAATACATCGATCTATATTTACAGGAAAGACTGGTTCATCATGATTCATAATCGGTGCAATTTTTTAATGCCCGACAATAAATGTGCAATCTATGACCACCGGCCTTATATGTGCCGCGAGCATAGTACCGAGTCCTGTGAATATACGGGTGATGATTACGGCTTCACAGAACACTTCAAAAGCTACGATGATTTATTAATTTATATAAAGGAGAACACCAACTTCAGGTTTAAACACGGACCAACAGGGGTGGGGCCGAACTGCCTTTGATAAAAGATAAGGGGTATTACTTTTTACATTACTTATCTTTGTCGGCAGCTTTTTTCGGCTCGTCTTTATTTTTTGCGTCTTTTTCGTTTTCGGTTTCTTTTTTTGCAGCTGGTTTTTTATCAGCCGATTTCGGCGTTGCTTCTTTTTTTACTGCAGTTTTAGGAGCTTCTTTTTTCGCTGCGCTTTTTCCTTTTTCTGGAGCAGGTGTATCACCCTCTCTGTCTACTAGTTCAATAAATACCATAGGGGCATTGTCCCCTTTGCGCGGGCCTATTTTAATAATGCGGGTGTAACCGCCAGGCCGTTTAGCATAACGCTCTGCCAAAGGACCAAATACCTTTTGCACAGTTTCTTTTTGCGGTGCCAGCTTGAAAGCCTGCCGTCTTGCGTGAAGTGTCCCTTTTTTACCCAGGGTAATTGTCTTTTCCACTTTTCCGCGCAACTCTTTTGCTTTAGCCAGTGTGGTGCTAATTCGCTCTCTCAATATCAATGCACCAACGAGATTTCGAAAAAGCGCTTTCCGGTGTGCGGATGTTCTGCCTAATTTCCTACCTGCTTTCAAATGCCGCATTGCTGGTATTACTCCTTAGTAAATCCTTATTGTTCGACTTCTGTTTCCGTTTCTTTTTTCTTCTGCGCTTGAATGATTTGCTTTAAATCTTCTTCTTCCACTTTCATTCCCAAGTGGAGGCCCATTTCTTCGAGAATCTCTTTAATTTCATTCAGTGATTTTCTACCAAAGTTTCTCGTTTTGAGCATTTCACCATCTGTTTTTGTCACCAACTCAGCAATGGTCTGGATGTTAGCATTCTTCAAACAATTGTAGGAACGCACAGAAAGCTCAAGCTCTTCAACACATTTTGCCATATTACCCAGCATCTTCTGTTTTTTCTCATCAACCTGAGGCATTACCGGTTCTGGCTCTTCATCGAAGTTGATAAAAATTTGCATATGGTCTTTGACAATTTTTGCCGCATGCGCTAATGCATCTTCAGGAGTAATGCCACCATTCGTCCATAATTCCATTACCAAGGAATCGTAATCACTGGACTGACCTACCCTTGTATTTTCTACATGGTAGGAAATTTTTTCGATGGGCGAGAAGCTAGAGTCTATCGGAATCATTTGTACAGATTCATTTTCAATCACATGCTTATCCGCTGGCACATATCCGCGACCTTTTCTCACGATCAACTCTACATCTACTTTTGCGCTCTGGTCGATGGTGAGAATTACATGATCTGGATTCAATATTTCTACATCTGGATCAGCAACAATATCTTTTGCGCAAACTGTACCAGCATCGTTTGCCTTGATAAATATACGTTTTGAGTCTGCTTCACCGTTCAACTTAAGATTCAACTGCTTAATATTGAGAATGATCTCTGTCACATCCTCCATTACACCTGGAATCGAGGAAAATTCATGAAAAATACCCTCAAACTTAACGGCGACAACAGCGGCCCCTTCGATAGAAGAAAGCAACATTCTGCGCAATGAGTTTCCAATGGTTACACCAAATCCCCGTTCGAACGGACCGGCACTCAGTTTGCCGTAATATTCAGATCTGTTTTGTTTATCAAATTCTAATCGTTTTGGTTTAACGATTCCCTGGGCTGTGAACATGTAGCCTCCGACCCCTAAATTCGGGTCTTATCAATTGTTAATTATTTAGCGAATAACCTTTTATCGTGAGTAGAGCTCAACGATCAACTGTTCCTCAATTGGCATCGCAACATCTTCTCTTGCAGGCATTGCCTGAACAACACCCTGCTTGCTATCGGCATCAAATGTAAGCCATTCCGGCAGGGTTTTATTTTTAATATTTTCTATAGCCATATTAACTGGCTTCTTTTTACTTTTGTTCGGATTTGGTGCAATGGTATCTCCCTGCTTAAGAATATAGGAAGGTACATCCATTTTTTTTCCATTCACCGTAAAATGTCTATGTCGAACCAACTGACGGGCTGCATTTCTGGATGGTGCAAGTCCCATTCGATACACAACATTATCGAACCTTAATTCTAAGTTCTGCAAAAGGTTCTCACCGGTAGCACCTTTTTTCTTATTTGCCGCAAAAAAGTAGTTGCGGAAGGGTTTTTCCAATACACCGTAAATACGCTTTACTTTTTGCTTTTCACGAAGCTGAACCCCGTATTCCGAGAATTTAGTGCGCCCCTGACCATGCTGTCCAGGAGGATAAGCCCTTTTTTCAATAGCGCATTTTGCCGTCTCGCAACGGGAACCTTTTAGATACAGTTTTATTCCTTCTCGCCGACATAGTCGACAAACAGAACCTCGATACCTGGCCAAATTCAGCTTCTCCTTTCAGGTTTAAACATTTTTGTCTCTCCAAATATTGCTATTGACTGCAAGACACTTTCACAATAAATCTGCGTTGTATCAGAGAAAATTATTGAACAATTAGAACCCCTCATTAAACTCTTCGTCGCTTTCTTGGACGACAACCATTATGCGGAATAGGGGTTCTGTCTCTAATGACAAGAATTTCCATTCCAGCCGCTTGCAATGAACGGATTGCAGACTCACGTCCTGAACCTGGACCTTTCACATGAACTTCAAGCTTTTTCATCCCCATATCCTTGGCTTTTACGGCTGCCTTATCTGCGGCTACCTGAGCGGCGAAGGGGGTGCTTTTTCTAGAACCCTTAAAACCCTGTGCTCCAGCACTCGACCAAGACACCACATTACCCGACATATCCGAAATTGTGATGATGGTGTTGTTAAACGTCGCGCGGATATGAGCTATTCCCACTTCCGGAGCTGTTTTTTGTTTTTTCTTACCGCTTTTGGATTTCTTATCCATTAATTTAATTTCTCCAGATCTTTTTTATGAGAATCTCTAATATTTAAAGCATCTTTATTTTTTAGCACGAGCACCGACTGTTTTCTTAGGGCCTTTTCTTGTTCTCGCATTGGTATGAGTTCTCTGTCCACGAACAGGCAAACCTCTACGATGCCGCAGGCCACGATAAGAACTGATATCCATCAAACGCTTTATATTCATAGTGACATTACGCCTAAGGTCACCTTCAACTTCGTAATCTTTGTCAATAACACTTCGGATGCGGGTGATCTCTTCTTCTGTTAGATCCTTCATCCTCACTTCTTCACCTACCTCAGCTTTTTTGAGAATCGCATGCGATGATGTCCTTCCCACCCCATAGATGTAAGTCAAAGCGATCCAAGCCGGTTTATCTTTTGGAATATCAACACCTGCTATTCGTGCCACTGTTTCTCCTTTATCCTTGTCGCTGCTTGTGTTTTGGATTTTCGCAAATCACCCGCACAACACCGCGGCGGCGAATCACTTTACATTTCATGCAAATCGGTTTGACCGAGCTTCTTACTTTCATGGTTCTTCCCTCTTATTTATATCGATAGGTAATTCGGCCGCGTGTCAGATCATAGGGTGAGAGCTGAACTTTCACCTTATCTCCAGAAAGAATACGAATAAAATGCATCCGCATCTTTCCTGAAATATGAGCCAATACTTTATGCCCGTTTTCCAGCTCGACTCGAAACATTGCGTTAGGCAACGGTTCCAAAATAGTGCCCTCTACTTCTATGGATTCTTCTTTAGACATCTATAATTTCGCATACATTGGAAAATATTTCTTCCACTGAGCCCTTCGCATTAACCATTTTCAAGTTCCCCTGTTTTTTATAAAATTCTTTTAGAGGAGCGGTTGACTCCATATATACCTTCAACCTTTCGTGTATCGTGTCTCTATTATCGTCTTGCCTCTGTTCCAATTTTCCACCGCACCCATCACAAACACCCGAAACCTTTGGGGGGCGAGATAAATGATGAAACATAGTTCCGCAGTCTGGACAAGTGCTTCGCCCGGTTAAACGGTTGACTACCACTTCGGCATTTACTTCCAAGTCGATCACTTTATCGACCTTCAGCCTCATTTCAATCAAAGTTTCCGTAAGTTTTTCTGCTTGTGCAATATTCCTAGGAAACCCATCTAGAATAAATCCGGCTTTACAATCCGCTTGCCTGATACGCTCTTTTATCAGATCAATAACTACATCATCAGGAACTAACTGTCCCGCATCCATAACTATTTTCGCACGTGCACCAAGCTCTGTATTATTTTTAACTGCTTGCCTTAGAATATCGCCAGTGGAAATTTGAGGTATCTTAAATTTTTCTTTCAGCATTTTTGCCTGAGTACCTTTGCCGGCACCGGGTGGCCCCAAAAGAATCAATCTCATCAATCATCCTCTTCGGCTTTTTAAACGCCCCTTTTTAACAAAACCGTCATAATTTCTCATAACTAAATGGGACTCAATTTGCTGCATAGTATCCAAAGACACACCCACGACAATCAATAAGCTTGTTCCACCAAAGTAAAACGGGATATTAAAGTATTTTATCAAATAATCTGGCAAAATACAGACTAAAGATAAATACAATCCACCATAAAACGTAAGCCTTGAGAGAATCGTATCAATATATTCTGAAGTTTTCTTTCCCGGTCTAATTCCTGGCACATAACCGCCGTGCTTTTTCATATTGTCAGCAACATCTACGGGGTTGAAAATAACCGCCGTATAAAAATAACAAAAGAAGAATATTGCACCGATAAAAATCAAACTATAAACAATCGTCCCAGGTGTCAGCATAGCTGAAACCGTTTGCATCCAGGGATGACTTATAAATTGTGCAATTGTCGCCGGAAACATTATGATAGAAGATGCAAAAATTGGCGGTATTACACCCGACGTATTCACCTTCAAAGGCAAATGCGTAGACTGCCCACCCATCATTTTTCGACCCACTACCCGCTTCGCATACTGGATCGGTATCCGTCTCTGCCCTCCTTCCGTGAACACAATGGCACCCACCACCACGATCATTAGAACAAGAAGAAAAAACATGACCAGCACAGACATTTCACCTGTACCCATCAAATCTAACGACTGAAAAATTGCTGCTGGCGTTCCCGCAACAATTCCGGAAAAAATAATCAGGGAAATACCATTACCAATTCCCCGTTCTGTGATCTGCTCCCCCAACCACATTAGAAAAGAAGTACCGGCGGTCAAAGTGAGAACTGTCATAAGCCTGAACGACCACCCCGGTTCCGGCACAATAGGGATACCTCCAGGACTCTTCATCGCTTCCAATCCTACCGCAATTCCTGACCCCTGAATCGTGCTCAATAACACTGTTCCATAACGAGTGTATTGTGTGATCTTCTTTTGCCCCTGCTCACCTTCTTTTTTCAACCGCGCAAGGTAAGGTGAGACAATGGTCATCAGCTGCAAAATAATAGACGCGCTGATATAAGGCATGATGCCCAATGCAAATATAGTCAACCGGCTCAAAGCCCCGCCGGAGAACATATCAAAAAAACCAAGAATAGTGCCCTGCGCTCGGGCAAATAACTCTGCCAATGCCACAGAGTTGATTCCCGGAGTTGGAATATGCGCCCCAATCCGATAGACCACCAAAAGTGCTAACGTAAAAAGAATTTTCTTTTTAAGTTCAGGAACCCGAAATATATTGCCGAAGCTTTCTGCAGCCATTTATAGTGTTACAACCTTTCCCCCGGACTTCTCAATTTTAGCTTGAGCCGATCCGCTGAACTTATGCGCATGTACGTTGAGCGATTCTTTTAATTCGCCATTACCGAGGATTTTTACAGCTCCGATTTTTTTTATCAAACCCTTTTCCTTCATAACTTCAGGAGTAATAGGATCAATACCAGCACATCGAGCTAACTGCTCAACATTCACCAGCTCATAATATATTTTGAATATATTCGTAAAACCACGCTTAGGCAATCTTCGGTGTAGCGGCATTTGCCCGCCCTCAAACCAAGGACGAACTCCTCCGCCCGAACGACTGTTCTGCCCTTTCTGGCCTTTGCCAGAAGTCTTGCCGGTTCCCGAACCAATCCCTCGACCCACACGCTTTCGATTTTTCCTGCCGCCAGCGGGGCCTTTTAAATTAGATAATTGCAACATTCTTTTTCCTCAATCAGCCTACTTGTTTTCCTCTCGCACGCGCACAATCTTTCGCACTGCGGAGGTCCATTAATCCTTGAATCGTAGCTTTAACAACATTGTGCGGATTATTCGTGCGTAGACATTTCGTGAGAATATCGCGAACACCTGCCGCCTCTAATACAGCGCGAACTGCACCACCTGCAATTAATCCAGTTCCTCGTGATGCCGGTTTCAACATAACCCTCCCTGCACCATACGCACCAATTACTGCATGCGGAATGGAAGAGCCTTCCAGGCTGATCTCGACCAAACTTTTCTTAGCCTTCTCAACCCCTTTACGAATGGCCTCAGGGACCTCATTGGCTTTCCCCAAACCCCAGCCCACCTTGCCATCACGATTACCGACCACGACTAATGCGCTGAAGCTGAACCGACGACCACCTTTTACAACCTTGGCTACACGGTTGATCTTTACCACTTTATCAACAAAATCTGTTGGGTTTTCCGGTTGCTTCTGTCGCAAGCCTTCCTCCTAGTTTTGTTTAGAGTATCTCTATTAATATTATAATCTTGTAAATTTTTAGAGATGCTTTTGGATTAAAATTTAATTCCTTTTTCCCGTACCGCATCGGCAAGAGCTTTAACTCGTCCTGAATAATGAAAACCATTTCTATCGCAATAAATTTCTTTAATACCTTTTGCAGCGGCCTGTTCACCAATCATAGCACCGACTAATGCTGCCGCTTTCAAGTTACCGCCATTTTTCAACTGCTCCTTGAATCCCTTCGTCATAGACGAGCCGGAAACTAGAGTTTTACCCTCTTTATCATCTACAATTTGAGCATAAATATGCTTGCTACTGCGAAAAACGGTCAACCTAGGCCGGCTATTTTGCCTCTGCACCTTTAACTTGACTCTTTTTTTCCTAGCTAATCGTAGACGTTCACGTTCCATAGTTTTCATTTTACTTTCCTTTTCCTACCGCAGCCTTACCGGCTTTGCGCTTAATTTTCTCTGTTGAGTACATGACACCTTTACCCTTATATGGTTCTGGAGGTCGAAAACCGCGAATCTCAGCTGCCGTTTGACCCACCACTTCTTTATTAGAACCCTTAATAATAATGGTGTTCTTTTTACTATCTACTTCAAATTCAATTCCCTTCGGAGCCGGGTAATCAATAGGATGCGAATGCCCTAAGTTAAGGACAAGATCTTTACCCTTCAAGGCAACCTTATAACCGACACCTACAATATTCAGTTGCTTGGAGTAACCATCCGTAACCCCCAGCACCATATTGCTTATCAAGGTTCGAGTGAGCCCATGAAGAGAGCGATCCAACCTACCATCGCTCGGACGCGTTACCGTCACTTCATTATCCTTAAACTCAATTTTCATATTCGGATGCAAATCGCGACATAACTGACCCTTCGGCCCTTTAACGTCAACCTTTGTGCCGCTAATCTTAAATTCCACCCCTGAGGGCACTGGAACTGGTTTTCTTCCTATTCGAGACATTTCTTTTTTCCGTAACTCCCGGCAATTATCCCGGGCATTAATGACTTTCCATTCGCAGGAAAATTAAATATTTACCAGATGTGCCCGAGGACTTCCCCGCCAACACCTTTTTCCCGACATTGCTCGTCAGTGAAAACTCCCGATGACGTCGATACAATAGCTACTCCCAATCCGTTCAAAACCTTAGGAATGGTATCGCGGTTCACATATTGCCTTCGTCCCGGCGTACTGATCCTTCTAATCCCACGTATAACAGGCTCTTCATTATGATATTTCAAATAAACTCGGAGAACCCCTTGCTTACCATCCTCGTAAAGGCGGAAATTTTTGATATAACCCTGATCTCTCAAAATTTCTACAATCCGACTTTTCATTTTAGAACCCGGAATATCCACTCTCGTGTGTCGCACCATTTGCCCATTTCGGATACGGGTGAACAAATCGGCTATAGGATCGGTCATCATATTACAAGGATACTCCAAAAAAAATTAACTCAACAACCCCGCTGCAAACAGACAGGGTATAAATTTTATCTAAAAAAATTAACATGTGAGAGAATAAATCTACCCACCAAAACCAACTACCAGCTGGACTTCGTCACACCAGGAATCTCACCACGCAATGCTCTCTCACGAAAACAAATTCGACACATTCCGAATTTTCTCAGGAATGCCCGTGGTCGACCACAGATATTACATCGACTGTATCCGCGCACTGTAAACTTTGGAACTCTTTTTTGCTTTGCAACTAATGATTTTCTTGCCATACCTTACTTTCTTAGGGGAAGCCCCATATGAGTCAGCAAACATCTACCCTGTTCGTCATTTTTAGCAGAGGTTGTGATTGTAATATTCATTCCCTTAACCTTCTCAACTTTATCGAAATCGATTTCAGGAAAAATCAACTGCTCTTTTAAACCAATCGTATAATTACCGCGCCCATCAAATGCTTTCGGCGGTAATCCCTTAAAATCGCGTACCCTAGGAAGCGCAAAACATACTAGCCGCTCCCAAAACTCATACATCCTGTTTCCGCGCATAGTCACCTTCACACCAATCGGAACTCCTTCTCTCAACTTAAAGTTGGAGATAGATTTCTTTGCCTTAGTTACCACCGGCATTTGGCCTGAAATAATCTTCAATTGCTCGACTCCCGACTCTATCAGCTTGGAGTTCTGCAATGCTTCACCCAGCCCCATGTTAATGGTGATCTTTTCCATCTTGGGAATTTCCATCACATTCGCCAAACCAAGATCTTTCTGGATAGCCGCTTTATGTTTTTCGTTATAAACTTTTTTAAAATTGGGCATTTTTACACCTTATCCAACACATCGCCGGTCTTTGAACAAACGCGAACCCGCTTGCCATCGGCCAGTTTTTTTAATTTTGTTCGAACACCTTTTCCAACCTTGTCACTCACCAGCAATACATTAGAGATATGGATTGTCCCTTCTTTTTCCACGATAGCGGATTGCTTGGATTTACCATCTCCCTTCGTATGCCGCTTGACCATATTTAACTTCTCAACAGACAGACGCTCCCTCGCCGGAAAGATCGCCAGAATCTTACCTTTTTTGCCTTTTTCTTTTCCGGCAATAACCTGAACGATATCGTCTTTCTTCAGATGCAATTTGTAGGATGTATTTTTCACTACAGCACCTCCGGAGCAAGCGATAGTATTTTCATATATTTCTTGGCACGTAATTCCCGACCAACAGGCCCAAAAATCCTTGTACCCACAGGGTCTTTACCATCTCCAATCAAAACCGCCGCATTACTATCAAATTTGATGTAGGTTCCATTGGATCTACGAATTTCTTTACGAGTGCGAACAACTACTGCTTTTTTCACTTCACCCTTCTTCAAAGTACTCTGAGGGTCAACTTCTTTAACAGCAACAACGATCACATCTCCTATCCGCGCATAGCGACGGCGAGATCCTCCCAGCACCTTAATACACTGGACGACTTTTGCTCCAGAATTATCTGCAACCTCTAAAACAGTTCTCAACTGAATCATGACGCGTTACCCTCTTCAACTACACCTTTTTTAATAATTCCCAGCAACCGCCAACGCTTGGTCTTACTCAACGGCCGCGTCTCACCTATGGTGACAAAGTCCCCAGGGTTGCATTCATTTTCCTCGTCATGCGCTTTGTATTTACGAGTACTTTTAACCACTTTCTTGAATTTTGGATGAGCAAACTTTCGCTCCACTTGTACGACCACGGTCTTGTTCATCTTGTTACTGACAACCAAGCCTTGCAGATCTTTTCTTTTTGTAGTCTTTTCCAAAGGAATATCCTATTCAGTTAATTATCAGGCGACAACCTTCCACCCTAATTACGTTATTTTTTTTCTTTATTTGCTTCTTCTACAGGTTGCGGAGAATCACCCTTCGCTTGCTGCTGTATAGTTTTAATTCTCGCGACATCCCGACGAAGACTTTTCAAGCGGCTAGGATTTTCAATTTTACCTGTCGCCAACTGAAACCTTAGGTTAAATATTTCTTGCCCTAGGTCCGTCACCTTATTCTGCCGCTCTTTCTCTGAAAGATCTCTAATTTCTTGTGCTTTCATTACCTATTTTCCGTTCAATTATTTCGCAACAAATCGGGTTGCCACCGATAGCTTATGAGCCGCAAGTCGAAATGCTTCTTTTGCAACTTCCTCAGGGACACCTTCCATCTCATAGAGCATACGCCCAGGCTTTACTACCGCGACCCAAAATTCCGGATTGCCTTTACCCTTACCCATCCTAGTTTCCAATGGTTTCTTCGAAACAGGCTTGTCCGGAAATATTCTAAGCCATATCTTCCCTCCACGCTTAACATGCCGTGTCATTGCTATTCTCGCTGCTTCAATCTGCCGGTTGGAGATGCGCCCACACTCCAAAGCCTGCAATCCAAAGGTACCAAAACTCAGCGTTCCGCCACGGTAAGCTGTTCCGCGCATTCTGCCTTTATGGCGTTTTCTATACTTAACCCTTTTGGGCATCAACATGACGCATTATCTCCAAATAAACGATTTTACTTTTATTTTTACTTTTTAGCTGATTGCCCTGCCGATGAAGGCCGCGATCCAAAACCTTCTGGCTTTTCAATTTTCTTATTCGGGAGAAGCTCCCCATTATAAACCCAAACTTTCACACCTATGATTCCAAAAGTAGTATTGGAAACAGCTGTTCCATAATCAATATCTGCCCTAAGAGTATGCAGAGGCACCCGACCTTCTCGATACCATTCGCTACGGGCTATTTCTGCACCACCCAATCTCCCAGAAACTCGCACCTTAATTCCCTTGGCTCCGAATCGAAGCGCCGAAACAACACTCTTTTTCATCGCGCGTCGAAAAGATACCCGTTTCTCCAATTGCAGAGCTATATTCTGACCTATCAAAGTTGCATCCAATTCTGCACGGCGCACTTCTTTGATATTGAGATTGACCTGCTTTCCGGCCATCATCTTCTGCAGATCCACCTTAAGTCGATCTACTTCCATTCCTTTTTTACCAATAATGATTCCAGGACGCGCCGTGTGGATATTTACCCGCACTCGATTCGCAGATCGCTCAATTTCCACCTTGGAAATCCCTGCATGCGCCAACGTTTTAAATATATACTTCCTAAGACCAATGTCCTCTACCAGCTGCGCAGAATAGTCTTTACGCGCATACCAATTAGAAATCCATGTCTTATTGAACCCCAACCGAAAACCATAGGGATGAACTTTTTGACCCACTTTTTTCTCCTTAAGATTCTTTTTCTTCCAACACCAAAGTGATGTGGCTGGTCTTTTTCTGAATCATTGTCGACGTACCTCGGGCGCGCGGCATATTACGCTTCCAAGTAACCCCTTCATCGACCCTCACATTTTTAACCACCAAGTCTTCCACATCGAGAACCTTATGATTCTCCTCTGCGTTGGCAATAGCAGACTTCAATAATTTCTGAAACACATCTGCCGCTCTTTTACGTGTGAACTGTAAAATATTAATCGCATCAGTAACATTTTTCCCGCGAATCAAATCTGCAACCAACCTCGCCTTACGAGGTGCTGTTCGCGTATGCCTGAGCAGGGCTTTTACTTCCATGATTTTTCAGTCTCTCTAATTCGCAAGCGAGGTTACTCCCCTCTTAACTTGTGATAAATTTGATTTCACCAGGACAACCCTAGCTTACTTGGTTACTGCTTTCTTAGTTTTTCCACCGTGCGACCTGAATGTCCGCGTAGGAGAAAATTCACCCAGTTTATGCCCAACCATATTTTCCGTTACAAAAACCGGGAAGAACTTTTTCCCATTGTAAACAGATATAGTATGTCCGACAAAATCTGGCGTGATAGTGGAGCGACGCGACCACGTTTTGAAAATCTTCTTTTCATTCTTGCGGTTCATCTCCTCAATTCGATCCATCAGATGCGAATCAACAAACGGACCTTTTTTTAGCGATCGTGCCATTCCT